>NZ_CAMFHL010000202.1 GCF_945952095.1 uncultured Arsenicibacter sp. | reverse complement strand
GGTATGGCGTAAAATTTGTCAAGTCGAAGCTGGATCCGGGCAACAATGTCCGCAAGGTGCTGGAAGGCTTTAAAATCCCGCTGATTCACATTGAAGGGAATATTAATAAGGACGAAAATCTGGCGAAGATCAAGGCCTATCAGCCCGACCTGCTGGTGTCCATTGCCGGTAATCAGATTTTCAGGCAAAAGCTACTGGATACGGCCACGCACGGCTGTATTAACCTGCATACAGCCTTGTTGCCTAAATACCGTGGTCTGATGCCTTCGTTCTGGGTATTACGGCATAATGAAAAACGCACGGGCGTATCCGTTTTCTTTGTGGATGAAGGCATTGACAGCGGTCCGATTCTCGTACAGAATCCGGTCGAAATCGGGAATATGTCGCAGGAGGAGCTGATTCATGTCACCAAGAAGATGGGCATGGACGCTATTCTCGAGGCTATCGATAAAATTCATTCCGGTAATTATCAGCTTCAGGAAAATGATGCGTCGCAGATGACGTACTTTACCTTCCCGACGAAGGAAGATGTACAGGCGTTTAAGGCGGCCGGTAAAAAATTCTATTAATGCTCCGTCACCGGGTCAGGCAGCCATCCTGTCCGGTGCAAATTTCTACACATGAATATCCTGACGTTTGATATCGAAGAGTGGTTTCATATTCTGGACAACGCCTCAACCCGGACCGAAGCCGAATGGAGCCGGTATGAGTCGCGTATCCACCGGAACATGGACCTGATTTTCCAGCTGCTCGATGAAACCAATTCACGGGCGACATTTTTCTGTCTGGGCTGGGTTGCCGAAAAATATCCTGACGTAATCAAACGGATTGATGCGGCGGGTTATGAAGTGGCTACCCATTCGTATGCCCATCAGCTGGCTTATGAGCAGACACCCGCTGAATTTACGGAAGACCTGCAGCGGTCTATAAAGGCCTTACAGGATGTAACGGGCAAAGCTGTCAGGGCATACCGTGCGCCCGGCTTTTCGATCAAATTCCTGAACCGCTGGGTGTTCCCGATCCTGCTTGAAAACGGAATCAATATGGACTGCTCAGTCTTTTCAGCGCGCCGTTCACACGGTGGAGATGCGGCATTCGGGATCACCGCCCCAAGCCTGATCGATATCAACGGGGCACCGCTTAAGGAGTTTCCGATCAACACGGTTAGTATTGCCGGGCAGGATGTTATTTTCTCCGGCGGGGGATATTTCCGGCTGCTACCCTACCCGGTTATTCACCGGTTTACGCAGAAATCGTCGTATGTGATGACCTATTTTCACCCGCGGGATTTTGACCATACCCAACCGGTCATCGACGATCTGGGCATGACACGTCGGTTTAAATCGTACTACGGCCTGAAGGGTTGCTGGCCGAAGCTGCACCGGTTGCTGAAAAATTTTGAATTCATCGATCTGGCCGAGGCCGACCGCCGGATTGACTGGCACGCCGTTCCTAAAAAATCATTTGGGTAAACCTGTATTCTGAAGCGACAAGGCCTGCCCTGTCGCTTCAGGCTTTTTTACGAGACCCGCACGTAACTGCCGACCCATTTCACATCAGCAGCATGGTGGTTCAGAATTTCCTGAAGGCGCGGTTCATCGGCATGGCCTTCGCACTCCAGCAAAAACCAGTACACAAACGACGCACCACCGCGCATCGGACGGCTTTCGATTTTGGTCAGGTTAATCCGGCGGGCGTTAAACTCCTGCAGAAACTCCGCCAGCACACCCGGCGATTCGGTGTTGGGCAGCCGGGCAATCAGGGTTGTTTTATCCTGGCCGCTAGGCTGGTTCTTAAAGTCTTTTGCCAGAATCAGGAAGCGCGTCCGGTTCAGGTCACTATCCTCAATATTATCAAACAATACCGGCACGCCGAATAATTTAGCCGCAATGGTTGAGCATATCGCCGCTGCATTCGGTTGCTGAGCGGCCAGTTTTGCGGCTTTTGATGTTGACTCTACCGGTACTAATTCAGCTTTCAACCCATCAAACGAGTCATTCAGAAACTTGCTGCACTGACGGAATGCAATGTCCTTTGAATAAATATGGGTAATGTCGGCGAGATTTTCGGCCTGCGTCGCAAACGTAAAATGCACCGGAATTTCGGCCTCGGCCGCAATCATCAGCTCCTTTTCATTCAGCAGGTCGATGGTCTCAAAAACGACACCTTCCTGATTATTTTCGATGGGTACTACCCCAAACCGTGCCCGGCCGGTCTCCACACTTTCAAACACCGAACGGATAGTTGGCAACGCCATATAAGCGCTCATTGCCCCGAAGCGGCTTTCGGCGGCCTGATGGGTAAAACTGCCGTCCGGACCCAGAAAAGCTACGTGTTCCGGTAGCTCAAGGTTACGGGAAACGGCAAAAATTTCCAGAAAAACAGCCTCAATCGCGGCGCGGGTCATTAATCCGTTATTCTGCTGTTCTAACCGGTCGATAATCTGCTTTTCGCGTTCCGGCCGGTAGATCACAGCATTCGTTGAACGCTTTAGTTCACCCACATGACGAACCAGTTCCATGCGTTCGTTCAGCAGGGTCAGCATTTGATCGTCAATGGCGTCAATAGCGTTTCGGAGAGAGTCTAGTGTCAACAAATCAGTAAGAGGTCAGTCAATAGCTGCAAATTTACACCTTATGCCTTTATACTATCGCTAAAGGGGCATTTTTCCTTCTGCTTACCCCATTTTTAATCCTGATACGAGCCAATGTCGTGTTCCCGCAGGAAAAAAAACGCAAACAACTTTTAAACACTCCCCGTTCTAATTACGATGTTACCCCACGCAGGGCCACAAAAGGCATCCTCCGGACGGGTTTATATTTCACTTATCTATAATCTCAACGTATGAACAAGACCATGAAACGGTACGGCTGGTCGTACCTTGTTGCCGCAACAATGCTATTTTCAGCGCCTGCCTTCGTAGGCTGTAACGGAACTGATCCGGATCCGCAATCACCGGGTACCGGCACAACGCCTCCAGGCTCAACTACAAGCCCTCCGGGTACCAGCACGGTGACCAATCCACCAAGCTCAACAACGTCGACACCCGGTAATTCAACGGTCGTTCCCGGCACTGACTATATCAAAAGTGCCGGTAATCTGACGTTCTTATCAGCTGCCATAGCCCGTGCCGGTCTGGAACAGGATCTCCGCTCAGGTTCGCTGACGATTTTCGCACCTTCTGATGATGCCTTTAAAGCAGCCGGTTATGCCAGCGCAGCAGCTGTCAGCTCCGCAAACGCCGCTGACCTGAAACGTATTCTTCAGTACCACGTACTGGGTTCGCAGATTGATCAGGCCGCTTTCCCGACCGCAGTCAATACGTCATATCAGACGACGCTGTCGGATGCCCGCCTGTCCGTATACAAAACTGCGGATAATGTTATCAGTGTGAACAACGCAAAAGTAGTTCAGGTAAATATTGCCGCTACTAACGGGGTAATTCATGTTATCGACAAGGTATTGATGCCACCGACAGTCACGGTGCTTGACTTTGCTAAAGGTAACGCTGACCTGTCATTCTTTGCAGCAGCTGTTGAACGGGCCGGTACTACTGTCCAAAACAGCTTAGCAGCTAATGCCCAGAACGGTATTACGGTCTTTGCTCCGACGAATGCCGCCTTTAAGGCTGCGGGTTATGCAGATGAAGCAGCCGTACGGGCCGCTAACGCCCAGACACTGGCAAACCTGCTGAACTACCACGTGCTGACCTACCGTGCGTTCTCAAGCACCTTCCAGAACGGTGCTGACCTTGTAACGGCACAGGGAACCAGCATCCGGACAAATGTTAGCGCTGGAAAAGTTACGATCCTGGGTAAAGGCAATGGCACCAACGTTGCCAATGTTACTTCGGCCGATCAGGTGACTACGAATGGTGTTGTCCACATCATTGACCGTGTGCTGATGCCACAGTAAATTGCATACCGGATACCTGATTAAAATAGGGTAGTCCGAAACCGTTGACTACCGCCATGCATGTGTAATGGCGGTATAAACAAAAAAGACCTGAGAAATCAGGTCTTTTTTGTTTATACCAGGGCAGCTTCTTCAAGATCTTTTTCTACCCTCAGGTTGTCAATAATAAACCGTTGCCGGTCCGGGGTGTTCTTGCCCATATAATAGCCAAGTAGCTTCGGGATGGAAATTTCCTTCTCGATGATTACCGGTTCGAGACGCATATTTTCACCGATAAAGAGTCCGAATTCATCCGGAGAAATTTCGCCCAGGCCCTTAAACCGGGTTATTTCGATCTTCTTACCGCCTTTCGACAGCTTTGCACCGGCTATCTGCTTTTCTTCTTCTGAATAACAATACGTTGTTTCCTTATGGTTTTTCGGATTCCGTACCCTGAAGAGCGGTGTCTCCAAAATGTACAGGTGTCCGTTACGCACCAGATCAGGGAAGAACTGGAGGAAGAATGTCAGCATCAGCAGCCGGATGTGCATGCCGTCTACGTCGGCGTCGGTAGCAATAACAATCCGGTTATAGCGCAGCGAATCAAGGCCATCCTCAATATCCAGCGCGTGTTGCAGGAGGTTAAACTCTTCGTTTTCGTACACAACTTTTTTGGTCAGGCCAAAGCAGTTGAGTGGTTTGCCACGAAGGCTGAAAACCGCCTGTGTCTGTACATTACGTGACTTGGTAATGGATCCGCTGGCCGAATCCCCTTCGGTAATAAACAGCGTGGTCTGATACCGGTCTTCGGCCTTCGGGTCGGGCAGGTGAATCCGGCAGTCGCGCAGCTTCTTGTTGTGCAGGTTTGCTTTTTTCGCCCGGTCATTGGCCAGCTTCTTGATTCCGGCGAGCTCCTTGCGTTCCCGCTCCGATTGCTCAATCCGTTTTTTAAGCGCATCCCGCACGGCAGGATTCATGTGCAGAAAGTTATCCAGCGTACCGCGGACAAAATCCTTCACAAAGGAGTTGACGGTCGGGGCATTCGGCTCGGGGGCCATCGCGACCGAGCCCAGCTTGGTTTTTGTCTGGGATTCAAACACCGGTTCCTGCACCCTGATACTGATGGCAGAGATAATGGAGGCCCGGATGTCGGCCACTTCATAATTTTTATCGAAGTGTTTCCGGATCGTTTCAACAACGGCTTCGCGCAATGCCTGAAGGTGGGTTCCGCCCTGCGTGGTATACTGACCGTTCACGAACGAATAGTATTCTTCTCCATACTGATTGCCGTGGGTCATGGCAATCTCCAGATCCTGTCCTTTCAGGTGAATAATCGGATATCGGAGTGTTTCGGCATTGGTCTTGTTCTGTAAGAGATCGAGCAGACCGTTCTGCGAAACGTACTTCTGACGGTTAAATGAAATGACCAGTCCGGCATTCAGGTAGCAGTAATTCCAGATCATATTTTCCAGATACTGCGGAATGTAATGGTAGTTTTTAAAGACCGAGTCATCGGGCTCAAAACAGACCAGTGTACCGTTGCGCTCACTGGTAGCCAGTTCGCCCTGGTTTTTCAGGATCCCCCGTTCAAACTCAGCCCAGACACTTTTACCCTCACGAAACGACTGTACCTTGAAATAACCGGACAGTGCGTTCACGGCTTTTGTACCTACCCCGTTGAGGCCCACCGATTTCTGGAATGCCCCGGAGTCATACTTACCGCCGGTATTGATTTTTGAGACAACCTCAACCACCTTGCCCAGCGGAATGCCCCGGCCATAGTCCCGGATTTCCACCCGGTGGTCGGATACCTTAATCTCAATGGTCTTACCAAACCCCATGACGTGTTCGTCTATGCAGTTATCGACCACTTCTTTCAGCAATACGTAAATGCCATCGTCGGCGGCTGATCCATCACCCAGTTTGCCAATGTACATCCCCGGCCGGAGGCGGATGTGCTCCCGCCAATCCAGCGACCGGATACTATCCTCATCGTACTGAACCGTCTTTGTTAAATCTGCCATGTAAGGTTGCAACTAAAAGGCACAGTGCTCCGGTAATGGATACCAAAGTAACCGTTCCTTAATAAATCCAAAATTTATTTTATGTGTTTACTCTAAGAGGCAATATACGAAATTCCGCCGTGAAATAGAAATGTATTTAAAATAAGATAAAAGTTCGCTTACTTTGCCAGCAAATCCCGTTTAAGTAATAAAAACAATTCTTACAACGTAAGGGTTATTAGGTCCAATAAAGCCCCCTAATGTTAGTCATACACCTAAAAAATATGCAAAATTTTCGGTGTCTTCACTTCTCCGAGGTAAAAACAAGTACGAAGCAATTGTTTAAACGAAGCCTTAAATCAGCCTGCGCCCTGTTTCTGGCAGCCGCACTGATACCTGTCTCATTCACGAACGCCCAGGTTACGCCCGGGCCGGTTGCGGTTCCGGGCGGTTTGCCTGGCGGCACTATCCCTGCCGGTACATCAATTCCAGGCAGTGCTCAGCCAGGAACATCCCAGCCCGGAAAAGGGCAGCCGGGTGGTAACCAATCCCAGCAAGGACGCCCTGGCGGGGTAAATCAACCGAATCAGCAGGGCCGTTCGGCTACCGGACAAGGTACTCAGAATGGCCAGGTACAGAATGCCGACGGAACCCTCCAGTCCAATGATAAAGCGGATGAAATAGACGGCAAACAGGCGCAGAAAACCAATGAAGAGGTAATCGAAGAGGGCTACGAAGCCGCCCGTACCCGCGAAAAACTGGAAATCCGCCGGAAACTGTTCGGTAGCTCCGTTTTCAATAACCCGGAACTGGCGTCTGCTTTCCAGCCGAATATCAACGTGGCCACGCCACAGAATTATGTGCTGGGGCCCGGCGATAAGCTGAATATCCTCATGTACGGCTATACTGAGGCCGATTTCAGCCAGACGGTATCGCCTGACGGAACCGTATTCCTCGGTAAGCTTACAGGCCTTGGACCAGTCTCGATCTCCGGTTTATCGGTGGAACAGGCCAAAATCCGTATCCGTGACCGGCTGTCTCAGAAGTTCGTTGGACTCAAGAGTTACAATGGTTCACGGCCAAATACATTTCTTGACCTGACGCTGGCCGACCTGCGCAGTATCCGGGTGTCTATTCTCGGTGAAGCCATCCGTCCGGGCACGTATCCGGTTTCGTCGCTGGCTACCGCTACCAATGCTATTTATCAGGCCGGTGGCCCCAATGAACTGGGTTCTTACCGGAAAGTCAACGTGATCCGTGGCGGCAAAGTGCTGGTAACGCTGGACTTATATGATTACCTGCTCAACGGTGTTCAGCGGAACGACGTTCGCCTGCAGGACGGTGACATCATCCGGATCGGCACCTACCAGTCGCGCGTAGAGGTAACGGGTACGGTTAAACGTAACAACCTGTTTGAACTTCTCCCGAACGAAACACTGGATAAAGTGCTGTATTACGCGGGTGGTTTTGCCGCAAATGCTTATAAGAACCGTATCAAGGTAACCCGTCTGACCGACCGCGAACGGAAGGTAATTGATGTTACTGCTGACCAGTATGCCAAATTTGAGCTGCAGGATGGTGATGTTGTGACAATCGAACAGTTGCTGGACCGTTTTGAGAATCAGGTAAACATCGAAGGTGCGGTCTATCGTCCGGGCCGTTACTCGCTTGATCAGAACCCAACGCTCCGCACGCTGATCCAGAATGCGGAAGGGCTGCGCGGCGATGCCTTTACCGGCCGTATCCAGATTCTGCGTACCCGTGAAGACCTTTCAGTCGAAAACATTTCGCTGAACCTGGCCGACATCATTAACGGTAAGGCAGAAGATATCGTCCTGAAGCGGGAAGACCAGGTCGTCATTACCTCCCGTTTCAGCATGGCTGAAAATGCTACCATATCGATTAGCGGTGCCGTCAACCAGCCAACGGGTGATATTATATATGTCTCGAATATGACGCTGGAAGATCTGATTCTGAAGGCAGGCGGGCTGAAAGAATCAGCAGCAGCAGCCCAGATTGAAGTAGTCCGCCGTAAAAAGGATGTGGATGTTTCATCGAGAACGGCGCAGCTGGCCGAAGTATTCCACTTCCACGTAAACCGCGACCTGACGCTCGACAGTGACGACAGCCGCTTTTTCCTGTATCCGTTTGATCAGGTAATTGTACGCCGTTCGCCAAACTATGCAGCCCAGACCTTTGCCCGCATTGAAGGCGAAGTGATTATGCCGGGTGAATATCCGATTGACCGCAAGGATCTCCGTATTTCCGATCTGGTTAAGCAGGCCGGCGGTTTATCGCCCTATGCCTACAAGGAAGGTGCTACGCTGCAACGCCCTGTAAAAGAATCGGCGGAGCAGCTGGCTCAGCGTCAGAAGGCAATCGATGAACTGGCTGATGTAGCGCGGAATACGGTTGTGAAAAAGACGGAGCTGGTTGCCGGCACACTGGAGCCAATCGGTATAAATCTTGGCAAAGCACTGGCAAATCCGGGCTCAGCGGAAGATATGATCGTTGAAGAAGGGGACGTACTCCTCGTACCGAAATATCTGGAAACGGTACGGGTACAGGGCGAAGTACTGCTGCCGACAAACGCTAAATTCCGGCCAGGCAGTACGTTTCAGGACTACATTGCGCAGGCCGGTGGCTTCACGGAAAAGTCACGTCGCCGCGGTGCCTATATCGTGTATGCCAACGGTTCAGCAGACCGTACCCGCCGGTTTATGTTTTTCAACATCTATCCGCGCGTTGAGCCGGGCGCAACCATTACCGTTCCGCTCCGGACATCAACACCGCTTACACCACAGCAGGTCCTGAACTCAGCCATTGGTATTACCGGTTCATTACTGACGTTAATCACAACCGTTCTGGTGTTAACCCGCGTAGGCAATTAATATGGAAAGCATCAATAAAAATAACATACCAAGGACCGTAGAACGTCCGCTTCCACCTGACCAGCTGTCTCCGAAGGCAGTAATACTGCGCATTTTCAGCCTGAAAGACGTCTTTAAACGCTACTGGAAGCTGATGCTGGCCTTTACCATCATTGGAGCCGCCATCGGTAAGTTTATTGACATCGCCGAAGAGCGGAAGCCGATTTATAACGCAACCATTACCTTTAACCTGGGCGGTGGCAGCAGTGGCGGCGGCATGGGCGAACTCGGTGCGCTGGCCAGCGCCTTTGGTCTGGGTGGCAGCGCTCCGGATGCCAGTATCTTCGTAGGGGACAACTTCATGATTTATGCGCTGTCGCGGCCGGTCGTGGAGAAAACGCTGATGAAAACCGTTAAAATCAATGGTAAAGACACGTTGCTCGTCAATTACTACATCCGGCACAGCGGTATCCGTGACAAGGAATGGGAGAAAGACGACAGCCTGCGCAGCTTTTACTTCGACCGGGCGAAAAAGGTCTCTGAGTATAACAAACAAGAGATCAACGCTATGTCGCAGATTTATACCCGGGTAAAGAGCGAAATCAGCGTACAGCAGCCGGAACGGAAATCGTCTTTCATGGAACTTTGGGGGGGTATGCAGGATGAAATGCTTACAAAAGTGTTCATCGAAACCCATCTTGAGACCATCGAAGAAGATTACCGGCAGAAACAAAACAAGAAAAGCCGTGACGTGGTAAAAGTTCTTGAAAAACGGATTGACTCATTGTCTTACTTGTTAAGAGGTAATGAAAACCGTCTGGCCCGAACGATCGATCAGAACCAGCAAATGGTTGTTGCATCGGGGAAAATGGAAGAAACGAAACTTACCCGCAATTCTTCTTTCCTGTCAACCCAGTATTTTGCCGCCGTTCAGCAATTGGATAATATGAACCTGTCGATGATCAAGGAGGCTCCTTTATTCACCGAAATTTCGCCGGTTTATTTACCGTTGTATAAAGAAGTGCGTACGTCTATTGCGATGCAGGCCGGTTTAGTATTAGGTTTGATACTTAGTTTATTGATCGTTTTCTTCCGTGAGACCTATATTTCGGTCATGCGGGAGGTCTAAAATAGCGTTCGTTTACGGGGTTGGTCAGTGGTAGACAGTATGTTCACTGCTGACCAACTTTTGCAAATACGCAACCACTAATCATGAAATCCGAGGAAGTACTTATACAATCCGGCCGTGCAGAACGGCATTACTGGCGAGATTTATGGCGCAACCGGGAATTACTTTATATTCTCTCCATGCGCGATGTTTCGGTTCGTTACAAACAAACAGCATTAGGCACCGCCTGGGGACTTATCCGGCCCCTGACCACCATGCTGATCATGGTGTTTGTCTTCAGCAAAATCGCCAAATTACCGGCTGATCCGGGCGTACCATATCCCCTGATGGTTCTTGCCGGTATTACGGTCTGGACATTTTTTTCTACCTCCTTCACGCAGATCAGCAACAGCGTGACCCTGAATTCGAATCTGGTCACGAAAGTGTATTTCCCGCGGCTGATCATGCCGATGAGCTCGATTGCCGTTAGTTTTATCGACTTTCTGGTTTCGCTGGGACTATATATTGTTATTGCCATCTGGTATAAATTCGTTCCCGACTGGCACATCCTGCTGCTGCCGGCGTTTATTCTGCTGGCCCTGCTGGCCTCGTTTGCTTTCGGATTGTTCTTTGCCGTTATCAACGTGCGGTTCCGGGACATTGCCCAGCTGATCCCGTTTATCGTTCAGATCGGCTTTTACATTTGCCCGATTGCCTACAGCAGCCGGCTCGTGGCTGATTCGCAGGACTGGTGGGCACCCATTTACTGGTACAACCCGATGGTAGGCATCATCGATGGTTTCCGGTGGGCTTTACTGGGCGAACAGGCCTATTTTAACCCGCAAAGCCTGATCACATCAATCATTACAATTGTGTTATTTTTGTCTTTCTCACTGACCTTCTTCCGGAAGCGTGAGAATACATTTGTAGACGATATCTAGGAGCTCATGTCTGTAATCACTGTCGACAATATCAGTAAACGTTACATAATTGACCATAAAAAAGGCAAAGGCGGCACTACCCTCCGGGATATGCTGGCGGAGAATGTAAAAAGCCTGTTTGGCCGCAAAAAAGATACTGCTGACGGCGGACTGGAGCACGAAGAGTTCTGGGCCCTGCAAGATGTAAGCTTCAGTATAAATCAGGGAGACCGTGTCGGGATTGTCGGCCACAACGGTGCCGGGAAATCGACACTCCTGAAAATTCTCAGTAAAATTATTGAACCCACCAGCGGCTCCGTCCGGATCAAAGGACGGGTTGCCAGTCTGCTGGAAGTCGGTACAGGTTTCCATCCGGAGCTTACCGGCCGCGAAAACATCTTCCTCAACGGCTCGCTGCTTGGCATGAGCCGTTCGGAAATAAAAAAGCAATTCGACGCCATCGTTGACTTTGCCGGCGTTGAAAAGTTTCTGGATACGCCCGTCAAACGGTATTCATCGGGTATGTATGTGCGGCTTGGTTTCGCCATTTCGGCGCACCTTGATCCGGAAATCATGATCGTGGATGAGGTACTGGCCGTTGGCGATGCGGAATTCCAGAAGAAAAGTCTCGGTAAAATGCGGGACAACTCAGCCAGTGGCCGTACAATCCTGTTTGTCAGCCATAACCTGACCGCCGTACAGGCTCTTTGTAACAAAGCACTGTATTTTGAAAAAGGGCGGTTACTGGAAGACGGTGAAACCAATCAGGTTATCGGGAATTACCTCAGTAAAGTTTCGAAAACGAAACTTGTGCGGCAATGGGAGACGCCCGAAGAAGCACCGGGTAACGATAAGGTCCGGATACGCCGGATTGAGCTGATTCCGGAGATGCGGGAAGGTCAGACGCATATTGACGTGCGTACACCGATGCGCCTCCGCTTTGAGTTCTGGAATCTGATGGAGCAGGCCAACCTGAACCTCAGCCTTCACCTGAACTCGCTGACCGGCGAATGTATTTTTAACGTCGGTACCCAGTCAAAAAGCTATAGTAAAGGACTGCTGGCCGGCGAATGCGAAATCCCCGGCTATTTCCTGAATGACGGCTCGTATACGATTTCCGTCATGATTGTTAAAGATACGGTAACTCCCTTGTTCAATATGGAGGAGGGAATTACTTTTGACATTGAGGACTATCGGGAAGGCATTGCCTGGTATGGTAAATGGCCGGGCTATGTCCGCCCTCAGTTTCCGTTTGTCATGCAAACCCTGGAGCAGGGTGTACCCATAAAATAAGCAGAGTGCCCTGACAGGGCGCCCGGCTTTTTCGACGCAACTACGCATTATGATTAACGTTACCAAGTCTTATCTGCCCGATTTAGAGGAGTTTACCGGATACCTGAAAGGTATCTGGGAGCGTACACAATTAACTAATGACGGCCCCCTTGCCCGCGAACTCGAAGCTAAGCTGAGCGAGTTTCTCGGTGTAAAACACGTAAAGTTTTGCACCAATGGAACAGTTGTGCTCCAGATGGCCCTGAAAGCGCTGAATATTACCGGTGAGGTGATTACGACACCATTTTCATATTGCGCGACCACAACGGCAATCATGTGGGAGAACTGTACTCCTGTTTTTGCCGACATCCGGCCGGAAGATTATTCCATTGATCCGGAAAAAATCATTCCGCTGATTACGGATAAGACACAGGCAATTCTGGCAACCCACGTATATGGCAACGCCTGCCAGATCGAACGCATTCAGGAAATTGCTGAACAATATAATCTGAAGGTTATTTACGATGCCGCCCATACCTTCGGGGCCACTTACAACGGTAAATCGCTGATGAGTTACGGCGATCTGGCGACCTGTAGCTTCCATGCAACCAAGGTATTCCATACGGCCGAAGGAGGCTGCATTGTAACAGACAGCGACGAAATGGCCGAAAAACTGGGCTTATACCGCAGTTTCGGGCACCGTAACGACGATTATTACAGTATTGGTATCAATGCCAAAAACTCGGAAATTCATGCAGCCATGGGGCTCTGCGTGCTGCCGAAAGTACCGGAGCTGATTGCGGCCCGGAAAACGGTTACCGAACTGTACAATGATACCCTCGATTTCAGCCTGATGACCCGCCCTGAGCTGCATCCGTCTGTTGGCTACAACTATGCCTATTACCCGGTTGTGCTGGAGTCAGAAGCCCTGTTGCAGGAAGTGCGTGAAGCGCTGAATAAAGAAGAGATCTTCCCGCGCCGATACTTCTATCCGTCGCTGAACACACTGCCCTATGTGACAGATAAGCAATCGTGCCCTGTTTCGGAGGATATTGCCCTGCGCGTGCTGTGTCTGCCCCTGTATCCGGGTCTGCCGGAGGCCGATGTTGAGCGTATCTGCGGCATCATCAATAACGTTACTCAATCAAATCTGGCATTAGACAGTAAGCAATAGGCAACGGAACGGTGCCGGCCTCACCGCCTGCCCGGTTTCTGCCTTTGCCATTGATTCTTACCCATGACAGTTATCTATCTGCTGACATTTGTGCTGTTCGTTGCGTATGTCGGGTACCTTGCTTCGCGCATTACCCGCCGTTCGCTGAGCGAATGGATGATTACATCATTTCTGCTTTTTGCCGGAAGTGTCATATTCACAGGGTTTGTGTTATCAGCCCTCTACCAGACTGCTCATACACCGGTATGGGCGATTTCTGTTTTCTTTACGGCAACGCTTTTAGGCAGGGGCCTCCATTTCCTGACGGTCAAAAGTAGTCCGGATCGTACGCACACACCGTTTTCCCCAACCCTGCTGATCCGTGAACGGCGTCGCCAGCTGATCCGCTGGTACCGCGCACTGGATACATTCCCCAAGTTCATTTTCGGGATTATGTTTATTACGCTGGGCATTATCGGGATCATGAATCTCATTCTGGTCTTGTTTACTGCACCAAACGAATGGGACAGCATGACCGGTCATCTTAACCGCGTGGTGCAGTATATCCAGCGGGGTTCGAT
>NZ_CAMFHL010000201.1 GCF_945952095.1 uncultured Arsenicibacter sp. | reverse complement strand
GCTCTACCCGCACGTCGTAATTACGGCCGATTTCCAGAATAGTACTGATGAACGCACTCAGTTTGGCCGGAGCCGTTGCCATGACTTCCAGAAAGTAGTTTGGTTCGATGCCAAACAGTTCAAACGGCAACTCGCTCAGAATATTGGAGTTAAGCAGTTCAACAACCGGTTCAAGCTGCTTACTGACTTTAAGTGAGACCAGCGAATCATAGTCGGTTTGCAGGGCTTTAGCAATGGCAAGGAGCTTTTCCGTTTTCGGGTATTTTTTCCCCTTCTCAATTTCATTCAGGTAAGACGGGGAAAGGCCGGTACGGTTTGCCAGTTCGTAGGTTGAAATACCAAGATCGTTACGGAGTTGCTTCACTTTCAGCCCAAAAATGAGCCGGACTTTATCGCGATCAGACGTCATGCCGCAAAAATAACTAATCTGGTATTAATAATGGTAAAATAAAGATTTTTGCAGCGATCACGATAAAAATAGCGAACGTTCGCTATTTTTATCGTGATCGCTATTATATTTGCTTACAGTGATGACCTGATAGAAACTGCATAACCATGGTAACCGAAACAATCCCGACATTCACAGAAGTAGCCGGCTTGACTGCCGACGAACGTGCACTGGCCTTTTTACGGATCAGAGAAGTAAATGAACTGCACTTTCAGTTATCGCCCGCCGAACTGATCGAACACGCACTCCGGAACGGCGAAGGCAAACTGACAGATACCGGTGCGCTCATGTGCCCCACCGGAACATTTACCGGCCGGTCGCCTAAAGACCGGTATATTGTACAGGATGCACTGACAGCCGGACGGGTTGACTGGGGGACAGTTAATATTCCGTTTGATGAGGCCCGTTTTGACCGGCTGCACCGCAAAATGTGCCATTATGCTGAATATCAGAAAGTATATGTCCGGTATGCAATGGCCGGAGCAGATCCCCGCTATCAGATAAAACTTTGCATTCTGACGACCTCGGCGTGGCAGAATCTGTTCTGCTCAAACATGTTTCTGCGGCCGGATGACGAAGCGATTCAGGACTTTGAACCGGATTTTACCGTCATTGCCATTCCTGACTTTAACGCGATTCCCGCCGAAGACGGCACCCGCCAACGCAACTTTACAATTCTGAATGTGTCGAAGCGGGTCATTCTGATTGGCGGAAGCGGGTATGCCGGTGAAATCAAGAAAGGTGTATTCTCTGCCTTAAATTTCCTGCTCCCCTTGCAGGATGTCCTACCGATGCACTGCTCAGCTAATGCCGGCACGAATGCGATCACGGGAGAACAGGACGTGGCAGTATTTTTCGGCCTGTCCGGTACCGGTAAAACTACCTTATCGGCTGATCCCGAGCGCGGATTGATCGGCGATGACGAACACGGCTGGTCTGATAACGGCATTTTCAACGTCGAAGGAGGCTGTTATGCCAAAGTAATTGATCTCACCCGCGAACGGGAGCCGCAGATTTATGATGCCATCCGTTATGGTTCAATTGTTGAGAATACCGTTTTCCGCCGCAACAGCCGCGAGGTCGATTATACCAATGCTAGCCTGACAGAAAACACCCGTACTTCATACCCGATTCACTTTATTGATAACGCGGTAATGCCATCGGTGGCTTCGCACCCAGGTCACATCTTTTTCCTGACATGTGATGCGTTCGGCGTGTTGCCGCCTATTGCAAGGCTGACCACAGCGCAGGCCATGGATTATTTTGTGCTGGGTTACACGGCCAAGGTTGCCGGTACTGAAATGGGCGTGACGGAACCACAGGCCACGTTTTCGGCCTGCTTCGGAGCGGCTTTCATGCCCCTGCCCCCCCGTGAATATGCCCGCTTGCTGGGTGAAAAGATCACACAACACAAAGTTTCGGTATGGCTGGTCAATACAGGCTGGACCGGCGGCGGCTATGGAACCGGCAACCGGATGAAACTGTCATTTACCCGCGCTATGATCCGGGCAGCGCTGCGGGGAACGCTTGATACGATACCGTTTGAAAACCATCCGGTGTTCGGGCTTGCCATGCCCACACTTTGTCCGGGCGTCCCGACGGAATTACTGAACCCGCGCAATACCTGGGCAGACACCGGGGCCTACGACGCAAAGGCGCGGCATTTACAAACGCTGTTTCTTGACAAAAAAGCTATCATGGGCTGATACTACGATGTGTAACGGAAATCCGCAGTGCCCATTACCCGCTGCGGATTTCCCGCTACTGATCCGTACTCACATCAAACCGGCTCAAAAATTCATAGAACTCCACTTTAGATTTGATGTTTAATTTCTGGTTGATGTTCTTGCGGTGCGTTTCTACTGTATAGTAACTCAGATTCAGAAAGTTAGCAACCTCTTCGGTCGTCATCCCTTTTTTGATGGACCGCAGAATATCAACCTCACGCTTGGTAAGCCGGCTTCTCATCGTAAACGAATCCTTCACGGTGAGTTCTTTTTTGGTTACCAGCGACTCAAACACCTGATTCCCGTTCATGACACTACACAGGGACTCGATCAGTTTAGAGGCGGGCGTCGTTTTAGGCAGGTAGCCATCTACACCGGAGTCTTTAAACAACGAAATATCCTTCGTGCTGGCATACATACTGATCACAACAATACGTCCCCCGAACTGCTGTTCTTTCAGTTGATTCACTACCGTTAATCCGTTAATTTCAGGCATGTTGAAATCGATCAGGACAAGTTCAGGCCGGATAGTCAGGCACTGGTAAACAGCCTGACGGCTATCGAACACCTGTCCTGCTACGTCGAATTGATTGGATTCCTTTAATATCAGACTCAGTCCGTCGCTGAACAGCTGATGGTCATCAATGATGAGTACGGGTATTTTCATAAGCAATTTCAATAATAACACTGGTACCGTCCGGGGTCGAGTCAATAGTCAGATTAAGGTCTGTCAGCGTTGCTCGTGTCCGGATATTATGCAGGCCGATGCCCTGCATGTTCCGGGTAGTGTCGAACCCGACACCATCGTCTTCTACACTGATAATTAACGCATTGTCGTTAGAGAAAAACTGAATGTGTGCTTCATTTGCCTGCGCGTGCTTAATGATGTTGGTCATCAGCTCACCAATGATTGCATAGAGATTTTGTTGTATCAGTACCGGCAATCCGTCGAACTGACGGTCAGTAAAGTCAGTAAAAAAAAAGTTTGTTGACGAAAAGGTGTTAAACCGGCTGATCATGTCGGCAATACGTTCTGAAAGCGGCTGCTCACTGTCGCGGACAAGATTCTGGCTGATGAACCGCAGCTCATTGATCGCCGTGAGAATCAGTACCTTCGTAGTTTCTATTTTCAGCTCCTTCATGTTGAGGTAACCCAACGCAGAGGCCAGGGTATTACCGACCTGATCGTGCAGGTTGCGGCCGATGGCCTCAATCTCGGCTTTGTGCTGATTATCCATATTCTGCTTCAGCCGGTCCAGGCGACGACGCATTTTCTGCTTGGTAACCAGTTCCTTCCGGAATTCACCGATTGTCAGGTACACAAAAACGAAGATGGTAAAAATGGTATTTAAGTACGTAACGTTCAGGGAGAACTGACCGCGGTGCAGCCGCAGAACAACCAGTACCAGATCTACCAGAAACGGCAGAAAAGCAAACGAAGCGGCAAAGAGATAATTGATCATTCCGGCTCTGACGTAGGCCAGCCAGGCAAGGTAAATTCCCCAGCACATACTTATAACCGACAACACAACCAGCCCGTTGGTATACAGGTAATTTGCCCAGTCGGCCCGCCAGCCGGCAATCAGTACCATCATGCTCAGGTTCAGTACAGCAAGTGTACAGGCAAACAGCAGAAACCATTTCCGTTCGATTGGTACATCCTTCATAATGGCATATCCGAACGGCAGAAACAGGACATTGGCCAGATACACCGAGAACGCGCCCATGTTGGTGGCGCTCAGGCAAAGAACGCGCGGAAACGGAACGGTATCGTAATAATCGCCCATGTAGAGAAAGATACAGCACAGTCCGAAAAGCATTCCGCTGAAGGCATACATGTGCCATTGCTGAAAAAAGGTCCCGAGCACAACCATTACCACAACAATGATGAGGGTGTAAATAACCCGGAAGCTGTTCTTAAAGTCCTTGTGAATCGCCTGTTCAATAAAGCGGACTTCGGTGAACAGGCCCAGACTGGTTTCCTGTAAACCGGTATAGCGCCTTGTCCGGATCAGATAGGCAGCCGTATCATGCGCCGCAATCGTCAGGGGCAGGGCAAAGGCCCTGAACGTATACGGCCGGTGCGCAATCGGCAGGGTACGGTTTACAAAACCTGCTTTTTCCAGCCGGTTATTCTCCAGTCTGAATAAACTCATTTCATCCAGCCGGACGTGCTCGGCCTGCAACACGAGCTTCCTGGCACGGTGTCCGGCATTAATGAGCCGGACAAATATCCACGCCTCATGGTGGTGATACGATCTGCCGAGAACTATTTTATCAGGCTGTTCATTCGGAGTAAAATGTTGACGAATATAGCCTTCCGGCGACTGATAAGGCGCTACATTCCCGTCAAATTCTGTTGAAAACAGCACTTTTGTGTTCAGGTTAACTTCTTTAAACCGGTCCGTTATCATAACCGTACTTTCTTCCCTGACCGGAGTGGTTTGCCGGTCAACGACAATGAACGAGATGACCAACCCTACGCCCCAAATCAGATGCAGATAGTTCAATTCCTTTTTCCTCCACGCAAAACTGCCCGGCAACCTCATAGAATATCTCTTTCAAAGACAAAAAAAAACGATGCAGGAAAGGCAAAAAATACCTGTTAGCAGGTATTTTTTGCCTACGTGCTGCCCGCTTATTTTGCCCAATAAAACATAGCTACGTAAAGGTACAAGCCCATTCTCATATTTGACCAACGGTATTCGCATTGCTGTCATAATTCAACCGATTATGGCAGATAGTTTTCTAACCTCGTAGTATAGTAAAGCCGCTATTGAACTGATTCAAAGCGGCTTTCTCTTTTGTCCGCTGCCGACAGCCGGTTCAACCGCTCAAATTACCCGCCGAAAAGGGTATATTTAGCCCTTTTAGTACTCTAAACCGATAACAGGACCCGACTCACTTTTCTGTGAACATGACAAAAAGATATCTTCTGCTCCTTTTCGGACTGTGGTGTGCCGGTGTGCAGGCCCAGCAGCCGGATAAAACCCTTTGGTATAAACAGCCTGCCGAACATTTTGAGGAATCACAGGTGCTGGGCAACGGTACCCAGGGTGCTTCGGTTTTCGGGGGCGTTACCTCCGACAAAATTTACCTCAACGATGCTACCCTGTGGTCAGGTGAGCCGGTAAACGCGAATATGAACCCTCAGGCGTATACGCATATTGCCGCCATCCGGGAAGCCCTGAAAAACGAAGACTACAAACTTGCCGACCAGCTCCAGCGTAAACTACAGGGCAAATTTTCTGAATCCTTTGCTCCGCTCGGTACGCTGTTTATCAACGTTGCTCACCAGGGCAGTGCGACGAATTATTACCGCGATCTGAATCTGGGCAATGCAGTATCCACAGTCCGGTATGACGTAAACGGTGTCACATTTACCCGGGAGTATTTTATCTCTAAACCGGATGATATCATGGTAGTACGCCTGACATCCAGCCGGAAAGGTGCGCTTGATTTTACGGTTAAGTTTAACAGTCTGCTTAAAAACACTGTGACAACAACCGGTAATGTACTCTCTGCCAATGGCTATGCGCCGATAAAAGCAGAGCCGAGCTACCGCGGAAATATGCCGGATGCCGTTGTGTTTGATCCCGCTAAGGGCACCCGCTTCACCACGATGGCCCGTATCAAAAACACCGATGGGACCGTTTCGGCAACCGATTCAACCATTTCGCTCCGCAACGGCACCGAGGCGATTCTGTTTGTCGCCATCGCCACCAGTTTCAATGGGTACGACAGAAACCCGGCGACTGAAGGCCAGCCAAACATCCTGCTGGCTGCTACCAAAATGCAGAACGCAGTGGCTAAATCATTTCCGGCCCTGAAGCAGGCGCATACTGCCGATTATCAGACGTTTTTCAACCGCGTGTCGCTGCAGCTGGCCAACAGCACCGCTCCGAATCTGCCCACGGATGAACGGTTGAAACGATATGCGGAAGGCAAAGAAGATAAGCAGCTCGAAATGCTGTATTTTAACTTTGGCCGGTACCTGCTCATCAGCAGTTCACGGACGCCAAACGTTCCGGCAAACCTCCAGGGCATCTGGAATCCTTATATCCGCCCGCCGTGGAGCAGTAACTATACGACTAATATTAACGCTGAAGAAAACTACTGGCCGGCAGAAAACACTAACCTGTCCGAAATGCACAAGCCACTTCTGGGCTTTATCGGCAATCTGGCCAAAACCGGTGCCATCACAGCCAAAACCTTTTACGGGGTAAATGGCTGGACCGTCGCGCATAATAGTGATATCTGGGCCATGACCAATCCGGTGGGTGACTTCGGCAAGGGCGATCCGGTGTGGGCAAACTGGAACATGGGCGGCGCCTGGCTCAGCACGCACCTGTGGGAGCATTACAGCTTCACGCATGACCGTGATTACCTGCAGAAAGAGGCCTATCCGCTCATGAAAGGCGCAGCTCAGTTCTGCCTGGAATGGCTGGTAGAAGATAAAAAAGGCAAACTGGTCACGTCGCCCGGCACGTCGCCAGAAAACGTCTATGTGACCAGCGAAGGCTATAAAGGCGCAACGCTTTATGGCGGCACGGCTGATCTGGCAATGATCCGTGAATGCTTCCTCCAGACGATTCAGGCGTCAAAAATACTGAACATGGATCAGGCTTTCCGAACCAAACTGGAACAGGCCCTGGCCAAACTGCACCCCTATCAGATCGGGTCAGCCGGAAACCTGCAGGAGTGGTATTACGACTGGAAGGACGCCGAACCGAAACACCGGCATCAGTCGCATTTGTTCGGGCTTTATCCGGGTAACCATATTCGCCCCGACATTACCCCTGAGCTTGCCAATGCCTGCCGCAAAACACTGGAAATCAAAGGCGACGAAACAACCGGCTGGTCAAAAGGCTGGCGGATTAACCTGTGGGCGCGTCTCTGGGACGGCAACCACGCCTACAAAATGTACCGCGAACTGCTTCATTACGTGCTCCCCGACGGCGTAAAAACCGATATGGCACGGGGCGGTGGTACATATCCGAATCTGTTCGATGCCCACCCGCCCTTCCAGATCGACGGTAATTTCGGGGGTACCGCGGCCGTAGCCGAAATGCTGGTCCAATCGACCGAAGCGTCAATCAGGTTACTGCCTGCCTTGCCCGATGTCTGGGAAACCGGTTCAGTGAAAGGCCTCAAAACCCGCGGCGGTTTTGAGCTGGCGATGAACTGGAAAAACGGCAAACTGGCAACCGTTACCATCCAGTCAAAAACCGGCGGACAAACCGAGCTTATTTATGGTGGTAAAACAAAAAAGGTATCGCTCAAACAGGGACAGGTTCAGTACATGACCTGGTAAGTTTCAGGCTTATAAGAAAAGGGCTGCCCGATAGCATCAGGCAGCCCTTTTTTATATCATTTCTTCTTGTTCAGTAGCTTATGCTCAATAAACACCGCAGCATATCGCTCGCCGAGTATGCGGGCAGCAGGTGTATCGAAATGGGTCGTATCACCTTTATGACCTAAACCAGCGGATGATACCAGGTACATGGCCGGAATGCGTTTCGAGGCTTCCAGCAACTGCTCATTTACCCGTTTTGCATTGGCATTGCGGTTAACGTAAAAGTCTCCCAGCGTTCCGGCGACAAACGGGACGTCCGGTGCCTTCAGGTCTGTGCGTAGCCGGTTAACGAGTGCTTCCAGCTTTTGGGCATAAACACCTGCCCGTTCCGGTTTGCTGTCCGATTCGCCCTGATGCCATAAAATACCGGCCAGTTCGCCCTGTTCCAGCGCCTTCTGTATCCGGCGCATGGTATCGTCATAGGGGTAACTTTTTGTCTGCGCATAATAAGCACCCGGCACCCAGACATCGATTTCGGAACCACCGACGGCACAGGGCACCAGACCAATCTGCATGTCGGGGTATTGCTTTGCCAGCATCTGTGCAAACGACAGGCCCGGACCTACACCCACAACGGCCGGTTTATCAAAGTGCAGCGGATCACGGGCCGGCACCCATTGCTGATCTTTCGTCAGCATCCAGATAGCCGGGTTGGGTTCCTGTGGTTCTACTTTACCCCTGCCTGCCATATTTGACTGGCCAATGAGGAGAAATAATTTGAGCCGGGGCGGCTGTCCCTGCATAAATGCCAGACAAACGAACAGGACAAGTGCTGCCCAGACAACCCGGAAACCGGTACTGATTTTTCCTTTCTGCATGAACAGTAAAGACAAAGGCCCTGAATTTATTTAGTCCCGGCGGGCAAAAAAGACTTTTTTTTAACCAGGACACGAATTTACGGTTAGTTCAGCAGGGACTTACATCACATACCATGCTCAGTGAACGCCTGAAAGATCAATCGGAACAGTTACCCGAAGCGCTGGCTGCTTTCGGAGTTAACAAACACATTCCCGCGATTATTGCCCGGAATGTGCTCACGGCGCTGTCGTTTTACCCTGAACTGCGTCCGGCCTGCATCAATTTCCGGTTTAAACAACGGATCAGTTCGTCGGTGATGCAGGCACAACCTGACTTCAGCACCATTCTGATGCGGCGTAAACACCGTCGCTATGTCATTAACATCAGTTCCATGTTCAGGCTGATTCATACCGCCATTCCGATTCATGAACTTCCGGATGAGATTATGATTGGCTGGATCGGCCATGAGCTCGGACACATCATGGACTATGAACGCCGGTCGAATACCGGTCTGGTAGGCTTCGGTATTTCGTACCTGACTTCACCAGCTTATGTAAAGCGGGTTGAGCAGATTGCCGATCAGTTCGCGGTGGATCACGGCCTTGGTCCGTATCTGATTGCCACCAAGCGGTTTATCCTTACTCATGCGCACCTGCCGCAAGCTTACAAGGACAAAATCGCCCGGCTTTATGTCAGTCCGGAAGTAATTGTGGAGCAGGTACGGAAACTGGAAGACGCTAAAGCTGAGCAACAGACACCCGGAGGCTCATCATTATAAGACCGTTATAGCACATAGCCACCTAGTAAAACCAAAGAACGTAGTGAATCCTCAGGTACCCTATGTAGCTATGTGATGTAAGGCAGCGTTTAGGCGAGTGTTTTTATGTAGGCTTCAAATTCCAGAAAATCAGCTTCTTTCATTACTCTCGGAATTTTTGCCTGTCCCCCCAGCTTCTTAAATTCCTCACTCCAGGCATAGAAGTGCTCAACCGGTACAACTTCGGCCTCAACGTGCTTCAGCGACTTAGACCGGGCAACCTTGTAGTTTTTATTCAGGGTACAGAGTTCCGCATCCAGCTTTTCCATCAACGCAGCGGCATCCACCTCCCGATCGGTGCCAATAAACCATTTGTTGATGTATTCCCCCTCCTTCTGCACAGCCGCCACTACAAACTCTTTAATATCGACCGAGAATGTTTCCTGCATTTTCTGCATGGCGTCATTCATCTGAAAAACGGATAACTGTTCGCCGACAACGTTCAGAAAATGCTTCGTCCGGCCTGTAATCCGGATTTCGGCGCGCACCTTATCCGTAATCATGACGGTGTCGCCGATCATGTAACGCCACGCCCCGGAAACCGTGGAAATCAATAACACATAGTTCTCGTTTTCCTGCGCATCCGCCAGTGTCAGCACCGTAGCTCCCTCCCGAACGCGGCCGTCCTCATCCATGTTTTCGTCGGTAAACGGTACAAACTCAAAGAAAATGCCATTGTCCACCATAAGTGTCATGGCGTTGGTATCCGGACGTTTCTGGGTAGCGAGATAGCCTTCTGAGGTCAGGTAGGTATCGATGTAGATCAGCGGACGGGCCAGCAGCTTTTCAAAGCTCTGCCGGTACGGCTCAAACGCCACACCACCGGTTGTATACACCTGAAGATTCGGCCAGATGTCGTGAATGGTTTCCAGGCGGTTGTACCGGATAATCTCCTTAAGCATCATCTCGACCCATGACGGAATGCCGCTCAGGCTCCCGATATCCCATTTCGGTGCTTCTTCGGCAATGCGCCGGACCTTCTCATCCCAGTCGGGTATGGCTGCAATATCAGCACCCGGTTTATAGAATGTCCGGAACCAGGCCGGTATATTGGCCGCACTGATACCGCTGATTTCCCCTTCCTGATGGTCTTCCTTCTCAATCAGCGATGTGCTGCTGCCGAGCATCAGAATCTGTTTCTGGAAAAAATCGCCGGGCATATCAAAGTTTTTCAGGCTCAGCACCTGCTGCATACCCGCTTTCCGGATGGCTTCCAGCATATCTTCTGTCACCGGAATGGCTTTGCTGTTGCTAGTCGTTCCACTGCTGAGCGCAAAATAGTCCTGCCCTCCCGGCCAGGTTACGTTCTGATGCCCCTCGAGGAGGTAGTGCCACCAGTCGCTGTGCATTTTATCGTAGTCATGCACCGGCACCTGCGCCTGAAAGGCGTTGACCGGATCATCACTTCCGAGAATGCCGGTAAAATCATATTTTTTGCCGAAGGCTGTTAATCTGGCCTTTGTCAGCATCTGTGTCAAAACGGCCCGCTGGGCTTCCTGCGGATCGGGGTCTGAACTGACAAACCCATAAAAATCTATTGCTTTGCGGATTAATTCGCCGATTACTGCCATTGTGTGTCAAAAAAAATACTGCCGGTTTAACACGGCAGTATCCTGAATGTTCAGTAAAACCAGTGAATGATCGTAGTTTAATGCAGCCCTGTTGAGATGATCAATGCGTTAGTTAACAACATTAACCGGATTACCGGCAGTAAACGAGGCCAGATTCTGCACCGCAATGGCCATTAACCGGGCCCGCGCTTCTTTCGTCGCCCAGGCAATATGCGGGGTAATCAGGCAGTTTTTGGCGGTAAACAGCGGATTGTCAGCCGAGGGCGGTTCTACCGACAGCACATCAATACCGGCTCCGGCAATGACGTCGTTGTTCAGCGCATCAGCCAAATCCTGGTCCACAATGATCGGACCACGGGCTGTATTCAGCAGATAGGCCGTGGGCTTCATCAGGGCCAGGTTCTCTTTATTGATCAGGCCTTTCGTCTCTGCGGTCAACGGGCTGTGAATAGTCACCACATCGGATTGAGCGAGCAGGTCCGGCACATCTGCCCACCGGAAATTTTTCCGGTGCGACTGATCGGTATGGTGTCGTTTAGAGCCGATGATGTTCATGCCGAATGCCGTGGCCACATCGGCAATGCGTTCGCCGATACTGCCAAAGCCAATGATCCCCATTGTTTTATTGGCCAGCTCGACCAGCGGATAGTCCCAGAAGCAAAAATCGGCGGACCGTGCCCATTTGCCATCCATAACCGCATCGCTGTGGCGCTGCACCCGCAGTGTCAGTTCCAGCAGAAGCGCAAAGGTCAGCTGCACAACTGAATCGGTACCATAGCCCGGCACATTGGTTACAGCAATACCATGCTCCCTGGCGGCGTCAATATCCACGATATTAAACCCGGTAGCCAGTACCCCGATGTATTTCGTTTTGGTCAGCTGGCTGATGATATCCTGCCCCAGCGGCGTTTTGTTGGTCAGCAGCATATCGGCATCCTTTGCCCGCTCCGGTACCTCGTCTGGCGCCGAGCGGTCGTAGACCGTTAAGGTACCGAGTTTTTCAAATCCTTCCCAGGTCAGATCACCCGGATTTAATGTATAACCGTCGAGAATGACTATGTTCATGTTTGGGCTCGTTAATTCCTGCAAATGTGGTGGCTGTCTGCTGGTTTTAATAGCCCGAACCGAAAAAAATTATCACCGGCTGCCCGTCAGACCAGAAACCGTACTAATCCCGTCTTAACGGAAATGGTCAGCGCATCAGCCTTAGCATTTGGCAGCAGTTCATCATCTACATGAGCAGCGGCATCCGTCCAGCTAAGCGTAACCGTGTCTGTCCGGTAAGACTGCCCGGTAAACGGCACATCAATACCGGCGAGTCGTTTCGCTACAAAACCGGCCAGATGCTCCCGTTCAGTTTCCGGGACCAGCAGCAGATTCAGCTTACCGTCGCCAGGCTCAACATCGGGGGCCATGAACAGGTTAGGGCCAAACATCGGCATATTCATTACCGCCACCATCAGAAAACGACCATGCAATACCTGATCGTTAAACCGGATGGTACAGCCAAACGCCGGATAGGACGGAATCAGTTGCCGGAGCGTTTCGAGGGCATCGTCCAGCCGGTCTTCCCGGTTTTCTTCCTCCTCTTTATGCTTCATGACGTTCATTAATTCCGGAAACAGCCCGATCCCGGAGCTTTCAAGAAAGAAACGGGTATCCGTACCCACCTGAACGAAACCTACATCCACTGGCTTTACGGAAGCTGAATGCCAGGACTTTATAATCTCTTCCTGTTCGCCTCGGATGTGCAGACTGGTCCCGATATTATTGGCCGTTCCGGAAGGCAATACGGCAAGAGGAACCGGTATAGGGTCAAAACGAGGCATGATCAGTTTCTTAACCGCTCCCCTGACCGTACCATCTCCCCCTGCAATTACGAGGAAATCACTGGCATCGAGGTGTGTTCTCAATTCGTCGTCCTGTTCATCAATGGTACGGCATTGAAAACCGTTTTCTTCAATCAGGGCTTTCAGTTCATGTTCTGACTGGCCGTCATCACCGGCATCGGGATTGTGCCATAGGGTAGCAATCTTCATCTTTTTTCGTGTCTGTGGGGTTGAACTAACAGATTAACCGATTACAACCTCCGTGGTTGAAGAATTCTATCCAAACAGACATATGCGAATCCTGATCACAAACGATGATGGCATTTATAGCCCCGGTATAGCCGCCCTGGCCAAGGTTGCCAGCCGGTTCGGGGAAGTACGGATTGTAGCGCCGGATGTGGAGCAATCGTCTATGGGACATGCCGTTACGCATTCCCGTCCATTATCTTACCGCACATCACCGATTTCTTTTGAGGGGCTGGATGCTTACCGCGTCAACGGCACGCCTGCCGACTGTGTTGCTATTGGCACCCACCTCTGGAGCCAGACCGATGTGGTACTGTCGGGCATTAATATGGGCCCTAACCTGGGTAATTCGATGTGGCATTCCGGTACCCTTGCTGCTGCCAAACAGGCTGTCTTGCTGGGTATTAAAGGCATCGCCCTCAGTACACCGGTCGGTAAAACCGAGCCTGATTTTGACCGGCTCGCGCCCTATGTAGAAGAAGCATTAACGCTGCTGCTGGCCACGCCCGGACTGGCCTTGTACAACGTAAATTTCCCCGAAAATCCAACCGGTATCCGCTGGACCCGACAATCAGTCCGGCTTTACGACGGGACTGTTGTGCCTGGCGTTGACCCGCTGGGCCGTAAACACTACTGGTTTACTGTTACCCCGCTGGAACCCGCCGAAGAAGGCACCGACCGCTGGGCAGTCGAAAACAACTTCGTTTCCATAACCCCGCTACGGCTGGACCTGACCGACGAGGAGGCACTGAAGGGTAAAGAGTGAAAGGGCGAATGAGTGAAAGAGTAACTGTTTTAAAATCGCTCTTTCACTCATTCCCTCTTTCACTACTTATATTTCTCCGGATCGAGGCGGAAGAAGCGGACAGCGTTGTTGAACAGGATGTCGCGCTTCTGATCAAAGGAGAGGTAATCGGCGTTTTCGATCATGCTGATGGATGTTTCAAAGAGCTTAGGCCAGATCATGAACTGTGTTAACGAGTCAAGCATTTGGCAAAGAAAATTTTGTCGGCTTG
>NZ_CAMFHL010000200.1 GCF_945952095.1 uncultured Arsenicibacter sp. | reverse complement strand
AACTCGTTCAATGTTGGTAGAATTTCTTTCTCGGGCTCCCGCCACCACAGCGAATATTCACTTTGCAAGGCAGTTACCGGCTGAACGGCATGGGCTTTTCGGATTGTCCCGACGCCTGCTTCCGAAAGACCAAAATGCTTAACCTTGCCCTCCTGAATCAACCCGGCAACCGTGCCGGCTACGTCTTCAATCGGAACGGCCGGATCGACCCGATGCTGATAAAATAAGTCAATGACATCCGTCCTGAGTCGTTTCAGGGAGGCTTCAGCGACGGCCCTGATGTTCTCCGGGCGGCTATCGGTACCCAGGGCTGTCTTGCCTTCTTTGAATCCAAATTTTGTGGCGATGACTACTTGATGGCGAAATGGAGCCAGCGCTTCGCCCAGCAATTCTTCATTGACGTTGGGTCCGTAGGCTTCAGCGGTATCGAAGAAGGTAACACCCTGTTCGAAAGCGGCCTGAATCAATTTAACGGCATCGGGTTTGTCAATAGCTGGACCCAGGCCAAAACTTAGTCCCATACAACCCAGTCCAAGGGTCGAGACTTCTAGATTACTGGTACCTAATGTTCTTTTTTGCATTGTTTTCTTAATTGAGAGGGTAGTGAAACGCTGACTGATGCTCAACGTTTTACTACCGGTATTTATAAAACTACTTGCTGGTTGCAGGAGCATTCAGTTTAACGGGGCGTAGCAACCTGGAGAACGTGAGTGAACCCATTCGCCATTTGCCATTTTCGAGCATATATACTTCTGTCACCATAAACGGGTTGACGACTTCGTTGCCATTCACGACCGCTAGCAAGTCGATATCATTCAATAGAATAGCCGTGTTGCCGATCTGGTTGACGATGACTGAGTATATCTCTGCTTTTTTATACCAGATGTTACCGCTTTTAATGACATCCAGCTCCTGGCTCTTGCCCCAGGTGCCGCCCATATGGACAAACATCGATTTAGCATCGAATAGCTCGTCCAGTTTATCTACGTTCTTGTTAGCCATCCAACCCCATTTATCTTTAGAGAGATCGATGAGTTCCTGCTCGGCATTGGTAGAATTAGTTGTTGAGGTATTCATTGGAGTTGTCTGAGCGGGTGATGATTGAAGACCCATGCTGAAGAAACACAGGCTGAGAATGACAGTTTTCATGCTGGTTTATATGGATTTTTCAGGTTCATTATGTCTATGCGTTACGCATTCAGTTTATGCTCGCCCAGCCATTTAACCATGGCCGGATCACGATGATCGAAGAACAGGCTTCTCTTGGTATCCAGGGTTTTGATAGTTTCCATATCATCAGCGCTCAGCTCAAAATCAAGGCTATTGAAGTTTTCTTCTATTCGCCCTTTGCGAACCGATTTGGGAATGGCTACTACGCCCCGCCGGGTCAGCCAGCGCAGCACAACCTGAGCGATGGATTTGTTATACTTCGCCCCAATTGATCCAAGTAGCTCATTATGGAACAAATCGTTCTTTCCTTCCGCAAAGGGTCCCCAGGACTCGATCTGCACGTTGTTATCAACTAAGAATTGCTGCATTTCGACTTGCTGATGAAACGGATGGGTTTCGATCTGATTGACGGCCGGAACGATGTCATTGTGAACAATCAGATCAATCAGCCGGTCTGGGTGAAAATTGCTGACACCGATGGCGCGAACTCGTCCTTCTTTGTATAAATCCTGCATGGCCCGCCATTCACCGTATACATCGCCAAAGGGTTGGTGCATTAGGTAAAGGTCCAGATAGTCCAGTTGCAGCTTTTTCATGGACGATTCGAAGGCTTTCTTCGTTCCCTCGTAGCCATCCGGCTGTATCCAGAGCTTGGTAGTAATAAACAGGTCCTCTCTGGCGACGCCACTTTTCCTGATGGCCTGCCCTACCGCTTCTTCATTGCCATAGGCAGCTGCTGTATCGATTAACCGATAGCCAGTGGCGATCGCATCCAGCACACTGCGCTCACATTCGGCGGGATCCGGGACCTGAAAGACGCCAAAGCCCAGAAGAGGCATCCGGACGCCATTGTTTAAGGTTACGTATTGCATAGGTATTCGCTGTTTACAAGACAAAGGTCGGCCAATTTGGCCATGTGACAGGTATACAGATTACGGGGAAAACTACCATGATTACTGATAGGCGGCTACCCGTTGGTAAAGGCTACCGGAAATCTGTATTTTTGATAAGCATAAATAACGAGTTGATATGGATACCCTGCGACGCTTTGAGACGATCAGCGACTACAACAGCTTCAACAACAACGAAACGCGCCATCCACTGGTGAACGTGGTCGATTTGTCGAAGGCTGCCCCCCGGCAAGGCTCAAGGATGTTTTTTGGCTTCTATACGATATTTCTTAAAGACGTCAAATGTGGTGATATAATATACGGCCGGCACACCTATGATTATCAGGAAGGGACACTGGTGTTTCTGGGACCGGGCCAGGTGGCCGGCATCAACAGTAACGGGGAAATCTATCAGCCGAAGGGGCACGCACTGATTTTTCATCCCGATCTGATCCACGGCACACAGCTGGGCCGACATATCCAGGACTACACGTTTTTCAGCTATCAATCCAACGAGGCGTTACACCTCTCCAGGCGCGAACGGGACATGGTGCTCGACTGTCTGTCCAAAATTGATTACGAGCTGGAACATGCTATTGACAAGCACAGCAAACGACTGATCGTCTCCAATATTGAATTATTTCTGAATTATTGCACCCGGTTTTACGAACGACAGTTCATTACCCGCAATCATGTTAATTCAGGCGTGCTGGAGCGGTTTGAAGCCTTGCTGAATACCTATTTTTCGAGTGATAAGCCGCAAACCATTGGTTTGCCTTCGGTGGGATACTGTGCCGACCAGCTCCACTTATCGGCAAATTACTTTGGCGATTTAATTAAAAAGGAAACCGGCCAGACGGCCCAGGAATATATCCGGGCTAAACTGATCGGCATTGCTAAAGAGCGTATGTTTGACCAAAGCAAATCAGTGAATCAAATCGCCTATGATTTAGGCTTCAAGTACTCTCAGCATTTTATCCGGTTGTTCAAGCAACGGGTTGGTCTATCACCTAATGAGTACCGGAATCTGAATTAAGTGCCGTACCTTTATGTTATTAACCTGACTACCGCCGCTTTGTAATGATTTTTCAGCCACTGGTTGAGTATTTCGAAAGTTATATTCCGTTTACAGATAGCGAAAAACAGTTGCTGGAAGGCCGCGTTATTCAGCGTGTTTTGCGCCGGAGGCAGGCTATTCTACAGGCAGGCTTTCCCTGTCAGCATTACACGTTTGTTGTGGCAGGTTGTCTGCGGTTGTTTGGGTTAGATACCAAAGGCACTGAGCATAACCTGCAATTTGCCGACGAACGGAGTGGCCCTGAAAACCGGTGGATTGCCGACATTGGCTCCTTCCATTCCGGCAAACCCGGCAGCTTATTCATCGAAGCCATTGAGCCGTCGATCATTCTGCAAATCGAGAGGCAGGACTTGTATTTCCTTTACACAAACATTCCTAAACTCGACCGTATTTTTAAGGTAATTGTCGAGAATAAGTACGTTGAGTTGCAAAACCGCGTATTGCAAACAATCAGTTCTTCGGCCGTGGAACGCTATGTCGCGTTTCTGGAGCAATATCCTACGCTTGCCCAACGGTTGCCCAACACCCAAATTGCGTCGTATCTGGGTATTACTCCTGAATTTCTTAGCAAAATACGCAAAGACCTCGCTGCCGGAGAGGGCGATTCTTAATCTATCTTAAGCCATTTTCTTAAGCTGGTTTATTGGTAGCCCCTGCTCAAAGCCGCAACTTTGCCCCTTCATTTAACCAATCTGACAATGTACCGTAGTATGCTGTTCAGGGGATGTATCGCTTCGACATGAGCCGGGTATTTGCACCCGCCAAACGTTTGGAACACCACATTCCTCACCGGAGACAAACCACGGTGTATCGGCGGCTGACTGGCGTAACCCCGCCACAGAAAAAACTTTTTGACATGAAAACTCCATTTACAGGCCTCCTGGTTCTGCTGACGCTGAGCCTGAACGTTCAGGCTCAGCGTCGGGTATCTGCTCCGATGCGGCACTTTATGCAACAAGCCGCTTCCCCGGCAAACGCCATTCCCTATGGCAACAACCCGAACGCAGGTCATTACGTAACGGCGGGTGATGCCCGGATTTACTATGAAGTGTATGGCAAAGGCAAGCCATTAGTGGTGTTACATGGGGGTGGCGTTGGCTCCACGTATGAGATGTTTCAGTTTATTGACAGTCTGTCGAAAACGTATCAGGTGATTGCCGTTTCGACGCGGGGGCACGGCAAGTCTGAGATTGGGCAGCTGCCTCTTACCTATGAGCAAAAAGCGGACGATGTTCTGGCCGTTATCAACGCAGTGACCAAAGACAGTGTGCTGGTGCTGGGCTTTAGTGATGGCGCTTACACCGGCTACAAACTGGCTGGCATGTATCCGGCACGGGTAAGAAAACTGATTGCGATAGGAGCTGGTGAGCAGGTACCGGGCCTTCGGAAAGTTATCTTAGATGCCAAAGCCATGGCCCGGATTGATCCCCTCTACTGGAACCAGCAGGTAGCCCTCATGCCCGAACCTGAGCGAATAGAAGAGTATTGGACAAAACTGGCCCAATTTTATAATACGATGACGGCCAGCAAAGAATTGTTTGCCAGCATCCGTTGTCCGGTACTGGTCGTATCGGGGGATCGTGACCAAAACGCTCCTTTGGCTACTATCATGGCTGCCTGCCAGATGATTCGGGCCAGTCAGCTCTGCATTGTTCCCAACGCAGGGCACACCGTATTTCTGGAAAACTTTCCGGCGGTTTGGGCGAGTATAACGCCGTTTTTACCTAACCATGTTCAGCCATGAAACGTACTTTATTTTTCCTGCTGAGTTGCTTACTGCCCGGTTTGCCGGAGTTGTACGGGCAGGCTATATCACTCACAAAGGATAAGCACCGGCTGCAACCTGTTCAGGTGTCAATGTCTATAGAGCGACGGATGGGCAGGACGGCCCTTAAAGTTGTAAAGGATACCACGGTCAAAGCGGTGGATGAGCCAACGTTTGTCCGGATAGGCGATAGTAACTTCACAAACGGTATCATCCGCGTGAAGGTATTGAGCCGGCTACTTCCGGACGCACCGGAAACAGCACGGGGCTTTATTGGGGTGGCATTCCGGAGCAACGGGAGCAATTCAGCCTACGAGAGCATCTACATCCGGCCCGCTAATGGCCGTGCCGACGATCAGGTTCGGCGCAATCATTCGATTCAGTACTATTCCTATCCTGACTACAAATTTGACCGGCTGCGGAAAGAAGCGCCTGAGCGCTATGAATCCTACGCCGATATGGGTTTGAACCAGTGGATACAGCTAACCATCAAGGTAAAGGGTAAACAGGCAAAACTGTTTATTGCTGGAGCCAAACAACCTTCTTTACTGGTAAACGATTTAAAGCACGGAGCGAGCGGGGCGGGTGCAATAGGCTTGTGGGTAGAAGTGGGCACGGAAGGCTACTTTACTGACCTGATTATTAAAAAAATACCCTGAAACCGATGATGCAGCTACAGGCATTTTCACTATTGACAAAATGCCTGTAGCTGCATCACATTAAATACCGGAAGCTATCCCTGAACCCGCTTGTCCAACTCCGGCTGAAAAGGCTGGTTGTAGAACCGCTTGCCCTGGTTTTTATATAGGGCATTGGCTACGGCCCCAAACACCGGCGGGAAAGGCGGTTCGCCCAGACCCGTGGGATCAATGTCGTTTTCCACAAAGGAAACGTCAATCAGTTTCGGGGCTTCATTGTGACGAATCATCCGGTAATTGTGGAAGTTGCTTTGCCCGGCGGCACCATTCTTATGCGTCAGCGCCCCAAACATCGCGTTACCAATGCCATCGACCACCGCACCCTGCACCATATTTTTGGCCGCATCGGGGTTGACGACAATGCCGCAGTCCATCGCGCTGAACACGCGCTCCACGTAAGGCTCCCCATCGCGGGTGACCATATCCACTACGTGGGCCGCGTAGGAGTTATGACAGAAATAAGCCGCTACCCCCCGGTTGTACTTCTCATTGCCTGGCTTACCCCAGTTCGACTTGTCGCGAACCAGCTTCAGTACCCCGGCGTAGCGGTCCGCATCATATTCGTTGTTTTTACCAACCGGGTTTTCTTTCGCCCGTTTCAGTAGTTCCAATCTCAGCTCAATAGGGTCTTTGCCCATAGCCTCGGCCACTTCGTCCAGAAACGATTGCTCAGCGGCCGCGTTGAAGTTGGAACGCGGAGCCCGGAAAGCACCAATGGTGATGTTGGAGGGGATTTCCCAGCCCTCAGCCAGGTAGTTGTCCACGGCACCGGCCGGAAAACGGTTAGCGTGGACAGGGTTTTCGGGAATGCCGCCCCCTTTCACGTGAAAGGCGATGAGGTTCCTGTCTTTGTCCAGCGCCGCCCTGTAAGTCGCCGTGTACATCGGGCGGTAGATGCCATAGGTCATGTCATCTTCCCGGGTGTACATCAGCTTGACAGGTGCTTTGAGGTGCCTGGAAATCAGAGCCGCTTCATAGACATACTGTCCGTAGGCGCGTCGGCCGAAGCCTCCCCCCATCCGCGTCATCTGAATCTCAATCCTGTCGGGAGAAAGACCCAGCAGCTTCGCCAGCGTCGGCTCCATCCAGCCGGGGGCCTGCAAGGGCCCGGCTACGAGGGCTTTGTCCTCAGTTACATGGGCAAAGAAGTTCATGGGTTCCATACAGTTATGGGCCAGAAACGGGGCATTATAGGTTCGTTCGATAATCTGAGCCGCATTCTTAAAGGCCGTTTCGGGATCGCCGTCTTTGCGTAACTGCTGAGCCGGTTTCCGGGCATACTCCTGCATTTTCCGGAGCTGTGCATCTGTACTTTCCGGCGCCCCCGGCACAATAACCTCCCGTTTACCGCCCCGGCCCATCATGATGTCTTTCGTGTCGCCCGCAGGTACCCATTCTATCTTCAGCTTTTTACGGGCGTTCATAACCTCCCAGGTGCTTTTGCCCGCTACCACCAGCAGGTCGTTGAACGAACGCGTATCGAAACCGCCCTGCTCAAAACCGTCTTCGTACAGTTTCAGACTGAACACGTCTTTGATACCAGGCATTTTCAAGGCCTGCGACGCATCAAAGGATTTCAACTTCATCCCGAAAGCGGGCGGATGCTGAATCATGGCGATGAGCATTCCTTCAACCCGGTAATCGAGACCAAAAAGTGGTTGGCCGGTGACTATTTTTTTCCCTTCCACATTTTTGGCCGGTTTGCGAATAATCGTAAAATCGTTCGGGGCTTTTAGCTTTACACCTTTGGGAACCGGGAAAGTAGCCGCTTTTGAGGCCATTTCGCCGTATTTGGCTGATTTACCACTGGCGTGATACAGGACACCCGCTTTCGTGGTCACCTCAGCGACCGGTACATTCCACGTCCGGGCGGCGGCCTCGCACAGCATTTGCCGGACAGCAGCTCCGGCTTCACGCAGGGGTTTCCAGTACATGCGTACTGAATTGCTGCCTCCGGTAAACTGTGGTCCCAGTTTGGTATTGTCGTGTGGCCCCATCTCCACCACGACGGCCTTCCAGTCGGCGTCGAGTTCTTCGGCCACCATCATGGGCAGCGAAGTCATTACGTTCTGCCCGAATTCCGGGTTTGGACAAATCAGCTTGATCTCATTATCAGCCGTAATCTGAATATATCCATTCAGTTGCACCCACCTCTCTTCCGGGCCGTTCAGATTGAGTGCCTCCAGTTTGCCAGTGGCTGCGTTTGCGTTTGATAACCAGCTTACGCTGAGCATCAGCCCTCCACCCGAAAGCAGGGAGGACTTCAGGAACGACCTCCTGGTATAGTTCTTTTTATTAGTATTCACGGTCAAGGTTGTGTTTACGAATGAACAAGAGGCAATTATATACCGGCGGCTGTTTTGATAGCTTCTTTGATGCGCAGGTATGTGCCGCAGCGACAAATATTTCCTGACATGGCATTGTCAATATCGGCATCGGTTGGTTTTGGATTCGTTTTCAGCAGCGAAGCCGCGCTCATGATCTGCCCGGCCTGGCAATAGCCACACTGGGCGACATCGTGATCGATCCAGGCTTTCTGTACGGGGTGGTCGCCAGTCGCCGAGAGCCCTTCGATGGTTGTGATGGCTTCTTTCCCGACAGCTGAAACCGGCAATTGGCAGGAACGAACTGCGGTACCGTTCAGGTGTACGGTACAGGCTCCGCACTGAGCCATACCACAGCCGTATTTGGTGCCCGTCAGGTTAAGATGGTCGCGCAGGACCCAGAGTACGGGCGTTGAGGGGTCGGCGTCCACCCGCTTGTTTTTACCGTTAACATTTAGATTGAATATAGCCACAGCGTCCGGGTTTATTATCGTTCTGTTCAGTAAGCGTTTAAGGGCATGTTCTACCAGAAGAATATCCCTTACAAAAGTCGGAATCCTGTTTCAGGAAGGTGGTATACAGATTACAGTTATTACTACCATTTTTACGGGTTTGTCAGGGTCAGCCCGGTCTCCAACCGGGCTGATGTGTGCTGATTTCTCCATCACCTGTCAGACCATGAAAAGCCGTTCTGAAATCAATCCGGAGCCGTTTTTGAGATTGTTTTTTCAGGACGGGCACAGGTTTTGTAAGGTAAGAGGGATTTTGTTTTCTCCGGTACATCAGTAAATCGTCCCCTGGCGAAATAAGGCTCCCCGATATGCCTCCCGGGCTGCTCTTTCATGGAGCCTCATGTAGCTCATACAATCCGTAATTATGGTAGGTAAACCTGTAATGGGTATACAAACGGGTTCATGGATTCGTCCGACCTTTGTTGCTGCTAAAAGAGCGTAAATCTCATTGATGAACAGAAACATGAGACCTCAGGCAATAGCCATTGGCTTAACGTTACTTGCAGGATTGATCCATACGGGCTATGCCCAAAACACAACCGGTACCACAGCGCCTCCTTCGCCCGGGAAGAAGTATCAGGCCCGCGCACCCCGCACGCAGACTTTTGGCGCCGAAGCGTTCGGAACATCAAAACAGACGACGATCCGATGGCTGGGCTTTGCCGGCTTTCTGGTCAACGCCAGGGGAACTACATTTATGGTCGACCCGGTGCTGGAAGGCTTTGATATGCCTGTATTAATTGATGCGCCGATTACCCCGAAAGCCATTCCCAGGCTGGATGCGGTGTTGATAACCCATAGCGATAACGACCATTTCAGTGTACCAACCTGCCGTGATGTGGCCGCTGTCACCAGCGCCTATCATTCGACACGGTACGTTGATTCCCTGATGAAAAATGAAAACTTTCCCTCATCCGGACATGGGATTGGTGACACCTTCAGCATCGGTCCGGTCAAGGTCAGACTGACGCCCGCCGATCATCAATGGCAAAATGCGTATCCGGGTACGGCCAGACGTTATTTTAAACCGGAAGATTATTGTGGCTTCTGGATTCAAACGCCTGATGGGACGATCTGGGCACCCGGCGATTCCCGCCTGACACCAGGCCATCTGAGTATGCTCGTCCCGGATGCTATCTTCTTTGATTTTTCGGATAGTGAATGGCACTTCACCTTTGAGGGCGCCGTTAAAGTCGCCAATGCGTATCCGGACACCCCGCTGTTGTTATGCCACTGGGGTTCGGTAGATGCCCCTGACTTTACCCCTTTTAACGGTGACCCGGCCCGATTGGCGAAAGCAATTGTCAATCCGGGAAGGATCAGGGTGCTGGCGCCCGGTGAGCCGTTTATGCTCAAACCGTTAACGAAACGTAAGTAGATGGACAAGATACGAAAGCTTCAGCGTGTAGCTCAGTTTACTGCTGAGCGCGGCCAGCCGGTGCTGCATCCATTCGTCTGCATGCTGGATCAGTCCCGATCCACGCCCGTGCAAACGGGCCGGTGGCTGTCGGAGCTGTACATCGTGTTTCTCAAACAAGCCCGTTGTGCACCATTGGTCTATGGCCGTCAGCAGTACGATTATGACGAAGGAACGATGCTGTTTATCGCACCGGGACAGGTGTTTGGTCTGGAAGAGCACGAGGACGAACGGGTGCAGCCTACGGGCTGGGCCCTGGCCTTTCACCCCGATCTGATTCGGGGTACGGCCCTTGGTCAGCACATCAAAGACTACAGCTTTTTCGGATACGACGTGAATGAAGCGCTGCATCTGTCCGAACGGGAACGGGCGCTGGTGCTGGATGGCTTTCGCAAGATAGACGAGGAACTGAATCACCCCATTGATAAGCACAGTAAGCGGCTAATCGTGAGTGCTATCGAGCTCCTGTTGAATTACTGCCTGCGCTTCTACGACCGGCAGTTTATCACCCGTGACCATGTTCACAAAGATGTGCTGGTCCGCTTTGAAGCGATCCTGAACGCTTATTTTCAGACTGATAAGCCCCAGACAACAGGGCTGCCTACCGTGGGCTATTGCGCCGGCCAGCTCCATTTGTCGGCCAACTATTTCGGTGATCTGGTGAAGAAAGAAACAGGTCTGTCAGCTCAGGACTATATCCAGGCTAAGGTTATCGAACTGGCCAAAGAACGCGTGTTTGATCTCAGCAAGTCGATCAGTGAAATCGCCTATGAAATGGGTTTCAGGTACCCCCAGCATTTTACCCGGCTCTTTAAGCAGCGCGTGGGGCAGTCGCCCAACGAATACCGGTCACTTAACAACGAACGGTATTCAATGAATTAATCGCTTATTATCAATCACATACATTAAGCCTGTGTATGAAGCACATACTGTTGCCGCTCACACTGACGTTACTTTTATCGGGGGCAGTGTCGGGTCAGAATTCAAACAAACCATCCCTGAAAAACGCAATGGATACGACCCGAACTGAACGAGCCCGGAAAAAATACGAAGAACTGTTCGGGCAGCCCGTCACGGCCGGCAAAACCGATCCCGAACTGATGACCATCCTGCAACGGTTCATTTTCGGCGAAGTGTTTTACACGGGTAATCTGGATGACAAAACACGGGAATTGATTACCATCACCGCGCTCACGACCAACCAGACCTTGCCCCAGTTAACGGCCCACACCCGGGCCGCCCTCAACATCGGAGTAACACCGGTTCAGATTCGGGAAGTGGTCTACCAATGCGCCCCGTTTATCGGTTTCCCCAAAGTGCTCAACGCCGTAGAAACCATCAACAGGGTGTTTAAAAGCCGGGGCATTAAGCTGCCGCTCGAAGCTATGGCAACCGTGAAGGAAGGTGAGCGCTTTGAGCGGGGACGCGAAAAACAGGCCCCACTCTATGGTGACGTCATGAAACAGAACATGAAAACCCTGCCCGGCGAATTTGCCCATGCCATTCCTCAGATGCTAACTGGGTCCTGTTTCGGGGATTTTTATACCCGCGACGGCCTGGACCTGAAAACCCGCGAACTGATGATTTTCTGTAGCCTGGCCACCTTAGGCGGCACCGAACGGCAGATGGCTTCTCATGCGGCCGGCAATCTGAAAGCTGGCAACAGCAAAGAAACGCTGTTAGCCGCGATGGTGCAGCTCTACCCTTACGTTGGTTTTCCCCGGATCTCCAACGCCATTGCTCTCATTAAAGACGCGAAAACTGACTAAGCGATCATGCAGACAAGACGACTGGGAAACGCTGGCCCGGAGGTATCAGCCCTCGGCCTGGGCTGTATGGGAATGAGTTGGTCTTACGGCCCGCCCAAAGATAAAGCCGCGATGATTGCCTTGCTAAGGGCCGCAGTCGGGCAGGGCATTACCTTCTTTGATACAGCTGAAGTGTATGGACCTTACCAGAACGAAGAACTGCTGGGCGAAGCCCTGGCGCCGTTTCGCGGGCAGGTAGTGATTGCCACCAAATTCGGCTGGGCACCCGCTTCCGAACGTGAAGCAAACGGACGGTGGAATGCCCTCAATAGCCGGCCGGAGCATATTAAGCGGGTGGTGGAAGGGTCTTTGAAACGGCTGCGTGTGGAGGTCATCGACCTGTACTACCAACACCGCGTTGACCCGGCTGTGCCCATCGAAGATGTTGCCGGAGTGGTTAAGGAGTTGATTCAGGCCGGTAAGGTGAAACACTTTGGCCTCTCGGAAGCGGGCGCGGCTACCATTCGGCGGGCGCACGCGGTTCAACCGGTAACGGCCCTGCAAAGTGAGTATTCGCTTTGGTACCGGGAGCCTGAGAAAGAAATTCTGCCCACACTGGAAGAGCTGGGTATCGGCTTTGTCCCCTTTAGCCCGCTGGGTAAAGGATTCCTGACCGGAACGATAAACGAGACTACCTGGTTTGATGCTACCGATTTCCGCAGCACTGTGCCCCGCTTTTCGGAAGAAAACCGGAAAGCGAATCAGGCCCTGGTCGATCTGCTGAGTCAGATAGCCGTGCAGAAGGATGCCACACCGGGTCAGATTGCACTGGCCTGGCTACTGGCCCGAAAGCCGTGGATTGTACCCATTCCGGGTACGACGAAATTAAACCGTCTGGAGGAGAATCTGGCAGCAGCAGCGCTAAACCTGACTCAGGATGATCTTGGCCAGATTGAAAAAGCGGCTTCAGCCTTCCCGATTCAGGGTGCTCGTTATCCGGCTGAGATGGAGAAGAAAAGCGGTCTGTAACTGTACTAACGCTCATAAAGTACATAATTTAACTCTTCCTTTCTAAGCCATGAGTGACTTCCGGGATAAGTGTATTAACAATCAGTATGTCTGGTTCCAAAACGGCCATATAGGCTGAGAGAACCCTAATTGGGGTTCGAAAATTGTGAATTATGAATGAACGTACTGTCGGTTAACAAACGCAAAACGAAAGTAAATCGGCCTTTTCTGCGGAAGTAAGCTGAAAACCATGGGTATGACCGGGCAATTCAGGACTCAGCGTAGGACCGGGTTCACTATAATGATCCAACACCGCTTCCAGCGTGGCGAACCGGCCATCGTGTATATAGGGAGCCGTGAGCGCAATGTTGCGTAAAGTCGGCACCCGAAACCGGCCACGATCTAAGGACAGCCCCGTAATAGCCTGCCGGCCTACATCCGTCGTTTTCGGTTGAAGTCCATTATTGTGAAATACCTCCTGATACAATTTAGGACCACCATGGCAATGCGCACAGTTACCACCCCGAATACTTCATTCCGGCGAAGGCGCAGTCTGAAAAAGCGTTAAACCGCGCTGTTCCGGTTCGGTTAGCTTATAGCGGTCCTGCAAGTACTGATCATAGGGCGAATTGGCGGAAATCAGCGTCCGCTCAAACCGGGCGATGGCCTTGCCGATCAACGTGTCGGTAATCGTCGCCGAACCAAATACCCGCTTAAATAAGGCAGGATAACGAGTGGCCTTCTGCAATGCCCGGGCCGCTTCGCCCAGCTTGAGGCCCATCTCATCGGCATGACGCAAGGGAACCAGGACCTGTTCTTCCAGGCTATTGGAACGACCCTCCCAAAACAATTGACGGACCCATAGTAAATTGGTCAGCGACATTGAGTTTCGCTGAGTTGGTTTACCGCTCACCCCTACACTTACAGACAGCCCATCGGTAAAAGCCCGTTCCTGCCGATGGCAGCTCGCACAGGAGATGCTCCCCGTAGACGATAACTTAGGCTCATAAAATAGCATCCGTCATAGTGTAGCTTGCTTCGGTGAGGCCAGAAACAGGAGTGTCATTAGCCATCAGATTAGTGCTGGTTATAGTGCTAAAGACCTGTTTTCATAATCAGAAATTCAGGCCGTCTTCGTTTCAGAAAGGGAGGGTTATTTGAGAATGTTAACCTGCCGTTGCAAAGACAGCCGGAAGATAGACGATACCTTTCCCCTGCTTCCCGCACGCTCATCTGACTCCAGCCGGCTGACCCATCAACACCAGCTGATCATTTACATTCCCACTCTCTGAAAGCAACGGTTAATCCTTTTTTTGCGCCCGAAACCA
>NZ_CAMFHL010000199.1 GCF_945952095.1 uncultured Arsenicibacter sp. | reverse complement strand
GTCCCCGTCGAAACGGCACAGGTCGGCTGCACCACACTCGCCGTTGGATTGGCCGGTATTTCCGGAGCAGGATTGACCGTTACGCTCACGGGCGCTGACTCACAGCCCGATGCCGTCGAGCGAACCTTGACCGAATATACCCCTGCCACCAAACCGCTCTTTGCGTTACCTGACTGATAGCTCACACCGTTGTCGAAACTGTACTCAACGCCGCTGGTTGGCGTATTGACAGTAATCGTCCCTGTCGAGACCGAACACGTCGGGGACGTCATGCTCACTGTCGGCAAAGCTGGCGAATTCGGAACAGTATTCACCGTTACACTTACCGGTTCCGACTCACAGCCGGAAGTTAAAGAATAAAGTCTGATTCGATAAACCCCACTAACCAGCCCATCTTTACTGGCGGTAGCCTCATAACTTAATCCATTATCATAACTATAGTCAACGCCCGTCTGGGATGTAATTAGCGTAATAGTGCCGGTTGGCAGATTACACATCGGCTGTGTCACAATCACTCTCGGCGCAGCGGGCACTTCCGGAGCGGCATTCACCGTCACGCTCACAGATGCCGATTCACAACCCGAAGCCGTCGAACGGACTTTTAGCTGGTAAACACCCGAAGCCAAATCGCTCTTTGCATTGCCTGACTGGTAGCTGGCGCCGTTGTCGAAACTATATTCAATACCGCTGGCCGGTGTATTGATCGTGATTGTCCCCGTCGAAACGGCACAGGTCGGCTGCACCACACTCGCCGTTGGATTGGCCGGTACTTCCGTAGTAGCATTCACCGTTACGCTCACGGGGACCGATTCACAACCCGAGGCGACAGACCGGACTTTGAGTTGGTAAACACCCGACGCTAAATCACTCTTTACACTACCTGCCTGATAACTCAGACCGTTGTCGAAACTGTACTCAACACCCGTTGACGGCGACACAACAGTTATGCTGCCTGTCCGGATCAGACAGGTCGGATGAACCACACTGACAACCGGAGACGACGGGGCTGCGGGAATGGCTGCAACCGTAAATGTAGTTGCTACCGAAACACAACCGGTCAGCCTGTTTTTTGCAGTTACAGTATAGCTCCCAGGGGTCAGACCGGTAAAGCCTGAAGCCGCCTGATAAGCCCCTGCGTTTACATTATACTGAATATCAGCACCCACCGGTGCTGTCAGTGAAATACTCCCGGTTTGTGTGAGGCAACCCGGCGGGGTGACATAGCCGTCAGGACGGGCGGGAGCCTGACAGGGAGGCGGGGCATTCATACACCGTGTACCGTCGTTCGACGACGTAGTCATGCCCGTATTGGCAAAGAGATTGCCGGCGATCTGCGCATTGGTGCTTGCCGGTAACAGTTGTGGTTTATCAATTTTAAAAATCTTTCCTCCCTGATTGTCCTGCACATATACATTCCCTTCACTGTCCGAATAGGCGGCCCCGAAACCGGTACCGGTCGTAACCGACCACTGCACAACCCCCAACGTGGTGCGGACACCCGTTGTTGTATTGTAACGCAGCAGTAATGAGCTTTGATTGATCGCATAAATATTCCCGTCAGCAACGTTGACAGTCCAGTCTGCAATCGTGGTACCGGTTGATGTTAAGTCAGAAAGTGCCTGTAAATAGGTCGGCGAAGAAGGATTCAGGTCAATTCGTTTAATAGTCGAATTTCCCGTACTCAGGTACATAATTCCGTTGGCGTCAATATCACCGACATCATAGCCGGCGATTGCCAGACCGGAAATGGTAAAGAACTGCACCGACCAGTCTCCTCCGATCCGGACCAGCTGATCAGTGCCGGTACGATATCCCCACAAATAGTTATCCAGTACGTTATAGCCAACCGCCTGAATCTGCCGTCCGCCAATGCCGGGTCCGATAAGATTGTTTTTAACTAACGTCGTTTCACCGGTAGACAGATTCACGGCGTATGCATCCGTAGGGCTTCCCTGTAACAGGTAAGCCGGCATAGAACAGGAAAAGGTCGGCTGATCCGCTACCGGCGTAGTCGGCTGATTGTGAGATCGTTTTAACGGCGGATTGATGGCATAGAGACCAATCGAGCAAAAAAGTAATAGTAAAGTAAACGGTTTTTGCATGGCGGATAACATGACAAAGTTTTTATTTGTCAGTCAGACGCCGGCCATGTTCAGTAGTAACGAACCGCTTACTTAGATATCCGTATTATCCAATTCTTAATGAAAAAACAGGTAACCGAGACCAATACCGGCCAGAACACCCACAAAATCAGCGATTAAGCCTGCAACAATAGCATAACGGGTTTTCTTAATGCCAACCGAGCCGAAATAAAGCGCAACGATGTAGAAGGTTGTATCTGCTGATCCCTGAAAAATACAAACAAGCCGGCCGATGAACGAATCCGGCCCGAACTGCTTCATCGCATCAATCATCAGGGCTCTTGCCCCACTACCGCTCAGGGGCTTCATCAGCGCTACCGGCAAGGCATCCGTAAAATCCGTGTTCAGACCGCTCAGGGAAAACAGGTACTTCAGCGCCCCGACCAGATAATCCATGGCGCCGGCATTGCGGAATGCCCCGATGGCCACCAGCATACCAACGAGGTAAGGAATGATACGGACAGATGTGTCGAAACCTGCCTTCGCGCCTTCAATGAACGTGTCAAAAATATCTATTTTCTTAACAACAGCACCGACCAGAAAGCTGACAATGATGGACAGCAACAGCACGTTACCAACCACTTTTGATACCTGCTCGATTTCCTCCTTCGGCAAACCCGACAGATACCACAAAGCCAGTCCCAGAAAAGCCGTTATACCGCCCAGCCAACCCAGTACAACCGAATTCAGCAGGTTCAGTTTTTGCTTAAAGGCAACAATCATCACACTTACGACCGTTGTCACATAGGTGCCGATCAGACAGGGAATAAATACGTCGGAAGGGTCCTGTGCCCCGAGAATAGCCCGCTGCGCCATGATCGACAGGGGAATGATTGTAAGGCCGGATGTATGCAGTACCAGAAACATAATCTGGGCATTACTGGCCGTGTCTTTCTGCGGATTAAGTTCCTGCAAACTCTGCATCGCCTTAAGTCCGAACGGGGTAGCTGCATTATCAAGGCCCAGCATATTGGCCGAAAAATTCATGATCATCTGCCCGTTAGCAGGATGATCTTCAGGCACTTCAGGGAACAGTTTATTAAAAAAAGGACCGATCACACGGGCAATCAGATTGATCGCGCCGATCCGTTCGGCTATGTTCAGTAACCCCAGAAAAAACGTCATGACACCAGCCAGTGGCAACGCAATATCCATCACCGCAATCTTCGATGAATCGAACAAACCTTCGACTATCACTTTGAAGATTTCGGTATCGCCCAGAAAAATAAGTTTGGCCAGCGCGACAAGAAAGGCAATGACGAAGAATGCAACCCAAATGTAATTTAGTGCCATAATTTGACGGCTTGTGGCTGATGAAAGGAGTTCGTTAATTAGTTTTAACCCCAATATTCATCATTCAGCCGCAAAATTCAACGTTCGATGCCGCATAAATCCATTTTTTTTCTGGTTAGCCTGATCGCACCCTTCCTTCTTACCCTATCATCCAGGGCGCAGAACTTTGAGAAAGCAATGATCGATCAGGGCCTGACCGATGTACAGACGCTCGATCCATCTATTCTGGTCGACCTGAAGTATTCGACAACTGATAATTTTATTGGTAAGGATGTTTACGGCGAATTAACCCGTGCTTACCTGCAACCGAAAGTAGCACGGCAGCTGGCACAGGCAAACCGGTTCTTAAAAGAACAACGTCCCGAGCTTCGCCTGCTGGTATACGACGCCGCCCGCCCCCGCAAAGCCCAGTGGAACCTCTGGAATGCGCTACCACAGTACACTGAACGTCAGCGCCGTACCTATGTAGCTGATCCGCGCGAAGGCTCTATTCATAACTATGGCTGCGCCATCGACCTGACCATTGCCACTGCCGACGGCACACCACTTGACATGGGTACGAAATATGATTTTTTCGGTGAACTGGCGTATCCGAAGGCAGAAGCCAGGTTATTGGCAGCAGGAAAGCTAAGCCGGCAGCAGATCGCCAACCGGCAACTGCTCCGTAAGGTGATGCGGCAGGCAGGTTTCCTGCCGATTGACTACGAGTGGTGGCACTTCAATGCCCTTTCCCGCATCCGTGCGAAACAAACGTATAAGCTGATTGAGTAACAAAGCCCGGATGCCTGAGGGTAGTCCGCAGGTATCCGGTTTCTTTTAATACGTTGCCATTTCAGGCTCGATTTCGGTCGCCCAGGCATGAATACCGCCGGTCAGGTTATAGAGATTCGCGCGGCCGGTCTGGGTTACTAAATAATCGATCACATTGGCCGAGCGGATACCGTGATGGCAGTACACCACCACCGGCCGGTCGGCCGGTATACGCTTCAGGTTGTTAGGAATCATACTAACGGGAATCAGCACGGCGCCGTCGATGTGACAGAGCTCATACTCAGGCCGTTCGCGTACATCCAGTAAAAACACGTCTTCGCTGGTCATAAGCCGGCTGGCCAGTTCCTGCACCGACATCGTCAAAGGCTCGTTTGTTTTCACAGCAACCTGCCGGCGGCTCAGCAGCCCCTGCTCTGCCAGAACGGAAGCATCCGGACGGCGTTTTACCTTTATTTTCTGCGTCGATACATTGAGCAGATCCAGCATCACGAGGTGCTCCGTCAGCGGTTCCCCAATGCCGGTAATCAGTTTAATTACCTCATTTGCCTGATAGGTTCCGATAACGCCGGGCAAGACCCCTAACACACCGGTTTCGGCACAGTTCGGAATTTCGAGTTCGCCGGGTAATTCCGGAAAAAGACACCGGTAAGTCGGGCCGCGCTGCCCTGTTTCCGGGTTCAGGAGGGCATTGAACACAGACACCTGCCCTTCAAACCGATGGATAGCTCCGTAGACAAAGGGCTTACCGAGGCTCACACAAATATCGTTAATCAGGTACCGAACCTTAAAATTGTCCGTGCAGTCGACTACTATATCATATTCCTCAATAATCGCGCGTGCATTGCTGTATTCCAGAGCCACAGCATGGGCATCAAAGGTCAATTCCGGATTAATTTTCTGTAGATGCGCTACGGCCGCTTTGGCTTTTGGCTTACCGATTTCGTTAGTAGTGTACAGGACCTGACGCTGCAGGTTACTGATATCCACCACATCATGGTCAACAATGCCGATATTACCCACACCGGCAGCGGTCAGGTAAAGCAAAACCGGGCAACCCAGTCCTCCTGCTCCGACAATAAGTACTTTGCTGTTTTTTAATCTGATCTGGCCTTCATGACCGATTTCCGGCAGGTTAAGGTGTTTCTGATAACGTTTAAGTTCAATTGGAAGCAGGGTCGTTGTCATATACTACTTGTTGCGCTACACTACCTAACAACTCTTTTGGTGCTACAGTTCTTCTTACTTGCAGCGTTTTACTACCCATAATGTATACGAATGTACACATGCATATAGCAGCTAAAAAAGCTAGTTAAAATACGCATTCCCCGGCTTCTTTACACACAAAAAGGCATATTTTTTTCAGGAACAATACTGTTTTGAAGGAACTGAGCCAACGCTTGTTTCTGCACGTAGGCGGGGGTAGCCGGTCAGCGCAAACCGTAGCGGGTGAGGGCTACCAGCTGACAGAAGGGCACTTAAACACTTTTCAATTTAAAGTAACTAAAAATCAGCTTATACCTCATTTTTACTAATTCATTTACATAATCGCTTATTTGTTTGTGTACGCAATAATATGCTGTGAAAATTTATATAAACATATAAATTTGACCTGACTTGTACTTACATAAACCTTACCATGAAAAAGTTCGCCGATGAAGAATTAGTTCTTCTGTTTATGACTACCCGTGAAAACAAACATTTTACTAAGCTTTATCAACGTTATTATCATAAAATCCTAAAAAGGTGCCTGTATTACGCTGCCGGCAACTACAGTGAAGCCGAAGACCTTACGCATAACATCTTTATCCGGATGCTGGAAAAACTGGGTACTTTCCGCCATGAAGCCCGGTTCTCTACCTGGTTAATGTCCATTACGGCTAACTACTGTCTTGATCATTTTCGCGCAAAGCGTAAACAGATAGTAACCCCTCAGGATTTGCTCCCGATGGCAGAATACATCAGTAACGGCGATACCGATGCAGCAGATTTCATTAATTACCGGTTACAGCTGGCCATCAGCCGGCTGGAAGACATGGAACGGACATTGCTTCTTCAGAAATATCAGGAAGGGCAAAGTATCCGGCTGCTGGCAACGCAATATGACCTTACCGAAAGTGCAGTAAAGATGCGTCTTAAACGGGCTAAAGAAAGGCTCCGGTACTCCTATCTGCAAGTCGCCTGAACCCTGAATTGAGTGCCTTTACCGGTTATGTCGTAACCGGTAAAGGCACTCAATTCAGCGCTTACCTTCTTTATTACTTTTTGCCAGATAGTCTTTTTCCTGCATACCGTCAGACGCATCATTGACCGTATCCGGATCGACCCGGACATTCTCCGTTTTCTTGCCAACCAGTCTGGCGCCGCCGGTTTGGTCGCCTTTCCCGAATTCTTTTCCTGCTTTCTGATTGCTTTTGTCCGTTCTGTCCATATCGTTAATTATGTTTGTTCCGTGGAGAACTGTTCAGGCGGCCAAATGGTACGGTTTATTCTGTTAACAATGCGTTTCCGGTCCGTAACTGAACTGCTCCGGCAGGTTTAATGACTCATACTACCGTACAGGTCCGCCGGTATGGTTACCTGATTATAACATACAATGACTCCAATCTGGCAAGTCTGGATTGATACCGGAGGTACCTTTACCGATGGTATTGCCAAAAATCCTTCCGGCGACATCGTACGCACTAAAGTACTGAGCAGTAGCCGCCTGCGGGGCATGATGCAGGACAATCGCATTACAGCCAGCTGGCTCAGCGCCCCGATCTTTAACGGATATCAGATCAGCATTCCGGAAACCGGCGCATCAGCAACTATTATTTCCCTTGACGAAACCGGCGCGCTGCGAACGGAGCCTCCGCTTCAGGTAAGCAGCAGTCCGCAAACCGTTGAATTGTTTACCGGCGAAGAAGCACCGGTACTGGCTGCGCGGCTATTAACCCAAACACCGGTTAATCAGGATTTTCCGGCTCTGGAAATGCGGCTGGGAACGACAAAAGGCACTAATGCCCTGCTTGAGCGCAAGGGCGGCCGTGTGGCACTGATTGTTACGAAAGGCTTCCGTGATCTGCTGCGTATCGGTACCCAGCAACGCCCAAACCTGTTTCAACTGGCGATTCCGCCGGCCGAAATCCTGTACGATACCGTGCTTGAAGCCGAGGAACGGCTTGGCGCTGACGGCGACATTGTGTTGCCGCTGACGGCTGAACACATTACGTCAATTGTCGGCCAGATCCGCAAACTACCTGTCGATGCAGTGGCCATTTCATTGCTCAATGCCTACCGGAACGACGTACATGAACGTCAGTTGGCGCAGGCGCTCCGGGCAGCGGGCATTCCGTACGTGGTCACCTCCACCAGTATTTCCACAACACCGCAATACGTCTCACGTACCCAGACAACGGTTGTAGAGGCCTACCTGTCACCGGTTCTGCGTACCTACCTCGACAATATCCAGCTGCAGTTGCAGGGCTATCCCGTCCGTGTGATGACCAGTGCCGGCGGGTTGTTCCGCGCCGATCTGTTCCGCCCCAAGGACAGCCTGCTGAGCGGGCCCGCAGGCGGGGTGATCGGCTCAGCGGTGATTGCCGGTCAGACACCGGCCATGCTTACCGATCTGCCGCCCGATGCTCATCGCCGCGTTCTGACCCTCGACATGGGCGGAACCAGCACTGACGTAGCCCGCATCGAAGGCCGGCAACCCGATTACCGGTTTCATACCCAGATCGGAGGGTTTGACCTTCAACTACCCTCGCTGGCGGTCGAAACCGTGGCGGCGGGCGGCGGGTCCATCTGCTGGTTCGATCAGACCTTCGGCCAGTTACGGGTAGGCCCACACAGCGCCGGTGCCAATCCCGGACCGGCCTGCTACGGCGCCGGAGGGCCACTGACCATTACCGATGTAAACCTGCTGCTTGGTAAACTGCATCCCGCCCGGTTCGGCATTCCGGTGTTTACCGAAAAAGCCCAGGCTGCGCTGACCGCTATCCAGACCCGGATTCAGGCACTTACCGGCCAGCCACTTTCAGAAACCGAGCTGCTCCGCGGATTTGAACGGATCGCCGACGAAGCAATGGCCGGGGCAATCCGGAAAATATCCGTCGCCCGGGGTTTTGATCCTGCCGGTTATTCGCTGCTCGTTTTCGGCGGCGCGGGAGGCCTGCATGGCTGCTCCGTAGCCCGTTTACTGAACATCAACCGGCTTGTTCTGCCATTCGACGGCGGACTGCTGAGCGCATACGGCATCGGACAGGCACAGATCGAGCGCATGGCCGCTCAGGTTGTGCTGGCACCCTTGCAGGAAGTTATAGCCACGCTGCCGGAGCGCATCAGAGCACTGGAGGCAGAAGCTACCGGCGCTTTACAGGCAGATACAGGCGCCGCCATACCAACGGCTGTGCGTTCTGTTATGCTCTTTCTGCGGTTTGTGGGCCAGGAAACGGCCCTTGAAATACAATACATGCCGGCAGCAGCGACGGACCTGCCACAGCATTTCCGCGAAGCCTACACACTCCGCTACGGACATTACCCCGAAAACCGGGCAATTGAGCTGGAGAGTATACGGGTATTTGTCAGCACTGATACATCCGGAAGCGAAGCGGCAACAGCGCCGGAGCACTTTATACAGGCTGCCCCCATACGCCGGACAGAACGCTATCCGGTTTATGACTGGACCGAACTCCGGCCCGGTGATACATTTTCGGGACCGGCATTATTGCTCAACAAAACGTCTTCTGCCTTTATTGACGCCGACTGGGAGGTCGCTATCGGTCCGGATAATAATGCGGAAGCCATTTACCGACCGACAACAACGCAAACGCAGCCGTCACAAACAGCAGACGTTATTCAGACCGAGTTGTTCGCCCGCCGGTTTATGGCCATCGCCGAAGAGATGGGAGCTCAATTGCAGCGGACAGCCTTTTCGGTAAACGTCAAGGAACGCCTTGATTTTTCCTGCGCGGTACTTAACCAGCACGGTCAGCTGGTGGCCAATGCGCCCCACATACCGGTACACCTGGGTAGCCTGGGGGTTTGCGCGCGGTTGTCCATTGCCGCACTCCCGCCGCTGGAACCGGGCGATGTCATCATCACCAACCACCCCAGATACGGTGGCTCACACCTGCCTGATGTAACCTTACTAAGCGGCGTTTTCTCGGACCGGAACGAACTCATCGGCTATGTCATCAACCGCGCTCACCATGCCGAAATCGGCGGTAAAGTGCCCGGGTCAATGCCGCCTGATGCCACCAGTCTTGCCGAAGAAGGGGTTGTTCTGGTGCCGCAGTATGTTGTCCGGAAAGGTGTTTTTCTTTGGGAGGAGACGCTGAAAAACCGCTTTACCGACGCAACGTATCCGACTCGTGCGCTCGCTGAAAACCGTGCTGATATTGAAGCGGCGATTGCCTCACTGCGGACCGGCGAACTGGCGCTGCAAACGCTGGCCCGTCAGGAAGGCTTACCGGCTGTGCATTACTACATGGAGCGGCTGGCCCTGACTGCAGCGAACGCTATCCGGCGGGTGTTACACCCCCTGGCCGGCAAGACCTTTACAGCCCGGGAATCGCTGGACGACGGACATGACATCTGTGTCCGGATTGAAGTTACGGACGGTCAGCTGCTGTTTGACTTTTCAGGTACTTCCGGAGTGCATCCCAACAACCTGAATGCGAACCTGTCTATTCTGCACAGTGCGGTACTCTACGTACTGCGGCTCTGGTGCAACGAAGATATTCCGCTGAATGAAGGCCTGATGGCACCGGTCCGGATTCAGGTACCAACCTCGTTTCTTAATCCCGATTTTTCGGATGATCCTGTACATTGTCCGGCGGTTGTCGGCGGCAACACAGAAGTCAGCCAACGGCTGGTCGATACCTTACTGAAAGCACTGGGACTGTCGGCGTGTAGTCAGGGGACGATGAATAATTTCCTGTTCGGCAGGTCAGCGGACGGAAGCCGCAAGCCGTTTGGTTATTACGAAACCATCGGCGGGGGTGCCGGTGCTACCGAAGGCGCTGACGGGCGGTCGGCGGTGCATCAGCACATGACCAATACGCGGCTGACGGATCCTGAGGAGTTTGAACGGCGCTATCCTGTCCGGCTGCATCAATTCAGTATCCGGCAAGGTTCCGGCGGCAAAGGACAATGGCAGGGCGGCGACGGTATCGTCCGCGATGTAGAATTTCTGGAACCGGTTCAGGTGACATTGGTCAGCCAACACCGCGTAGTAGCCCCTTACGGCCTCAATGGCGGAGAACCAGGGCAGCCCGGACGACAGACATTTATTGATCAGAACGGCCGGGAAGAAGCCCTTCCGGGGATTTTCACACGGCCGTTAGCAGCCGGTCAGCGTATCCGGATCGAAACACCGGGCGGCGGCGGGGCCGGGCAGCTTTAATGTTATTTCAGCGCTTCGTAGATGACGTCGTTGATGCGGCGGCGCAGTTTGGTCGTATTGATTGACGTATTTGCCGCTGTCGGGTTGATCCGGTTAGAGAGAAAAACAAAAACCAGTTCCTGATCCGGATCGACCCACACTACATTTCCGGTAAAGCCGGTATGACCAAATGAGCGGCCTGATGCCTGCGGAGACAGGTAAACACTGTTCCCGTCCGGATTTGGCTTATCCCAGCCCAGTGCACGGTAACTACGGCTGCTGATCGTTTGCGAGAAATACGGCAAAGTCGTTTCCTGCAGGAACCGCTGCCCGCCATACATTCCCTTCTGCAGGTTCATCTGGAGCATTGCCGCCACATCCTGCGCATTGCCGAACAGCCCTGCATGTCCCGAAACACCACCCTGAACAGCGGCCATTTGATCGTGTACAGTACCGGTCAGGAGCGTATGCCGGAAGTAAGTATCCAGTTCTGTCGGCGCGCAACGCGGGTATACCAGGCGTTGCAGCGGTGTAAATCCGATCACCGACAGGCCCATGGGCTTGTAAAACCGCTCGTCCATGAACTTGTCCAGCGTTTGCCCGCTGACACGCTCCACAATTTTCTGTAGGGTCAGAAAGCCAAGGTCACTGTAGACATAAGCCGGCTTCCCGTCTTCAATCTTCTTTGACATCGGCGACTGAATTACCCATTTCCAGACCGAATCTTTCAGCGCCGGTTTAGCCCACAGATTCGCGGCAATCTGCAAGGTATATTCGCTGTCCGGCGTTTTGCTGTAATATTCCGGTTTCAGCACGCCACCGGCTGTACGCGTACGGTCCCAGATGGTAGAATACGACGAAATCAACCCCGACTGATGCCAGAGGATATCCTGAACCGTAATATTTTGTTTGTTGGTACCCCGTAGTTCGGGCAGGTAGAAGGACGCTTTCTGCGTCAGGTCAATGGCTTTCTGGTCGTACAGATACATTACCGCCTGAAGCGTACTCAGCACTTTGGTTACCGAGGCCAGATCATAAATGGTTTCCGACGTAACTTTCTCCGGATTGTTGTAGGCAAGTGTTCCGAAATTCTTGTTGTAGACAATGGTGCCTTTACGGGCGATCAACACCTGACAGCCGGGCACCACTTTATCCTTGATTGCCTGCTGCACCATTTTATCAATCTGGAGCAGCTTGGCGGAGTTCATCTCAGCACTTTCCGGCGTACCATAGCCTAGCCGGCCGTTTGGCGCCACTTTCAGGCCATCGCCGGCTTTCCGCCAGTCACCGATTGAGATGGGTAATACGCCTTTTGCCGCCAGACCACCAAAAATCACTTCGGCTGCCGCGCGGTGCATTTCATCAAAATCCTGGTATCCGCAGACAATGGCATTTGCAGCCGCAAACTGACTCATGCTATACGGCGATCCGAAAGCAGCCACAATCACCCGGATTCCTTTTTCCCGTAGTTTGGTAAGCACATTCAGTGAGCCCTGACTGATGCCGTACTTCCGGTAGGCCGACTCGCTCATGCGGTGGAAACTCATCACTACCAGATTGGCATCGCCCACCTGCGCCACAATGTTATTGGCTTCGGCCTCAGTTACCGGCTTCTCGGGATAAGCCAGACTCCGGAACGGAGCGTACTGGTTCAGGGATTTCTGGAACGCGTTCTGCGGGTCAATACCGATTGCGACCGAGGCCAGTTTCAGCGTATCCAGCTTCGTCAGCGGCAGCACAGCTTCCTGGTTTTCGACAACGGTCAGCGCCTGATTACACAGCTCCTGTTTCAGCTGCATGGCTTCCGGCGAATTCAGATCTTTGTTCAGGTTAGCCAGCGCAATTGGTTTATACTGATGCAGACCGGCCCAGTACTTCGCCCGCAGAATTTTCTTTACTTTTTCGTCAATAAACTCCTGCGAAATTACGCCTTGCTGCACCGCGTTCAGGATGGCGTGAACCGCATCTTTCACATTTTCGGGATACAGCAGAATGTCGTTACCCGCGATGAGTGCCCGCAGATTTACATCGACAGCGCGGCCGGAGCGGCTCACCCCTCCCATATTCAGGGCATCGGTAAACACCAGTCCGCGGAAGCCGAGCTCTTTTTTAAGCAACTCAGTCACTACTTTTTCGGACAACGTAGCCGCTAAGGCCGGGCGGTTATCCACAACCGGCACGTGCAGGTGCCCTGTTACCACGCCCATCAGGCTGTCGGCAATCAGTTTCCGGAACGGATAGAGATCAATATCACGGAGCTGCTCGGAAGAGCGGCTGATAATCGGGAGGGTATGATGCGAATCCGTACTGGCATCGCCATGGCCGGGGAAGTGTTTGGCGGTGGCAATAATGCGGTTATTCTGGAGGCCTTTCATGTAGGCCGAGGCCTTGATGGCGACATTTTCCTTGGTTTCGCCAAACGACCGGATACCAATCACTGGGTTAGCCGGATTACTGTTGATATCGGAAACCGGCGCAAAGTTGATATGAATGCCTAACCGGTGGCACTGCCGGCCGATTTCTTCACCCATGCGGTAAACCAGCCCGTTATCCCGGATCGCTCCCAATGCCATCTGTTTCGGGAAATCCATCGCACTGTCAAGCCGCATACCCAGCCCCCATTCCCCATCGATACCGATCAGGAGCGGAATTCTGGACAGACTCTGGCACCGGTTGGTCATAACTGCCTGACGGTATGGTCCGCCCTGGAAGAAAATTAAACCGCCGATATTATACGTCTGGATAAGGTGCTCGATATAGACACGGTGGTTTACGCTGCGGTTAGAGAAGGCTGCCACCATAAAAAACTGACCTACCTTCTGCTGAGGAGTCATTGTCTGGAAAACACTATCAACCCAATGCCGGCCGCTATCGTCGATCATCAGCACTTCAACAGGTTGTGCAATCCGGACCGGCGCCGTTACAGCAACAGGCGCAACCGGCACCCGTTTCACCACCAGGTGTCTGGCAGCAACTTTACGGGCTTTTTTGGGTATGAGTATGTCTGTCCATAGGCGATTGGTCGTCATATTCAGACCAAAGGCTGTCAACAAGCTGATTGTCAACAAAAAACATGCAGACATCAGTAGGACCAGTCTTTTCCTCATGGGTACTTGGTACGGTAAAACAATGAAAACGGACGCGAACTCGATTTAAACGAATTCTAAAAATATATAAACTTAGTATGTTACCCTAAATTTTAGAGTAATTATTCAACATTTTAACGCTTTTTTCATAAAAATTTTATATTTGCCGGTTTATATTGTGTGCTGATTTATAGTAACTTGTGCTCTAAAAAATCGTTTACATTTCTGATTGCTATTTTATCGTGTAGTCTATCCTCGGGGCAACACGATATATTCGCAGCCTTACAGCTCAGAATAGCGCCTGTCTCTTATACACATCTCCGAGCCCACGAGACAAGAGGCAATCT
>NZ_CAMFHL010000198.1 GCF_945952095.1 uncultured Arsenicibacter sp. | reverse complement strand
CCGTAGTCTTTCATCCATTCCGGCGAACTGCCGCCACCAAGCACTTTCTGGGCTTTCACCAGGTTCAGGTCAATCAGACCGGCTGCCGAGTTCGACATCAGTTCATCCACGATAACGCCGACCGGCTTTTCTTTCGAAACAGCACTCGGGAAGCGGTAGCCGATCCGCACCGATTCGGGGGTTGGCCCGAACACTTCGCGGGTGATTACCGACGTCAGCGGTTTTTCGGGAGCAGGGTTATACAGCTGGACTGGTTTTGCCTGCATGTAGCCCATTTTCTGGTCAACTTTTTTGATGACTTCATCCGGATTGAAATCACCGGCCATGATTACGGCCATGTTATTCGGCACGTAATATTTGTTGAAATAATTCCGGATTTCAATCAGCGACGGGTTTTTCAGGTGTTCAACCGTACCGATGGTCGTTTGCTGCCCGTAGTTATGCGTCGGAAAAAGTGCGGCCAGCAAGGTTTCCTGCACCTTCCAGCCGTCGTTGTCCAGTGAGCGGTTTTTCTCTTCGTAAACCGCTTCAAGTTCGGTATGAAAAATCCGCAGCACCGGTTTCCGGAAGCGTTCGGCCTGTACGGCTAAAAAACGGTCTACGGCATTCGACGGAATATCTTCCATGTATACCGTCTGCTCATACGACGTAAAAGCGTTGGAGCCCTGCGCGCCCATACCCGCCATCAGTTTGTCGTACTCATTGGCAATGGCATACTTAGCGGCCTCGCCCGAAACACGGTCGATCTCCTTGTAAATGGCTTTCCGCTGCGCCTCGTCTTTCGTTTTGTTGTACTTTTCGTACAGTGCATCGATCTGATCGAGAAGTGGCTTTTCCTTAGCCCAGTTCAGGCTGCCGAACTTGTCGGTGCCCTTAAAGAGCATGTGCTCCAGATAGTGGGCCAGACCGGTGTTCGTACGCGGGTCGGTGTTTGAACCTGCGCGGGTCGGGATAAACGTAAAGATGCGCGGCTCTTTCTTGTTGACACTCAGAATAACCGTCAGACCGTTTTTCAGCGTGTAAAAGCGGGCTTGCATGGGATCGTTGGTGATGTACCGATAGGTGTACCCACCGGATGAAGCCGTTTTCCATTCGTACTTGTCGGGAGCTTCGGCGACATAGTGGCCCGGAATATGGGCTTCTACTACCGAAAAGGCTCCGAGCGCGAGTGTGCCGGCCAGGAGCGCATTTTTGATGAATTGCATAGGTGTATAGAAAAAAGGAATTGCCCAAGTTACAACGGTGAAATGAATAGTAATAGTCGCTCAGAATATTATTAAGATTTATTAGGAGATTATTATATTGCCATCCGTATTTCTAACTAATAAACCACCACGTACCCATGGGTAAATTTGTTATCTCAACCCGTAAAAACGGTGAATATCAATTTAATCTGAAAGCTACCAACGGTCAGGTAATTCTGGCCAGCGAAGGCTACACCACCAAAGCTGCCTGCGAAAACGGGATTGAATCGGTAAAGAAAAATGCGGCGGATGATGCCCGCTTCGACCGCAAGGAATCGTCAAACGGCAAGTTCTATTTTAACCTGAAAGCCGGCAACGGTCAGGTGATTGGCTCAAGTGAAATGTATGAGACGGTAGCCAGCCGTGATAACGGAATTGAATCAGTAAAGAAAAACGCACCGGAAGCGACGGTGGTTGATGAAACGGAATAAACAAACAGTATAAACAAAACGGGGCAGCTTCTGAAGCTGCCCCGTTTTGTTTATAACCGCTCGTCAAACAGTTTCAGGATTCGTTTGTACTCATCCATCCAGCTGGTAGGCTCCACAAAACCGTGGTCTTCCATCGGATAGGCGGCAAGCTCCCAGTTTTCCTTCTTCAGCTCAATCAGCCGCTGTGACAGCCGGACAACGTCCTGAAAATGAACGTTTACGTCAACCATGCCGTGACAGATCAGCAGGTGACCTTTCAGGCCGTTGGCAAAGTAAATCGGCGATGACCGCTTATAGGCCACCGAGTCAGCCTGCGGTTCGTTCAGGATGTTGTTGGTATACGGGTGATTGTAGGCCGCCCAGTCTGTTACAGGGCGCAGGGCCGCACCGGCAGCAAACGACTCTGGTGTCGTGAACATGGCCATCAGGGTGATAAACCCGCCGTAAGAGCCACCGTATAAACCAACCCGCTTCGGATCAACACCGTGATTTTTTACCAGCCACTCAACCGCATCGACGTGATCGGTCAGGTCTTTACCGCCCATGTACCGGTAAATGCCCGTACGCCAGTCGCGGCCGTAGCCGGCGCTGCCGCGGTAGTCAATGTCAAGTACGGTATAGCCCTTGTCAGCCAGCAGGTTATGGAACATGTATTCGCGGAAATACTGGCTCCACCACTTGTGGGCATTTTGTAAATAACCCGCACCGTGTACAAATACCACTGTTTTACCGGATGGTTTTTCCGGCTTATACAAGCGGCCGTAAATGGTCTGGCCGTCGCGGGCAGGAATGGTCACTACCGCAGGATCGCGCCACGGATAAGCTTTAAATTCGTCCGTCAGGGAGCTGGTTAGCTTTGTCGCCGCCGGTACATCTTTCGCCGAAGCAAGCACTAAACCGCTTTTCTTGTCGGTTTTCAGCTCTGTCAGGAATAGCTCCCATGGCTGGTTACTATACGAATACCGGATCGCCAGTTTGGTCTCATCGGGAGAGAGTGCCACGTCATTGGCACCCTTCATGGTCGTTAGTTTCAGGCGCTCGCCACCAGCTACCGGCATCCGGTAAAAATGCTGCTCACCGGGGTGGACTTCGTTGGTTGTCAGGAAGAAGTACTGCTTGTTTTTGGACAACGCCACCTGCTGCACCTCAAACTTGCCGCTGGTCAGCTGCTTTTTAACCCCTGTCGCTACATTGATGGCATACAGATGCGAATACCCGTCGGCCTCCGACTGGAAATACAAGGTCTGATTATCGGCAAGGAAACCCAGCGTACCGCCGCCAAAGCCTGAGCCAATACCCGGACCGGCAATCCATGCCTCGTCGCGCTGACGGTCAAGGAGTTTCAGCTGACGGGTAGCCGGGTCCAGCAGGAGCAGCCAGCGGTCTTTATTGTCGGCCGCACGGAGGGTAATGACCGCATACTTACCGTCTTCCGACCAAACCGGTGCGCCGTAGGACACAGCCCGCAGCGGACTGGCCTTTGCTTTACCAGCTTTGCTGGTATCCGTTGATGTCTTAGCGCTGGCAGCGCCCTTTTTAAAATCTGGGAGATCGGTAATGCCCGGTACATCCTTGATAGATACCGACTGCACCGTATCGCGCTGGATGTCATAGACAAAAAACTCAAATGTCGAGCCTGGCGCACCGACTTTGGTCCGTGCCGGAATATCTTCCGTGAAGCCGGATTCGGTGACGTAGTTCGGTACGTTGGCGGTTTTGGCACCGGTAGCCTGTTTCATGAGCGCAAACGTCACAAAGCGGCCATCCGGACTCAGGCGCGGGTTCATCACCTGACGACCTTCTGTAAAAAACTGTTTGGGACGCTTCGGCTGATCGGCTTTAGTAATCTTTTCGCCTTCGTCGCGTTTGGCTTTGCGTTCCCGTAAAATATCGAACATACTGAGCTGATCTTTCTTCAGCCAGGCTTCCTGTTCGTTAGGTTTTGGTTCCGTACGCTTAGTTCCGGGGTCAAATTGGGTTACCTGCGCCAATTCTCCCGTATTAAGGTGCATAGTATATAGATTACTGTTTCTGGCAAACACAATCCGCTGTTCGTCACCGCTGAATAACGGGTTGCTTTCGCGGTCTACCGTGTTGGTAAGCTGGCGCACGGCAAACGTTTTGCAGTCAAGTAAAAAAAGGTCGCCGTTCTTTTCGAACACCTTGAGCGTGCGCATGCGGTTATAGACCCCGCCATTATCGGGGGGCAGTGCCCGCCGTTCAGCCGGTGTTACCTTGACCGGTTTACGGTCGCCGGTGAGTGAAATTTTGTAGAGCGAATCCGCTTTGGCTTTGTCAGGATTCCAGTTGAAGTAGATGGTTCTGGCATCCTCTGACCAGAAAACACCGGATGGGGAGGTGCCGATCCAGCTTTTCGGGTCCTGCATAATCTTGTCAACGGTGAGTACCGGTTTGGTTTGTGCAACGCCTTTAAACGTACACAAACCCGCAATAAGGAGAAGAGTAAAGGTTTTGTTCATAGAGAAGTGGTTCAAAACAAAACCGTGAAGTTAACGAAAAGAGCATATGCTATACCGCAGTCCGGTCATTCTGTGACTGCAAAAAATGACTTTTAAAAAAGAAAGCGTAAGGTAATATGGTATTCCCAATAGAATACAGTACACTTTTGGGAAAATAGGTATCTTCGCCCGACTGTAAAAATATCGTTTACCGGACCGTACCTATGGTCCGGCACCTAACACGTAACAAGCACAAACCACTATGTTGTACGTCATTCACGCATACGACTTTACAGATGCTGAAGCGCTGAACCGCCGCATGGCGGTCCGGCCGGATCACCTGGAAGGGGTAAAACAATTAAAAGCCGGTAATAACTATGTTCTCGGCGGGGCGTTACTGAATCCCGACGGCCAGATGTTCGGCTCGATGATGGTCGTTGATTTTGACACCGAAGAGGCCATGCAGGCGTGGTTACAGAACGACCCATACGTTACCGGACAGGTGTGGGAGAAAATCGACGTTAAGCCTTTTCGCCAGGCCGTTGTCTAACCATTGGCATTGAACCGAAACGTCCCTTAACCGTTCATGAAACAATTATTTTTAACCGCTCTGGTAGCCGGCGTTTGCCTGACAGCCTGCCAGAAAAAAGCTGATCAGCAGGCCGGTAGCCAGACAGCTGACTCAGCGGCAACGGCATTCGATAACGTACCGGAACATGCGTCGGATCAGATGGTATCGCCCGACAACTTTGTGATTATTCCGGGTAAACAGGCCGGCAATATCCGGGCAACCTCAACGCAGGCCGAACTGATTGACCTGTTGGGCAAGGAAAACGTAACGGTCAATGACACGATTTACATAGCCGAAGGAGCCACTGAAATTGGTACAACCCTGTTTAAGGGAACGCCCGACGAGGCGCAGATTCTGTGGCTTGATAAAGAGAATGCCGCAAAACCGGATGCTGTTATACTCCGCCCGGCATCGGATAAACCCGGCACCGGAGGCAACCAGACCCAATGGGTAACCGACAATGGTCTGCGCATCGGCTCTACGCTGAAAGAAGTCGAGAAACTGAATGGTAAGCCCTTTAAGCTGTACGGTTTCGGATGGGATTACGGCGGGTCGGCGAGCAGCTGGCAGGGCGGAAGTCTGGAAGGGAAAGACGGTAAAACGTATCTGAGTATTGTGTTTGGCTATGGAGAACTCTCCGCCGAACAGGAAAAACTAGTAGACAAGGTATCGGGCGATGGCGAGTTTCTGTCGTCAAACCCCGCTATGCAACAACTGAATCCGGTCATTCAGACCATGACGGTTCGGTTTAACTAACATGATCAAAGCAGCTATTCTGGATATGGACGGGCTGCTGGTGGATTCAGAACCCCACTGGCGGCACGTTGAGATTGAGGTTTTTAAAACGGTCGGTCTTGAACTGACTGAAGAACAATGTCTTAAAACCACGGGTTTACCCATTGGTGTAGTAATTCAATATTGGTATGAACGCCATCCGTGGCAAGGGCGCACCCTTGCCGAACTGGAGGAGGAAATGCTGACAAAAGTGTATGACCGGATTGCGAATGCGGCCGAAGCCATGCTGGGTGCGGTTGAACTGTTACAGTTTTTCCATAGCCGGAACATTCCGCTGGCCATCGCATCGGCCTCACCGATGAACCTGATCGAACTGGTCATCCGCCGGTTAGGGATTCAGCATTACTTTACGACCTGGCACTCGGCCACACTGGAAGCGCGGAATAAGCCCGCCCCTGATGTTTATCTGGGGACGGCACGAAAGCTCGGGGTAGAACCCCGTGAATGTATTGCCTTTGAGGATTCGGGCAATGGCCTGAAATCGGCGGTTACTGCCGGAATGATCGCTGTATCGGTTCCGGCAGAATTTGAATATGATGATGCGAAATTTGAGATTGCCACAGTAAAAATACCATCGCTCCATCATTTTACAGAAAGCCTTTTTCACGAATTAGAAGCCAGTGTTCCGAAACCATAAACCTTAAAAAGCCTGATTCATGCGCCTGTATCAACTTGATGCGTTTACTGACCGCTTGTTTGCCGGAAACCCGGCGGCGGTTATTCCTTTAACTGAATGGCTTCCTGATGAGCAAATGCAGCGGATTGCTGCCGAAAATAACCTGGCCGAAACCGCGTTTTATGTAGCTACCGGCGAGCCCGGTCACTACCATATCCGCTGGTTTACGCCAACTGTTGAAGTCGACCTGTGCGGCCACGCCACGCTTGCATCGGCCTATGTCGTTTTCTTTCTGGAACAGCAACCGGATGCCGACCGGATTACGTTTGATTCGCGCAGTGGTCCGCTCAATGTCTGCCGCGAAGAGGCGGGCTGGCTGGTGCTCGACTTTCCCGTCGATACGGTACAGAAAGCTACCTTATTGCCGCCTGCTCTCCTGACGGCTTTCGACGAAAAACCATCGGCGATTCTGAAGGGTAAAACCGATTACATGCTGGTGTATGAGACACAGGAGCAGATTGAGCAGCTTGCCCCTGACTTCCGCGAACTGGTGACCGTACCGGCCCGCGGGGTGATTGTTACGGCTCCCGGCAAGGATGTTGACTTCGTGTCCCGCTTTTTTGGCCCGCAATCCGGTATTGACGAAGATCCGGTAACGGGCTCGGCCCATACGACGCTTATTCCTTACTGGGCCGAAAAGCTTGGTAAAACCTCCCTCAGCGCGCAGCAGTTGTCGGCACGTGGCGGTTCGCTGATGTGTAAGCTGTCAGGTGAGCGCGTCGAAATTGCCGGGCAGGTGCAGCTTTACCTGAAAGGCGAAATTCTGTAATATAGCTGAAAAGTCCGGGCGTGAATCTTTTGATTCACGCCCGCTACTTATTGACTCTTCTTTACCCAGTTCTTCAGGCCACTGCGGATGGCCCTGGCCATGTTTTGCCGGAAACGTTCATCCAGAATCAGATTCTCGTCGGCTGTGTTGCTCAGGAACGGGCCTTCGACCAGTACATTGGGGTATTCAGTCGGCGCGTTGAAGAAAAAGTTAAAATGCCCGACATTGCCGAACTCATGGGTATCTACCTTCAGTAATTCCTGCAAAACGGCCTGACTCAGCGACCGGAAACCGAGGTGTTTGTAATAGGTACTGAAACCCCGCACGCCGGCATTGCCCGACGCATTAAAGTGTATGCTGACCAGCAGGTCGGGCAGCAGCTGCCGCATGGCTTTTATCCGGTCGGTGGGTCCGATGTTGGTGTCTTTGCTGCGGGTCAGGACCACCAATGCCCCCGAACGTTCGAGTTCTTTTTTAAGCTTCTGGGCTACGTCCAGCGTAAATTCCTTTTCCAGCCGTTTCGACTGTTCACCGCGGGCACCCGTATTGCTTCCGCCATGCCCCGCATCAATGGCAATGATTAACCCCCTGAGTTTTTTGGTTTCCGGTCCGCGGCGAATACGGGTAATGAGCGTATTGCGCTGATAATAAATGGAATATCCCCAGTGTGTGGGCTGGTTTAGGTCAATGTATACGCGCAGCTGCTCATCGGCAATCTGCTCAAACCACACATTTTTGATGCCCTTTGTGGTGCGCATCTGTGTGATCCAGTTGGTGTTACTGGTCGCACCGAAAATGTCAAGTACAATGCGGTTGGGGTTTACCTCCTGCCGGCTGCGGTAGGGAAGCCGGGCGGGCAGCGCCACTGACACGTAATCGAAACGTCCGGGGATGGGGCCGTTGGCTGTATCGCCCCACGTCCGCCAAGAGCCGGTCAGGGCCTGGGCCGGGAACCGCAGCAGGGTATCCGCCTGTACCTGCTCGACCGGAACATAGGCCGACAGCGACGGAGCCAGCCGCACACGCCAGTACCGGCGGGTTGTATCCAGACCGGAAATCCGGAGCACGACCGCTGAATCCAGCGTTTCCATCCGCGCACCACCCAGCCGGTCGGTGCCTAAGCCGTAATAAAGCGGGGTCAGTTTGCTGCGGGTCAGGCCGGTCAGGGTTGTATCGGTGACTGCCTGACTATGGGCAAAAAAGGAAAGCAGAAGAAAGCAGAAAAGGAAAAAATGTTTCACGTTACGCATTACTGGTTGCTGATCAGATGCCTTCGTCTATTGACGGTTTGCCCGGACCATTGATAAATAAAAAGAGGCTTGTTGCCAGCAGGATCAGAGCCGGAAAGGTATTCGTAAAACTATCACCGATTGCCCAATGTCCGGCTAGAACTGCAAGGATAAAATTTATGGCTAAAGGTATACAAAACCACCTTGTTTTCCAGCCAAGCAACAAACTGATGGCGCCCAGAAATTCGGTATAGGCCGACAGAATGGCGGCAAGCGTCGGGAACGGAAAGTGGAGGGTGGCCAGCCAGTCGGCATACCCTGGAATTCCCTCAGCGGGATGCAAAGCTGTGTGTCCCGCTGCATCGTATAATTTCCAGGCACAGACTACCCGCAATAAAAAAGGGGCGTATGCTTTAACGCGTTGTAACTTTCCGGTTTGTAGTTGCATGGCTTTGCAGGAATGCGTGCTGGTAAAGCAGATTGCTAAAGGTATGAAAAATGTCAATTACCGGATTAGAAGTTTAATACAGGAAAAGATATTTATTTGGATTAATTATAAATAATGGATAGGTTTGTATAAACTAAATGAGCAGATGGAGCAGGAGGATGTGTTGATGAATAGCTTGCCGGATACAGGTATACGGCTCAGCATCATGGAAAAATCGCGGGTACTGGAAGAGTGTGTACTAAAAAAATGCTGCAAAAAGTACAAGAAGGGCAAACGCTGCAAGAAATGTCCTGATCGCTAAAACAATACATTACAACGGATTTGACTGTATTTTTGCCGCACAAACACGCAATGCTTGTGACTAACAGCGCTACCAATTTGTCCGGCAGTATACAGTATGAGATGGTAACCGGCCTGCCATCTGCCATGTTGCTGCAATCGTTACTGGATTTGCATCTGACCGTTTTTCCGGATCAGATGCGGGAAGAAGTGCTTGCCGAAATGCGTTATTACCAAAACCGGCGGCTGACCGTATGGCTGGCCAGGGCTGATAACCGGGTTGTAGGCTATAAAATGGGCTACGAACGCAAGGAAGGCCATTTTTACAGCTGGCTTGGCTGCGTTGACGCTGCTTTCCGCGGGCACGGGATCGCTACTGAACTGATGGTGCAGCAACATGACTGGTGCCGGGATAATGGGTACCGGGCAGTGCGTACCCAAACTTATAACCAGTGGCGGTCGATGCTGTTGCTGAATATCCGGCAAGGCTTTGACATCATCGGTACCCAGCAAGGAACATACGGTCTGGTGATTGTGTTGGAAAAGAAACTGTAATGCATCTTTACCTACACATCCCGTTCTGTAAGCAGGCCTGTCACTACTGCGATTTTCACTTCAGTACCAGCTTGAAGCAGAAACCGGCTATGGTCGATGCCATTTGCCGGGAAATCAGGCTGCAAAAAGAGTACCTGCCCGAACAACCGCTTGAAACAATCTATTTTGGCGGAGGTACGCCATCGCTGCTTAATGAGGGTGAGCTGGAGCAGATTTTTAACACCATTTACCAGCAGTTTGCCGTTATCCCCGACCCCGAAATTACGCTTGAAGCCAACCCGGATGACCTGACCGCTGCTAATCTTCAGCTTTTTCGCCGTTATGTGAACCGGCTAAGCATTGGTATTCAGACATTCGATGAAGAAACGCTCCGGTGGATGAACCGTGCGCATACCGCAGCCGAAGCGGAACAGTGTGTGCAGCTGGCGAGAGAGCTTGGCTTCGATAACATCAGCATTGATCTGATTTACGGCATCAAACCGGAGGTCTGGGAACGGGATCTGGCAAGGGCGCTGGCGCTGCATGTACCACACCTGTCGGCCTATGCGCTGACCATTGAGCCGGATACGGCATTCGGGCGGTGGCAGCAGACAGGTAAACTGACCCCCGTCGATGAAGCGCTTGCTGCCGGACAGTTTGAAGAACTCGTTGCGGGACTGACCGGTGCGGGGTATGTACATTACGAAATCTCCAATTTTGCACTTTCCGGCCAGTTTGCGCGGCATAATTCGGCTTACTGGAAACGTCGCCCGTATCTTGGGGTGGGGCCGAGTGCGCACTCCTACAACGGCCGCGAACGGCAATGGAATATAGCCAATAACAGCCGGTACATCAGGGCATTGGCGGAGAACGAAATTCCGGCTACGGTGGAGACGCTTTCGGCCGCTGATCAGGTCAACGAATACCTGCTGACCGGTTTGCGGACCATCTGGGGGTGCTCCGTTACGGAGCTGAACAAACTGCTTCAAAAGGACTTCTTACGGGTGCAGCAGAAACCGTTGGCTCAATTACAGCAGGCTGGCTGGGTAACTATTCAGGGCGATGTGTTAATATTAACAGAAGCTGGTAAACTTTTCGCGGACCGGGTCGCTTCCGAATTGTTTGCGTAGTTGTATTTTCGCACTGAAGTCAGCCACCTATGCAACCAAACAACCAGAATATTCCGCGTAATACGTTTCGTAACCGCCCACGGCAGACGGTAGAAAACCGCCCGGCCGATGGTTCCGGCACCAGGCCGGCGGGCAACTATACCCGTCCTGAACCGCCGGAAAGCGAAACACCGGATCTGTTGCGGCAAATCCGCGCAGCTATCCGCCAGTATCCGATCCTGAATACGATTTATGTATACAGCATCAGGGCTTTTATCTGGCTGTTTCTGGGTTCTATTGGCTGGGTCATCCTCCTGAAATACATTCCGGTCTGGGTAACGCCGCTGGTCGTAACCCGTAAGCTGGATGCTATGGGCGAGGATAAATCGGCCAAAGTCTACAAAAAATGGCGTTCCCTCGACGAAATCAGTAAAGAAGCAGCCCTGGCAGTTGTGGCGTCGGAAGACCAGCAGTTTCCGGTTCACTGGGGCTTCGACTTTGACGAGATTCAGGACGCCATCAAGGAAAATAAAACGCGTAAACGCCCGCGTGGTGCCAGCACAATCTCACAGCAGGTTGCCAAAAACGTATTTCTCTGGAATGGCCGCAGCTATATCCGGAAGGGGCTTGAAGTGTACTTCACGGTTCTGATAGAACTGATCTGGGGTAAAAAGCGGATTCTGGAAGTATACCTGAACGTGGCCGAAACCGGTCCGCTGACTTTTGGTGTGGAAGCGGCCTCACAGCGCTATTACGGGCATACCGCCAAGCTGCTGTCGCGCGATGAAGCGGCGCGGATTGCGGCAGTATTGCCTAACCCGATCAAATTTTCCATCCAGAACCCGTCCGGTTATGTTCTGCGCCGGACCCGCCAGATTTCGCGGCAGATGCGGGCGCTGGGCGGACAGAAATACCTTAAAAATCTTTAGATGGTCAGTTCGGTTGCCGGATCCCAGAGGATACGGGCAAAATCGACGACCTGATCATTTTCGACGCGGATACCTTCTGCTTCGAGGCGTTCCTGCATGGCTGTTGGCGAGCCGAAAAAGTGTTTTCCTGAGAGTACACCCAGCCGATTCACTACCCGGTGGGCCGGTATATCGGGTTGGGTGTGTGAGCCGTTCATTGCCCAGCCAACCATGCGGGCACCCGCCCGCAGGCTCAGGTAGCGCGCAATGGCCCCATAGGTCGTTACCCGGCCTGCCGGAACCTGCCGGACGACATCATACACATCCTGAAAATAATCACGCATGGTAGTAACGGGCAAAAGCCCCTTCCGGAGCTTTTGCGTGGTTGACATCTATTCTTTTGTCTCGATGGCAGCGACCAGCTTGTCGTACCATTCCTGCCCGTAAGCGCGGACGAGCGCCTCGCGGACAAACTTATAGACAGGGACCTGCAACTGTTCGCCGAAACTACAGGCCGGACTGCAAATCGGCCAGCGGTCGTAGTTGAGCGCGTGGTAGGCTTCGTATTTTGTTACGCGGATCGGGTAGAGGTGGCAGGAAATCGGTTTCTTCCAGTCAACTACCCCGTCATTATACGCTTCTTCGATACCACACTTCAGGATACCTTTGTCGTCGTAAATGGCATAGACGCATTCACGGCCGCCGACGGTTGTCGTCACGTAGTCTCCGTCAACATCCTGCTCATAAAGTCCCTGCTCCTCAATGGCTTTGATGCCGGCAGGAGAGAGGTATGATTTAATTTTCGGGTAAATTTTCTTAAGCATTTCCGGCTCACCGGCCTCCAGCGGAGCTCCCATATCACCTTCTACGCAGCAGGCACCTTTGCATTTGTCCAGATTGCAGACGAAAAACTTTTCGGCAACGTCATCGCTGATGCAGGTGTTATCAATTAGTATCATAGTTACTTGATGATCTTTATTTTCTGTCCTTCTTTCACCGTTACGTCCGTCAGCGCATTCCATTGCTGAATCTGCTCCACGCTGACGTTATACTGTTTAGAAATCCGGAACATGGTTTCACCTTTTTGTACGGTATGGTAAATAACGTCTTCTTTCGGCTGGCTGCCGCTGCCTGCCGATGGGCGTACTTCCTGACCAACCGGGAAGCCTGCCGGTACATTCCGGATGCTGAGCTGCTGCCCGACTGACAGCCGGTCCTCAAGCGTCAGGTTGTTCCACGCCAGCAGATCGTCTATGGCAATGCCGTAGATTTTTGAGATGCTGTAATACGTTTGTCCGCCCTGTACGGTATGCGTCATCGAGCGGCCGCCTTTCGGTGTCGTCGTAGCCGGTGTTTTAACCGGTGTCGTTACCGGTTCGGTTTTTGGGGTACTGCTTGCCGGAGGCGTAAATGGTTTCGCTTTCGTACCGGTTGTGCGGCCGGCCGTTGACGGGTTACCGGTCACCTCAAACCCGCCGTTGCCGGATGGTTTGGTGGGTACGTTAATCGGTGGCTTGTCGTCGGTGGGGATGCTGCTTTCGTCGATGCCTGTCGGTTGCCGCGTCGGGTTTGCCGGTGTACCGACCGGTGTTGTTGTTGTCGACGTGCCGCTGCCATCCCGGACAATAACTACCCGCTGGGTACCGGCCGGGTTATCGGCTGACCGCGATGGCGCCGGTGATGTACGGGCCGGCGTGTTTACCGGTGCTGACGGAACCGGTGACGATGGTGTCGGAGCTGGTTTAGTGGCTGGTTCGTCGATTGGCGTACCGGCCAGTTTCGGCGTATACACCTTGCGGTCGGCGGCCGTTTTCGGGTAGTCGCTGCTGCGTGTCGGGTTGCCGTCCGCCGGCTGATCGGCAGGCGTTGAGGCGGTAGCCCGGTTTACACCCGGCTGGTTCGACGGAATGGCCGGTGTGCGGTCATAGACCGGCGGTGTCGGCGAATTAATAACTTCAACCGGGCGGTCTCTCGGCCGTTTTTCACGCAGCCACATCACGCGGCCAACCTGTAGTTTCTGGACGCGGTCCAGCCGGTTGTAGCGCATGATGAATTTTGTCCGGATGCCGTAGCGCTGCGCAATACTGCGGATCGTTTCGTCTTCGCGGACGGTATGGTACGGTACGAGGGCTTTCTTACGCTTTTTGGCCAGATAGTAAACTTCGCCGGGCACAATCTGGTCCAGCTCGCCCAACTCATTATACCGCAGGAAACTCGACAGGCTTACACGCGCCTTACGGGCCAAAGAACCGGCGTTGTCACCGGCCTGTGCCTGAATGCCGGGCAGGCCGTTGATTTCGTACAGAATCGGATCGTTTTTGCTCTGAACGCCGGTTGTGATTTTTCGCAGAACGGGAAAACCAATGTCGTTCTGGCTGAAATCAGCCGTTGGCCGGTCGGTAGCCTGACCGATTTTTTGCCGTACATCATTGATTTGGTTACTCGGCGTAGGCACCATGAGCGAATATGCCTTGTCGTTCGGGATATTGTCGGCCAATACCCAGCGGTTGTATTTCCGCAGTTCAGCCGGATCAACACCTACTTCTTCGGCCACCTGATTCAGGGCTTTCCCGCTTGCCTTCGGGTATTCGACCAGGGCAATGGTGTTGGCCGTCTGGTGGCTGGCAATCGCACTTTCAATGGCAATTTTGTGGGCGAAGAACCGAAGCATGTAC
>NZ_CAMFHL010000197.1 GCF_945952095.1 uncultured Arsenicibacter sp. | reverse complement strand
GGTCACGGAACAGCTCAACCGTGCCGCCATAATACAAATCCAGGCTCAGATCAGGTACATGACCGGTCAGTTTCCACTGAAAATCGCGGACAGGCTGTTCCTCGGCCGTAAACGAATCCGCGTTTTTCGGGTCAAGGCTGATTTTATAGACATGGCCATTATATTGTTTCAGGATAAAGCCGCGGGCAATCCACTGGCCCAGCTTGTCGATTAACTGAATCTGATAACTGCCCCCGGAAGATGTTTTTACCTCGGCACCGCGATCCTTAACTACTGTATTTTCGGTGTAAATAGTCGCCTGAGCCAGCGGTTTCCCCTGCGGGTCGGTGACATTGCCGGTTACATACCCTTTTTTTCCGCCGGACGGTGCACTGGGATCAACTGTATTTGAATTACTTTGGCAGGATGTTGTACTGAGCAAACCGAAGAGGCTCAGTGTTAAAAGGCCGGTCAGGCTGCGGAATGATTTTGTTGCGTTCATTGGTATTGTTGTCTGTATGGTAATGTCAGATGACTGACCAAAATTGCGGACAGACGAGCGGTTTTGTAAACGAAATAATCATCAAGTGCAGGGAAGACCGGATTAACTGCCGGTTCGGCCGAATAAATTGTCAGCAGTAACCGAAGGGTAGTTCGGGCCTCAGCCGGTCAGTGTTTTTGCTGATGCCCGAACTACCCTCCGGTTTACCAGGTACGGAGAGTGTAGGCGGCGTCCCAGAAATCGTACTCCAGCCTTGAAGCTGTGATGAATGCGCCGGTCATCGCCTCGCGGACAGCGTCGGTCGTTTGGGCCGCCATACGGTCGCAGATGGCAATGGCCTGTTGGACGGCAATCCCGAATTCCTCCCCGCCATAGGTGTCAATCCAGCGTTGATACGGATTATCAGCTACCTGTGGCTGTTGGAGAATGTAGTCGCCGACAGATTTATAAATCCAGAAACAGGGCAATACCGCTCCCATCGCCACTTCGACGGCTTCCAGAGCAGCCGTACTTTTCAAAAAATGTATGTAATGGTGGCAGGCCGGTTGCAGGGTGCCTTTGTCGGCCTCCCCGAAATCAACGAAATACGATTCGTGCAGACTATTCTCAACCAGAATGGCATTTTCGGCAAAACGCATAAAGGTAAGCGCATCGCCGATGTGGGTAGCCCGGGCCCCGATCAGGGCGAGCGCACGGCCGAAATGGTCTAGATAACCCGAGTCCTGCATCATATAGAACCGGAATTTCGCCTTATCCAGCGTCCCGTTGGTCAGTTCAGTAATAAACGGCATCGACAGGATGGACTGGTAAACCGGAGTAATTTGCTGCCATGCCTGCTCAGACCAGTTCATATTTGATTAGTTTTTGCGGGTTAAAGAAATGGTTCAGCGGTCCGTTGCCGTTGCCCGTGCTTACGTCGGCACCGTTCCGGATGGCCTGGTGCACATAATCCTGACCGAGGGCAACCGCTTTTTGTAATGATTTGCCCTGTGCAATGTAGCTGGCAATGGCCGAGGAGAGTGTGCAGCCGGAACCGTGGGTATTTCGTGTGTCAAATTTCTGGTACTCAAATGACTGGATTTGTCCCGACCCGTCGAAATACAGGGACGTGAGCAAGGGGGTCGGTAAATGGCCGCCTTTCAGCAACACCGACCGGCAACCCAGTTTCAGAATCTTCTCACCGGCCACATACATATCGTCAAGCGTTTTAATGGGCATTTCAGCCAGAATAGCGGCTTCGTCCATGTTTGGCGTAATCACGCTGGCAATCGGGAACAGCTTGTCGATGAGGGTGGTTATGGTCTGTTCCTCAATCAGCCGGTGCCCGCTGGTGGCTACCATAACGGGGTCAAATACAACCGGTACGGCGGCGTATTGCCCGAGCGTCCCGACAATGGTTTCGACCAGTTCACTGGTATGCACCATCCCGATTTTGATGGCGTCGGGAAAAATATCATCCAGAATGCAGCCGATCTGCGCACGGACGGCCTCCACCGGAATCGGGTAGATCGCCTTGACGCCGGTTGTATTCTGCACGGGAAGGGCGGTCAGGACCGAAGTGGCGTAGCAGCCAAGGGCCGAAATGGCTTTCATATCGGCCTGAATACCGGCCCCGCCGCTGCCGTCGAAACCGGCAATGGTGAGCACTGAAGAATAACGAAACTGGGTCATAATGCTTTCAGAATTGCGTTTTTGAGTGCATATGCGGCATGCTGCGGGCTGTCGGCCGCACAAATGGCGGAGACGACGGCAATGCTGTTGGCGCCGGCCTGAATGACTGACGCAGCATTTTGGGCGTTCATGTTGCCGATAGCGATCAACGGCTTATCGGTCAGGGATCGGATCCGGGCAATGCCGTCGAGTCCCCATTCAGTAACCGTATCCGTTTTGGTTACGGTACTGAATACGGGACTAATCCCCAGGCAATCGGCCGTAGCCGTTTCGGCGGTATTGAGCTGGCTGATGTATTCAACGGAATAACCGATGTGCCGGCAATCGGGCCATTGTCTGCGGACTTCTGACGGCGGTATATCGTTATTGCCGACATGAACACCAAACGCTCCCACGGCTTTTGCTACGGTCAGGTTGTCGTTGATTATCAGCGGGACACCATAGCGGTCGGTAATTTCTTTCAGCAACACAGCCTGACGCAGAAAGGCAGTATCGTCCAGTGTTTTTTCCCGTAACTGAATAATGTCAACGCCCCCTGAAATCGCCTCTTCGGCTACATCTAATAAGGATCGTCCGCCGCAATGCTGCGCTGAAATAACCAGATAAAGCAAATACGGAAACGCGGGATGATTAGCCATGCAGGCTGATGGTTAGCTGTTGTTTAAAACCGGCCTCTGAGAGGGAATGAAGCTGGTCGAGCAGCTGCACCTGCAGGCTTCCCGGGCCGGCAGCGGTTTGGGAAGCGAGCTCGCCGGCAAGGCTGAACAGCGCCATCGCCGCCGCCACGGCCTCGGTTTTGTCAGGAATAACGGCAATGAACGCCCCGATGACAGCAGTAGCCGAGCAACCCAGTCCTGTAACCTTTGTCATGAGCGGATGACCGTTTTTAAGGAAAATGGTTTGTCCGGACCCGACTATAATGTCGGTAGCGCCCGAAATGCAGACAACAGCCCCGTACGTTTCCTGAAGAAAACGGGCGGCATCAATGGCTTCGTTGCTTTCGGCTGTGCTGTCAACGCCTTTGGTGACAGTCTGATTGGCTTTGGCCAGCGCCATAATTTCGGAGGCATTGCCACGGATAACGGTCGGGTGAAGGGCCAGTAACTCAGACAGCACCTCATCGCGGAAGGGGGTGGCTCCGGCTCCAACAGGGTCCAGAACCCATGGCTTGCCAAGCGCATTGGCTTGTCCGGCGGCCATTTTCATGGATTTAACAAAATACTCGTCCAGTGTGCCGATGTTGATGACTACCGCCTGACAGATGGATACCATATCCTTGACTTCCGGATGGGCATGGGCCATGATGGGGGAGGCACCGACGGCCAGCAGGGCATTGGCGGTGTTGTTCATCACCACAAAGTTGGTGATATTATGGACGAGAGGCGATTGATCGCGGACAAATTGGATGTGATCCCAGAGCTTGTTTACCATAACAGTGATTAAAACATGAAATGGCTATAGACGCTCTTCAGGAATGAAGATAAAGGCGGAATACGGCACCGGTCGGTGTTACGTACCTGCTTTTCCCTACGCCGGTATCAACCGGATCAGGTTCAAAGGGACTCTCTCAATTCTTTACAGAATACCCCTAAAGCCGGTACGAAGGTACAAAAAAATGCAAATCCGCAGTCTGTGATGGATTAATTCGACAGGATTGCAGGATGAACAGGATGTGGCTTTTTAGAAACAAAAGGTGCAGCATACAAATCCTGTCAATCCCGTAATCCTGTCAAAATCTACTCCTGATCAGTTTTCTTGTCCAGCATAATCAGTTGATCAGCAACGATTTCGGTAACGTAGCGGGTATTGCCTTCCTTATCATCGTACTGACGGGATTTAATTTTGCCTTCGAGATAGACCAGGCTCCCTTTTTGCAGATACTTCCCCGAAACCTCTGCCAGGTTCCGCCACACAACAATCGAATGCCAGGTGGTTTCGGCATGGGTTTGCCCGTTTTTGTCTTTGTAGCTTTCCGTGGTGGCCAGTGAAAATTTAGCAACAGCCGTATTGTTGTCGATGTGTTGCAGAACAGGGTCTTTGCCCAGATGGCCGATCAGCGAGACTTTGTTTAATCCTCTCATGGTGGTTGACGTATGATTGACGTTTCAACTGAGACGGAGGGGTATAAAAAAAGTCTCGCCGGTAAAAGCGAGACTTCACAAACAAAGTGAACTATTTTAAAAAGAGAGGCTTACAGGCCGGTTGCAAAGGTTGCTTGTTGTACTGCGGAAAGGATTGTCGGATTGCCGAGGCGGGCTACTTCACCGATAACAATGATGGCCGGATTCCCGACACCGGTTTCGGCAACCAGATCGACCATGGTATCGACCTGGCCAATCACGGTCTGCTGCTCCGGTAACGTTCCGTTCTGAACGATGGCGACCGGCGTATCGGTTTTGCCGAGGGCCGCAAACACGTCCATGATCTCCGGCAGTTTGTGCATTCCCATCAGAATAACCACCGTCGCCGTTGATTGGGCCGCCAGCTGCAGGTCCTGCGAAAACTTACCGTCTTTGGTGGTGCCTGTAACTACCCAGAAGCTTTCGGACAGGCCGCGGGTCGTGAGCGGAATACCGGCACTCGCCGGTACCGCATAGCTGCTCGACAGCCCGGGTACCACATCGACCTCAATGCCATGCTCACGGGCGAAGTCAAGTTCTTCGTATCCACGACCAAACACGAACGAGTCGCCGCCTTTCAGCCGGACAACGTGCCCGTATTGCCGGCAGTAATGGACAATCAGCGGATTGATTTCTTCCTGTACGCAGGAATAGGCACCCCGGCGTTTCCCGACATACACCTTCAGCGCATCCGGACGGCAATAATCCAGTAAATCAGGATGGACAAGGGCATCATACATCACTACATCGGCCTGTCTGAGTGCCTTAATGCCTTTCAATGTTATCAGCTCCGGATCGCCCGGGCCCGCACCAACGAGGGTTAGCTTCATAGTGTAAAGAGGTAAAGAGCGAAAGAGATAATGAGTGAATACCTAGGGTAAAATCACCGGTTTACGCTTTCATTCTTCTTATTAAGCAAAGGTGAAAGAGCAGTCAGATTCACTCTTTCGCTCTTTCAGACTTTCGCTCTTTGATAAATTAGCTGTCTTGTGCCTGAACCAGTTCCTGGAGGGCGGGTGAGCCTTCGAGCATGATCTGGTGATCACGATACGCGTTGACAGCGGTTAGGAATTGACCGGCCTGCTGAATCAGTTGTTGCGCAAATGCTTCAGACGGTTCATTTTTATTAATGCTGAACGCCAGTGCTTTAAACTCGCCTTCGGCCGTATGGAAGCCCGTCTCACCGATAAAGTGTTTGTCGAAATCACTCACGATGCCGTGCTGGGTGTTGGTGGCTACATCCTTCGTCATCAACGCCGCTTTCGCACCGGTGATCAGGGTGTTGTAGGCATGGTAGATGGCATCGGAGAAACGACCTTCTTCCAGGGCTTCGCTGGCCCACTGTAATTTTTCCGTCGCTTCAATCAGTGTTGTCGCAACCAGGTCAATCATAACACCCGCACACTCGCCGACACCAACTTCCGTTACAAACGGCTCGGTATGATCCCAGTCGATGTAGTCCTGCTCGGTGACTGTTTTAAGGTCAGCCAGTGGCTTCAACAACTGGTAGAAGTAATTTTTACCCTGACGGGCATAGTAATCACTGTAATATTCGCCGTCGAATGCGTTGGTATCGTAATCCTGAAACAGGGACCGCAATACAGCCGGGCCACGTTTGGTCGGTACTTTAATCACCTTATCACCAATCAGCCCTTCGTTTTTGCTGTTGAAGCCGCCGCCCAGCAGCACCTGTAAAGCCGGTAGTACATACGCGCCGTTTTTCAGCGATGAGCCGTGGAAACCGATGTTAGCCGCTGAGTGCTGACCGCAACCGTTCATACAGCCGCTGATCTTGATCTTAATATCGTTGTTGTAAATCAGGTCTTTAAACTCAACCTTCATCATGTCTTCCAGCGCACGGGTAATGCCGTAGCTGCTCGAAATGGCGAGGTTACAGGTATCCGTGCCCGGGCAGGTGGTAATGTCGGCCGTTGAGTCGAAGCCTGGTTCGGCGAGGCCCAGCGCATGCAGCTCGTCGTAAATCGCCTGTAGGTTTTCAGGACTTACGAAGCGCAGGAGATAGCCCTGGTTAACCGTCACACGGATGTCATCGGCTGCGTATTTTTTGACGATGCCCGCCAGCGCACGCGCCGTGTTCGACGACATATCGCCCAGCAGCACCCGCAGCTGAACGGCATACCAGCCTTTTTGCTTTTGCTCAAACACGTTACTCTTAAACCACTCCAGGAACTGTACATCCGTAGACTCAGGCTGGTAACCTGAGACTTCCGGACGTTCGGCAAACAGTGGTAAATCAAAAGCTGTTGTATCAACCGGAAAGACCTTTGCGTTCAGCGCCGGCTGCTCTTCGGCTACTTTCGCAAGGAAACCTTCCAGACCTAAATCGTTCAGCAGGTATTTCATCCGGGCTTTATGCCGCTTGGTACGTTCGCCGTAGCGGTCAAACACGCGGATCACGGCTTCGGTGAACGGAATTATCTGATCCGCTTCCAGAAACTCAAACGCCGTTTGCGCCATGTAAGGCTGAGCACCCAGACCACCGCCAACGACAACCTTAAAGCCTCGTTTGCCGTCCTGTACGCGCGGAATCAGCCCCACGTCATGGATATAAGCATAGGCAGAGTCTTTTTCCGACGATGAAACGGCAATCTTGAATTTACGGCCCATTTCCTGACAAATGGCGTTGCGCAGGAAGTACTCGAAAATAGCCTGGGCGTATGGAGTAATATCAAATGGCTCTAATGGATCTACACCGGCACGGGCCGAACCCGTAACGTTCCGGACGGTATTGCCGCACGCTTCCTTCAACGTAATATCCGCGTCTTCCAGATCAGCCCACAACTGCGGGGAGTCGGCCAGTTTTACAAAGTGGAGCTGAATATCCTGACGGGTTGTGGCGTGCAGATTACCGGTTGCATACTTGTCGGATGCTTCGGCAATCCGGATCAACTGATCGGCGGTAATCCGGCCATGCGGCAATTTGATACGGATCATCTGTACGCCCGGCTGACGCTGGCCATACACGCCCCGTGCCAGACGAAACTTACGGAACTGCTCATCGGTAAGTTCTCCATTGGTAAAGACACTGATCTTCTTCTGAAGGTCCAGAATGTCGCGTTGAGCTTTCGGGCTTACGTTATCGGAAAATCGTACAGACATAAGGTATGTAGTCTATAGAGTTTATATTCTAGTTCTTAAAAACAAAGGCCGGAATGACTCCGGCGCTTTAGGGTAACATTGTAATGGCAAATATAGTACGTCAGGGCCAAGCCGGAAAGAAACAGACCGGCACATTTCGTTATAGGTCATAACCACAGGTTATACCGTTGTTATGACCTATAACGAATAATCACGCGTTTGGTTTTATCTATGTAGGGGCGACCCCACGTGGTCGCCCAAATCTCAATACGGGCGACCATGCAATTTGGCTATGTATTCGGGCGACCACGTAATTTGGGCCAATTCGGGCGACCGTGCAATGCAATTTGGCTATGTATGATTCGGGCGACCACGTGGGGTCGCCCCTACGTTAGCATTAATGCGCCGACGGTAACGTTTGAGGTTTCGTCGATCAGGATGGCGCCGCCGTTAACGCGGTTTTTGGTGTACGGATCGAAACTGATCGGCTGTGATGTTTTCAGCACTACCCGGGCAATGTCGTTCAGTTTAATGCTTTCGACGCCTTCCGTTTCTTCGTATGTATTGACATTCAGCTGATAGGCAATGTCACGGACTACGCAGCGCGCACGGAAAGTGCCATGTTGCAGGGTGTATTTGCTGCCAACTTTCAACTCCTTGGTATCCATCCAGCAGAGCATAGCCTCAATATTCTGCGTAACAACCGGCTGGCTGTCTGACTTCACAATCAGGTTGCCACGGCTGATGTCAATGTCATCGGCCAGGTGCAGGATCACCGACATCGGGGCGAAGGCTTCGTCTTTCACCTCTTCGAAAAACTCAATGGCTTCAACGGTCGATGTTTCGCCGGAAGGGAGCACCGTCACCGCATCACCTTTCCGGAAAATACCACTGGTGATTTTACCGGCATAGCCGCCGTAATCGTGCAGGTCAGGTGTCTGCGGGCGGATGACGTACTGCACCGGGAACCGGGCATCGGTCAGGTTTACGTCGTGGTCCAGTTCAACCGTTTCAAGGTAGTTGAGCAGCGTCGGGCCGTCGTACCATGACATGTTCTGCGACGGATCAACCACGTTGTCGCCGTTCAGCGCACTCATCGGGATAAATGTAACCTGCTTCGCATCCAGCTTTTTCGCCAGTTCGGCATACTGAATGCAGATGTTCGAGAACACGTCTTCCGAGTAGTCAACGAGGTCCATTTTGTTCACCGCTACCACCAGGTGCGGAATGCCCAGCATGGAGGCAATCAGCGAGTGGCGGCGGGTCTGCTCCACAACACCGTTACGGGCATCAACCAGCACAATGGCGAGCTGGCAGTTCGAGGCGCCGGTCACCATGTTCCGGGTGTACTGGATATGACCGGGGGCATCGACAATGATAAATTTCCGGACCGGTGTCTGAAAATACCGGTAGGCCACGTCGATGGTAATGCCTTGCTCGCGCTCCGAGCGCAGGCCGTCGGTCAGTAAGGCCAGGTCAATTTCACCGTCGTTTTTGTTTTTGCTGGCCCGCTCCACGGCTTCGAGCTGATCGGCCAGAATTGATTTTGAATCGTATAGCAAACGGCCGATGAGGGTACTTTTCCCGTCATCCACAGAGCCGCAGGTGATAAATCGTAGTAAGTCCATGCGAATTAAAGAGCGAAAGAGATAATGAGTGAAAGAGCGGTAATGCGGCCCCCAAGCAGTGAAAAGTGAGCAGAAAAACACTCTTTCGCTCTTTCACCGCGTAGCGGCCGCTCTTTCGCTCTTTAAAAATAGCCCCCCTTTTTGCGGTCTTCCATGGCGGCTTCGGAAACCTGGTCGTCGATGCGGGTTTCGCCGCGTTCGGAGATGCGGGTTGCCTGAATTTCGGCAATGACAGCCTCCAGCGTGTCGGCGTTCGACTCAACGGCGGCCGTGCAGGAAATATCCCCGACGGTCCGGAACCGCACCCGGCGCGTCACCAGTTCGTCGGCTTCTTCGCGCTGGATCACACCACCGGCCGTGGCCAGCAGCTTGCCGTCGCGGAGCAGGCATTCGCGGTCATGAGCGAAGTAAATCGGTGGCAGGGAGATGTTTTCGCGTTTGATGTAATTCCAGACATCAAGCTCGGTCCAGTTGGAAATCGGGAACACGCGGACATTTTCGCCCTTGTGGATCTTCCCGTTGTAGGTATCCCACAACTCCGGACGCTGGCGTTTCGGGTCCCATGAGCCGAATTCGTCACGAACGGAGAACACGCGTTCTTTGGCCCGTGCTTTTTCTTCGTCGCGCCGGGCTCCGCCGATACAGGCGTCAAACTCAAATTCTTCGATGGTATCCAGTAGTGTAAACGTCTGGAGCGCGTTACGGCTGGCATTGCGGCCGGTCGGCTCTTTTAGTTTTTTCTCGCGGATGGTATCTTCTACGTACCGGACAATGAGCTTTTCGCCCAGACTTTCGGCGAGCCAGTCGCGGAAATCGAGGGCTTCCTGAAAGTTATGGCCGGTATCGATATGTACTAGCGGAAACGGAAATTTGCCGGGACGAAACGCCTTCCGTGCAAGATGCACCAGCGTGATGGAGTCTTTCCCCCCCGAGAACAGTAAGGCAGGCCGTTCGAACTGACCAGCCACCTCACGCATAATATGAATCGCTTCGGATTCGAGTTGATCGAGATAGTCGAGTTTCATGTGTAAAGAGTGAAAGAGCGGTAGAGCGAAAGAGTGAGCGCGGCAACGCTTTTTATCTCTTTCGCTCTATCACTCTTTATTTAGCGTGAAGTCCACATTCTTTTTTGGAGTTGTCTTCCCACCACCAACGGCCGGCGCGGAAGTCTTCGCCTTCGCGGATGGCGCGGGTGCAGGGCTGGCAACCGATGCTGACAAACCCTTTGTCGTGCAGCGGGTTATACGAGACGTTGTTTTCCCGGATATAGGTTTTTACGTCATCGAATGACCAGTTCATCAGCGGGTGAAATTTGAACAGCTGATGCGCATCGTCCTGCTCCACCTGCGTCATCGTCTGCCGGTTCGGCGATTGCTCGGCCCGGATACCGGTGATCCAGATTTTATTACCGGCCAGTGCCCGGTTCAGGGGCTCAACTTTCCGGATAAAACAGCATTCTTTCCGGTTTTCAACTGAATCATAAAAGCTGAACGGACCTTTTTCAGTCACCAGCTTTTCCGTAGCTTCCTGATTCGGAAAGTAGGTTTCGATCTGAATGCCGTAGCGGTCGTTAGTCTTTTTCCAGACTGAATACGTCTCCGGAAATAACCGGCCCGTATCCAGCGTAAAAATACGGATCGGGATGTTATGCTTACAGATCAGGTCGGTAATGACCTGATCTTCATAGCCCAGGCTGGTCGAAAAAACAACCTTACCCGGATAGAGGTCTGCCAGTGCCCGCAGTGCGTCCACTTCGGTTTTACCGTCGAGGTAGCTGCTCAGGCTTTCCATTGTATAGGATGGTTCTGCAATCATGGTATTGCACCTGTGTTTATTCAGTGGTAAATAATCAGGCTTCTGCCGATTTCAGCACCTGTGCCGAAACGGTAGCCGCCTGCGAGAAGTCGTCAATTAAATCCTCTATAGCTTCCAGACCGACCGAAATCCGGATCAGGCCCGGGGTAATGCCCAGGGCGGCTTTCTCGTCCGGTTTCAGTTTCGAGTGGGTTGTTGTATTCGGGTTGGTTACGATTGTGCGTGTATCGCCCAGGTTCGACGACAGCGACGGAATCTGTAACGCATCGTAAAACGCTTTCACGCGCTCAAAGCCGCCTTCCAGCTCAATCGTGACGATAGAACCACCGGCGTGCATTTGTTTTTTCGCGAGTTCATACTGCGGGTGCGAAGGCAGGAACGGGTATTTTACCGATTGCACGTCCGGGTGTTGTTCCAGCGCTTCGGCCAGTTTCAGGGCGTTGCTGCAATGGCGCTCCATCCGGAGTTCCAGCGTTTCAATACTTTTCGACAACGTCCAGGCATTGAACGGCGACATCGACGGACCGGTATGGCGGGCGAAGAACCGGATCTGGGCAATCAGCTCTTTGGAGCCAACCACAATACCGCCCAGGACGCGGCCCTGACCATCCATAAATTTCGTTGCCGAGTGAACCGACAGGTCAGCGCCGAAATCAATCGGATTTTGCAGAATCGGCGTCGCAAAGCAGTTGTCAACGTTGATAATAAAGCCGTATTTTTCCTTGAGGCGCGCCAGCATCGTCAGATCCACCAGTTCGAGGCCCGGGTTAGACGGGGTTTCGAGGTAAACCATGCGGGTGTTTGGCTGGATAGCCGCTTCCCATTCGGCTTCGGTCGCCGTGGCGTCAACGTAAGTATGGGTAATTCCCCATTTGCTCAGAATCTGGGTAATGATCTGATGTGCCGAGCCGAATAGCGCGCGGCAGGATACAATGTGATCGCCCGATTTCAGTAAGGCAGCCATGCTGGCAAATACCGCAGCCATACCTGTTGCTGTCGCAATGCCTTCTTCGGCATTTTCCAGCATACAGATTTTATCAACAAACTCCGTAACGTTCGGATTCGAAAAGCGGCTGTAGATATTGCCTTCTTCGGTCTCCTCAAATAACGCTTTACCCTGCTCTGCCGTTTCGAAGGTGAAACTTGAGGTAAGGAACAGGGGAGTTGAATGTTCCCGGTACTGTGACTTTTTCGTCTGTGTACGGATGGCTTTGGTCTGCTTTTTCATGGTACTAACAGGATACGAGCCAGCTTCTGGCGCCGACAGATATCGACTTTAAAAAAAGAACTTTAATATTTTGCGCAAACTTACGAGGATGACCACGATTCCGACTAATACCATCATGGTTTTTACCGGTAAGCGGCGCGAAAGATGAGCCGCAATGGGTGCGGCAATCATTCCGCCCAGAATGAGGCCGATAATGACGAGTCCGTAATTGTCCAGACCCGCATAGAGGGCGAAAACTACAGAACTGGCAAACGAGACAAAAAATTCAGCCAGGTTCACAGAACCAATGGTATAGCGCGGGTGACGGCCGGCCGCGATCAGTGTTGAGTTCACAATCGGGCCCCAGCCACCACCGCCAATCGCATCCACAAAACCGCCGAACCAGGCGAGCAGGCCGATCTGCTTCACCGGCCGTTTTTTAGTCCGTTTCGTCAGGGCTTTTTTCAGGATCAAAATACCGAGAATCGCCGTATAAATGGAAATAACAGGCGTCAGGTAGTTGGCCACCACTTCCAGTTCCGACAAGGCGGTAATGAAATAGGCGCCTAACGCTGCCCCGATCACACCCGGAATCAGGACAACCTTGAACAGTTTGCTGTTGATGTTGCCGAACTTGAGGTGCATGTAGCCGGAAACACCGCTCGTAAAAATTTCGGAGCTGTGTACGCTGGCTGTCGCAAAAACCGGGCTGATGCCGACACTCGTCAGAAAGGTAGTTGCCGTTACCCCGTAGGCCATCCCCAGTGCTCCGTCGATCATCTGCGCCACAAAACCCGCCATCACAAAATAGAAAATATCCGGTGTAACATTGATCTTACCCGCCAGCACTGTAATCCGTTCTACGGTAAAGTAGCTGAACAGCAGATGGCCGACAATCATCAGGGCCACCGCTGCGAAAAAATAAATCGCGATCTCGGTCCGGTTGCGGCGGCGCAGCAGATTACTGAATTTGTTTGTATTAGGTGGGGTGTCGATGGCAATCTGTGCCTCAGGAAATACAGCTTTTATCTTCTCGGCCTGGGTGGTTGCATTACTGCCTTCTAGTCTGATTATTAGTCCATTAAGATCGAAGGGCAGCGACTTCCCGTGGGTCGGTACGCCTGCTGTTTCGGTCGATGACAATTCGCCTGACTGCATAATGTATAAAGTATATCGACTTAATAGATTATTTTCTCTTTGAAAAACGGCACAGATACGTGCCGTTTTTGTTGATGAGGTTGATGCTGCAAATGTAGTAAGTTCCTGAAATAAACCGCCAGAAACCGGTAGAATATTCGCAGAAAGATGAATTACTGATATTGGATATAAACGGGTTTCGGCGTCACTACCAAGACCTCAGCCGGGGTCATCAGCTTATGCGGCGGCCGTTTGATGTCATTGTGATAAAAGAGCTTAAAGCCCGTGAATTGTACCGGTTCCTTCTGGATATAGGCCCGGTAAGTGTCTTTCTTCAGTACCGGCGGTCCCCAGCCATCCATGTTCATCACAATCTGTACATTCGGGTTGAGCCGGATGTTTTTGTAGTTGGTTACCATACGCTGCGTGAACCGGTGGACTACCAGAATCTTGGGCGGCAGTTTGTTTTCTTTCACGATGCGGTCCAGAAACTGCGTCGCGGTGTTGATATCGTCGGCGTCGTAGGTTCCGATTTTTGAGCCTGGCCGCGCGCCGGTTTTCATCGAAAACTCAGGGTCGATACCGAGGTGGACATACGGCAGTTTGAGAAATTTCTCCATGTGTTCCAGCTCCGGTTTCAGATCGGCAAGGCCCACCTGAATATCGAGAAAACAGATGGCGTTGTGTTCGGCCGCCCAGCGGATTACTTTCAGGATGGTTTTATCCGACATCCGCATCCGGTATTTGCCGTCTTTGCCCGGGCTGCCCTGAGCCGATGTTGCCACCAGGTGCAGCGCTTTCTGGATCGGGAGGGAGTCGGCTTTTTCCCAGTTGCGGGCTTCCTCGTCGAGGCGACGGAGCATGTCGGCTTTTGGATATTCGCCGAGGATCCCCATCTTTTTCGAATGCGGGTTACCGTAATAGGCCAGAATCCGTTTGGCCGGCAGGATGTTGCCTGTAATCTTCGGCCCGATCATGGCCAGCGAATCCAGCGGTGAAAGCGGTTCGGCACTAGCCTGGGT
>NZ_CAMFHL010000196.1 GCF_945952095.1 uncultured Arsenicibacter sp. | reverse complement strand
GATCATTACCTGCAATGGGTGAATGCCTGTATCGATGGCTATGGCAAAGGAAAAACCAGCTCACCGTTTGAGTACGCCGCTCCGTTTACGGAAAGTATTCTGATTGGTAACCTGGCGATCCGCAGCTGGATGCTGCGCGATAATCCGACGGCTAAGCGGTCGGTTGACCGGTACAACGGCCGGAAAAAACTCTACTGGGATGCGGCCAACATGAAGGTGACAAACTACGATCTGGCCAACCAGTACGTCAAACGCGATTACCGCGATGGCTGGAATTTGACGGTGTAGGAGACTACAGATAAGGTGCTACGGCCGCTTCGATTGAGGTGATTAATTCTTCATCCATAAATCCGTACTCGTCAGGAATATCAAGGATGATTGTGGTTTTACCGGCCATTTCATCCGGAAAGCGTTCTGTCAGCCGTTGCTTATGCCGTTTTTCCATGACAAATACCAGATCGGCCCAGACCAGTAATTTCGCCGAAATCCGGATGCGGGCAGAGGGTTCGGTACCCGCTGAACGGGCCTCATGGACAGGATGATTACGAAAGATCGCTTCGGCTGTCGGGCTGCGCCACTGGTTGCGGCTGCAAATGAAGAGCAGGTTCATATGGGGCTGGTGACGGGTATTAACAGTGGTGGCACGACTTGTAGCCGTGCCACCACTGTTAATACCCGTTATCTTTAGCACGGAATGTCATTCCGTGTTACATGTGTACCGGAATTTGTTCGAACTTGACGGGTGCTTCGCCGTTTTTGAACGACGGGCGTGGCCGGATGTTCAGCGTCTGGAACAGTTGTTTGTCGGCATCTTCTTCCGGATTCGGGGTCGTCAGCAGCTTGTCGCCGGCGAAGATGGAGTTGGCACCGGCAAGGAAGCAAAGCGCCTGCTCTTCGGTGTTCATCCGTACGCGGCCGGCCGACAGACGGACCATGGCTTTCGGCATAATAATCCGCGCCGTAGCAATCATCCGGATCATTTCCCAGACCGATACGCGCTCCTGATCTTCCAATGGCGTACCTTCGACCGGCACAAGGGCGTTCACCGGTACCGACTCAGGGTGCTCCGGTAGGGTAGCCAGGGTTAGTAGCATACCGATCCGGTCTTCCTGTTGTTCGCCCATACCGATAATACCGCCTGAACAAACCGAAATACCCGCTTTCCGGACACTACCCAGCGTTTCCAGCCGGTCGTCGTACGTGCGGGTTGTGATGATATCGTCGTAAAATTCTTCGCTTGTGTCAAGATTGTGGTTGTAGGCATACAATCCGGCTTCTTTCAGTTTCTGAGCCTGCGAATCGGTCAGCATGCCGAGCGTACAGCACACTTCCATGCCCATACCGTTTACCCCTTTTACCATGTCGAGTACCTTGTCGAAGTCGCGGTTATCACGGACTTCGCGCCAGGCGGCACCCATGCAGAAACGGGTACTGCCGGATTCTTTGGCCCGTTGCGCGGCATCAAGTACCTCGTCAACTTCCATCAGCTTCTGCACCTTGACATTGGTATGATAACGGGCGGCCTGCGGACAGTAGGCACAGTCCTCGGGGCATCCTCCTGTTTTAACCGACAACAGGGTACAAACCTGTACTTCCTGCGGATCGTGATGCTGCCGGTGCACGGTGGCTGCCTGATAAATCAGTTCCAGAACCGGCGTATTGTAAATGTCCGTAATCTCCTTGCGGGTCCAATCGGTACGAATCATACTATCAGTGGTTATGCGAGCCAGGCGTTGCAGGAGGAGATAAGTCATTCACAACGTCGGAGCTCTGTTTTCTGGTCAACTTTAACTGTCAAATATAGGACTGATTGCGGAATATTTCCGCATGTGCCGACAGGGTTAGCCGCTGACTCCATTCCTCAAAAATCTGCTTATATTTTGTATGGCGTTCGGGATCAGGCTGATAGGTTTCGCCGAATGTAACTAAATCCGCGGCTTCGTCGAGTGTAGAAACCGTACCGTTGGCTTTGATCGCCAGCAAAATAGCGCCGATGGCACCGCTTTCGTTACTGGCGTTGAGCCGCACAGGCACACCGGCTATATCGGCCAGCATCTGCACCCAGAATGCTGACTGCGCAAATCCGCCGTTGGCATGGATCACCTTCGTCGGGTGGGTGTGCGGGGTAAGCAGCTGGTTGATGCTCCATAAGTTAAATAAAATGCCTTCCAGCGACGCCCGCAGAAAGTGTGCCTGCGTATGGTTCCAGTCGACATGCAGGTAGGCTCCCCGTACGGCTGCGTCCCACAGCGGTGCGCGTTCACCGTGCAGGTAGGGATAAAACAACAGCTCTTCGGCACCGGCGTCAACGCTGGCGGCCTGGGCCAGAACGGCTTCAGTTTCAGTTCGGGTAAACCGCTCAGCCAGCCATTGCAGCACATTGGCCCCGTTGTTGGTCGGGCCGCCGACGACGTAGTAGCCTTCGTCGAGGTAGTAGCAGAATAACCGGCCTTGTTTATCCCGCAGCGGATGGCGGACCGTCTGGCGGATGGCACCGCTCGTACCGATAGTCAGGGTAGTGGTTCCGGCCGGAATAGCACCGGCCCCAAGGTTGGCCAGACACCCGTCAGAGGCACCGATCAGCAGTGAGGCATCGCCGGTAAGCGGCAATTCACTGTCAATGGACGAGGGGACAAACGGGCGCTGATGGGTGGTTGGCACCAGCGTTGACAGCTGGCTGACGTGAACACCGGCTACAGACAGAGCCAGGTCGCTCCATTGTTTGTGTTCCGGATCGAACAGGCCGGTAGCGTTGGCGATGGAGTAATCAATTTCATACTCACCGGTGAGCCGGAACCAGATATATTCCTTGATCGAGATGAAACGGGCGGCCTGATGCAGCAGGTCAGGCTCGTGGCGCCGCCAGTAGGCCAGTTTACACAGCGGAACCATCGGGTGCACCGGCACACCGGTCTGGTGATAAATGGCCTGACCCAGCGCCGCCTGTTCTGTCTTGAGCGTATGTGCCTCTTCCTCGGCCCGGTTGTCTGACCAGATAACGGCATTGGTGATCGGCTTGCCCTCGCCATCAACCGCCATGATGCTGTGCATAGCCGTGCTGAACGCAATGGTCTGAATGGGCTGCCGGTTTTCCAGCTGGCCGACCAGCTCCTTGAATACGGTCACGAAGGCATCCCAGATTTCGGTCGGGGACTGTTCGCACTGGTTTGGTTCCGGGTAATAGGTCGTAATTGGCGTTGACGCTGAACCGACAAGCTGATCAGTGGCAGGATCATAGGCCAGTATTTTGACGTTAGTCGTGCCAATGTCGGCACCGAGGATATAGGCCATGTAAGGACAGGGTATAAAAAAACTTCCCGAACGGATAAACGTCGGGAAGTTACAGGAAGTCCGGTAAGTTTGAAAAAAAAACTAGTAAATCACACGGAGTGCATGAGCGCCGCGTGTCAGACTAATGCGGCCGGACTGTTTAGCCAGCGCAGGCTTATCGCCTTTGGTAACGGTCCAGAATTCAATGCCACCGTTGCGGTTACCATAGTCGAGGTATTCGCTTACGGCAACGGCAATAGCGCTGCCATCGCGGTCAAATTCAACGCTTTGCGGCAGGATACCCTCAAACGGATATTCATTGCCCAGTGTCAGTTTGCCGTCCTTTGCCAGCGAGTAAATGCCTACCGTGCTCTTACCGGCTCCTGCTGTTCCGAACGGCGCATACGACTGACCGGCTGATACGATGGCTACCATGGATCCGTCGGGACTAACCGCTACGGCTTCCGGAGCTTCCGGCGTAGCTGTCTGGGTAACAATTTTGTGTTCGCCCGCGGTATCTTCCGTACTGAACTGTACGACAAATACTTCACCGGCACCGGTACCACCGGCCCCCAGGGCTTTCTTGCCGTCCGGGATAATGAAGAAGCTGCCGTCCGGTGTGAACTTGCCCGAGCCTGGCATGGCACCTACCTTCACCGGCTTACCGTGAGCGACAACGTATGGCTTTTTAGTTTTTTCGTCGATAGCATATTTCAACAGACCAACTTCACCGGTTGCGCCGATGGTGTAAGCGGCAAACTGACCACCCGGGTGGAAAACAAGGTCAGTGATTTGCTGGCCCTGGGTAGGAGACGCAGCCACGAGTACGCGTGTAGGCTTACCGGTTGCGTCAATATCAATGATTTTAATTTCTTTACCGGCATCGGCCGAAGCGACCAGCATGGTGCTGCCCTGTGGGTTCAGCGTAACGGCTGACAGTGACGGGCCGGTCGGGAATTTAAATTTAACCGCTGGTTTAGCACCGCTCAGGTCAACAACAAACATAGCGTTGGTTGCCGGGAAATCAGCAATGCCGTTTTTGAGCGCAGGTAAGCTGTCAGAAACCTGCCCGCGACCTTCCAGAACAAACGCCAGCTTGCCATTATTGGTGATGGCAATGGTTTTGTCGGAAAGCGTCATGGAATTTGAAACGAGTGCCGTGTTCATGTTCTGACCGTTCCGGTTGAGGGGGAACTGGATGAGCGTTAAGGCATCACGAGTGCCTTTATCTTTGTACAGGTTACCGTCGATCAGGGCAGAAGCAGCCATATCGGCATCCGACACCGCTACAATACCTTTGGCAGCAAACTGGATCGGGGCTTGCTGGGCAAATGCAGCTCCCGCCAGCATTGATAAAGCAGTCGTTAATTTTTGGTTTTTCATGCGTCTTTGGCTATAGATTTTTGGGTACCGATGGTTTTGGTATTCTTGCAAAAATAAGCCAGATGCGTAATTTTCCTACTGTAGCAGGGCATTAAATAGCGAAAATCTTGCGCAACGTAAAAGGAACACAAAATCGTATTTGGTTGTCAATGATTTGTATGGTCGCCCCCATATGTTTGTACGGGCGACCCCGTGTGGTCGCCCGTTGCCCATTGCCCGTGATTACCCATTAAGCCTTAACCGGAAACCAACCCCGTGCAGGTTTTCGATTTTGATGGACGCATCCGGGGCCAGCCGTTTGCGGAGACGGGAAATAAAGACGTCCAGACTCCGGCCCATGAAATAATCATCATCACCCCAGATGGCTTTCAGAATATCATCGCGCCGGATCAGCTCATTAGGCCGGTCAATCAGAAAGGTCAGCACTTCGGCCTCGCGCTGGGTCAGCGTCTGGGTATGCCCCTGAAAGGTCAGGCTACCCTCGGCTAAATTGTATCCGAACGCACCGACCTGCCGTTGTGTCCTGCTGACCGGCGCTGGCTTAGGAGCGGCCTGCTGACCGGCACTCCGCCGCAGAAATACGCTGATTTTCAGTAGTAATTCTTCGACACTGAAGGGTTTGCCCAGGTAATCATCGGCGCCGAGCCGGAGCCCGTGCAGGCGGTTGTCGCGGTCGGCGAGGGCGCTCAGAAACAGAATCGGCACCTGCATATCCTGTTGCCGGATGTGTCGGGCGACGGAAAAACCGTCACACTGCGGCAGCATTACGTCGAGCAGACAGACATCAAACTGTCCTGGTTTATACATGGCTTTGGCTTCGTCACCGGTCGTACAATGGGTAACGGCATATTCTGCCATTTCGAGGTTGTCCCTGGTCACAAAGCTCAGGTTCACATCATCTTCAACGTAAAGGATATGGGCTTTCGGCATAGGTTTGATACTGGATGTTGCTGATGGTTCTGGTTGTTGCTGGTTGTTGCTGATGGTTCTGGTTGTGTTAGTGGTGGCACGACTCTAACAGGGCCGCCTGGCGGTCGGGGACGCCCAGTCGGGGCCGCCTAGTCGTGCCACCACTTTTTAGAGTTATCGGCAACGGTCGCTCTTTCACTCAATCGCTCTTTCACTCATCCTTTCATTGTTCCGCGTTATCAGTCTTTGCTCCCCGACCATTACCGGGCAGGTAATAATGAAGCAGCTGCCACGGCCGACGGTACTGTTGAGTTTGATCTGCCAGCGGTGCGCTTTAATGATTTTCCGGACGTAGTAAAGGCCGAGGCCGAACCCTTTGGCATTGTGCACATTACCGGTCGGAACGCGGAAAAACTGGCGGAAAATGGCTTTGTGGTGCTCAGGGGCAATACCGATGCCATGATCCTGCACCGACCAGACAAGCTTACCGTCAACGTTTTGGGTCCGGATCAGGATGTCGGGTGTGCCGTTTGTGTATTTGATCGCGTTATCAATGAGGTTGTGAATAACATTATCGAGGTGATAACGGTCGGCATAGATAAACGGTACGTCGGCCTGTAAGTCGAGGGTAATACCGGCTGTGTAGGAGTTGCAGGCTTCGGTGAGTACCGTATGCAGGTTCTGTTCACTGCACGCCAGACTGAACTGTCCCTTCGACTGGCTGTTATGCTCTGAGCGGGCGAGTTGCAGGACATTATTCACCTGCTTCTGCAACCGCTGGCTTTCTTCTTTCAAAATACGGACATACTGCCCGAACCGCTCGGGCTGGTGCCTTATGGCATCCTGCTGCAACACATCGGCGGCAATCCGGATGGTAGAAACCGGCGTCTGAAGCTCATGGGTGATGTTGTTGATAAAGTCACGCTGCACTTCCGTCAGCCGCCGCTGCTTCAGAACGATGTTGAGCGTGTATCCGAAAATCACGACCAGGAGCAGCACTGCCGCCGTTGACCAGATCCAGCCGTCGAGCTGTTCAACGACATAGCCGGTCTGCTTCGGAAACCGGATGCCGAAGTAATACGTAAAACCCGAAAACTTAGGCATGTGACACATCGGCTTGCCGGGGGTGCCCGTCGCTACATAATCGCCGTACACCATCTGATCCGACGAACAGTCGTAAATCCCGTATTCAAAGTCGGTAATCAGGTTGTGTTTACGGAGCGAGGTCTGAATAAAGTTTTCGAGCGTGACCGGATCAATCGGCGAATCGGTGTTGACAATAAAGTAGTCGGACGACAGCTGCTTAACGGCGTAGCGGTTGAGCATGACATGGTTGAAGCGGGCGACCTGCATGGCCACTTCCTGCAAGGCAATAAAGGCGGTTTGCCGGAACTGGCGTTCCCGGAGCGCGTATGCTTTCCGGACCCAGACCGCCTGTATGGTCAGGATACCGATAATGGATACGACAGAAAGGACCACAAGGACGCGTATGACAGACCGGGACATGTATAAATGACTGATTATCGATGATTACTATTCATGTAACTAAGGTAGTATTCAGGAACGGGTAATACAAAATAACCCAAAGTGCCGGTCATTCACAATCGGGCTATGGATTCAGGATCAGGCATTAACAAGTCGTTAACAAACGTTAGCAAGCCGTTAACAAGCTAACCCGGTAAGCCGGAATACCTTTGCATTGAACATGTTCGACAGGCTTTTCCGCGTCAGCGGGTCATTTTAACAACAACAAAAAAAGTATGAAACGCACTATCCTTTTCTCTTTCGGCCTCATGCTGATGGCCGCAACCCTGGTTCTGGCAAATACAAACTTTATGGCCGCTTTCGGCTGGACAAGCACCACACACGACTTCGGGAAGATTGCACAAAACAAGCCGGTAACGGCGGTCTTCAAATTTACCAACAAGGGTGAGGCACCGCTGATCATCAGCAATGCACGCGGATCGTGTGGCTGTACAGGGGTTGATTATCCGAAAGATCCGGTAATGCCGGGCAAAACCGGTGAGGTGAAGGCTACCTATAACGCCGCTGCCATGGGAGCGTTCAGCAAAACCGTTACGGTAGAATCAAATGCAGAAGGTGGTATGGTAACCCTGATGTTTAAGGGAGAGGTGGTCAACAACGCAACCGGTACGAGCGGAAACTAACCGGCATCAGAACAGTAAACACACAAATAAGAAGCCGGGCTTAGTAGGGGGCCTGGCTTTTATTTTTCATCCTGTGTGAGCCGGAACAGGCAGGCAAAGGTCTCGGCAGTCATGGCGGCATCGTCCTGCTCACCGGCAGCCAGAAGCTGACTCGCCGGATGTACGGCTATCCGCTGCATCATTTGTTCGGCCATAACCTCAAGCAACGCGTATTCCGCATCCGATAGTTTTTTCCGGTAGCGCGACAGTTCCGATTGCTGAATGTGCAGTAACGTTTCGCGGAACCGCTTCAGAAGCAGCATTAAAGGCGATTGACTATCGGGAGCAGAAAGCGTCTGTGACTGAATGCCAGCCGGTTGATAAACTACTTCAGACGCAGCAGGCATAGGATTTGTAAAAGCGATCATAAGGTTGGCCGGCGGAAAAACAGGTATAAGACGATTATTCCGGCGCTAACGCCGATAATATACGTTAATGTTCCCGGCACAGTTGTGTGCCGGGAACAAACGGGTTATTTACCAACAATCTGTGGTTTCAGGCCACCCAGAACCGTCAATAATTCAGTTTGCTCAGTCGACGGAACATTGAATTTATTGAGGGAGGCCACCAGGTCATTCACCAGCGAGTTGAACTCGTCGTCGGTGATGGCCATGCCTTTGTGGGCAGTTACCATGTCTTTACCTTTGTACGTCTGCGGACCGCCGCTGGCTTGGCCGATCTGGTCGATCAGGTTATTGCGCAGCGACTGGAACCGGGTTGATTTGGCCGGATCACCGCCATTCTTCACCACATCCTGCACAAGCGGTGCAAACGTACGGGCCATTTTCGGGTCAGCCGCCACATTCAGCATGAACTGATCAACGACGGCGGAAATGGCATTAACACCCCCTAAACGGTCATACAGTGACTTCGGGGCAGCAGGTTCATCTTTTTTACAACCTGTAAACGCGAGGGTACCGGCCAGCAACAATGTTGCTACCCATGTTTTTCTGATCATCGGAATGAAATAGTTATAGGTGAACAAAAATCTAATGTGAAGACAAAACGTCTCCGGCGGCTATGCGCAACATAGCCAATATGAACTAGTTAAGCTGGTACGAATATGTATCTGGCTAACGGAAGCAAAGGGCGTATTTCAGCCGCTCCATTTTAAGAATATATTCCATCGGAACAGGACATTGCGGCCCCTTAACGGCTGGTTCCTCTACTGACGGCAGACTGACCTCATTAAACTGCTTTTTAACAAAGGCGGTTAACTCTTTTTCCGTAATGATGTCGGTATCATAAGTAACCCCTACTAACCGGCTGGCCGGATTTGCCGAACAGGCTGTTACCCCCGGCAATTCATCGATTTCGCGGCGGATGCCGGCGGCTTTGGCTTCGTCGGTCAACCCGTCTACTTTCAGCAATGCCACACCAACGGGTTTGGCCTGAGCATGGAGCGGCGGGGCTTCCCAGTTAGCCCATGTCAGCAGGCCGGTCAGACAGGCCACAACCGTCCAGCCCGCAATAGTTGCTGTTTTGCGTAAGACATTCATAAAGTAATGAAATAGCTAATAGTCGGGGAGATATACGCACCGGATGCGGGCTTGGATTTATCCGGATGAAAAAAGTTGTCAGATCAATGATACGACTGGTATCGTTTTTGCCTAAATTCACCCTACTATGAAGACGACCATCTTTACCTTTCTGCTTGGTTTACTCGTACTTACCGGCAGTGTTGCACAGGATATCTATCAGGGCCCTAAGGCTGAAAATTTATTTACAAAACCGGCTGAAAAAAGCTTTATGCAGGCTTTTTGGGACAAATTCAAGGCCGATTTTGACACGAAGGCGCAATATGAAAAGGCCCGCGCTACCAATGTCGATGAGTGGGAGATGGGCCTGTTCAATGCCCGGAAAGCGCAGGCCGGTTTTTACAAGGACTATCCACAGGCCGGCGAGTTTTCGGATGCCTTTAAGAAATACGTGGAATCATCGATCCGCTGGAATTACTGGCATCTGATCTTTGCGTATCCGATTCTGCGGGGTAATGCCCAGACAACCCAGACGCGGCTGATGTCTTTGCCGGAGGTCATGCTCGACGGCTTCGACGAAGCAAAAGCCAACGATGCTGATGCACTGGTTGCCGAGCCTTACCGGAATTTCCTGTTTTACTACGTGACCTATTTTAATTCCCGGGCACGTGGATTTCAGAAGTATACGCAGGAGGATATCAACAAGTCGCTGGGCGATAAGGCCGGCTACGCCAAACAGCACCTTACCGGCGCTCCGTATCAGTATGCACTGGCCCGGCTGCTGCTCGAAAACTATGACAAAGTCGTGCCGTCGTCGGTGCGGACCGTATTCAACATGCTGACTGCTACGCCGAATTCGGCGGGATATGCTGAGGCGGTAAAGACAAAAATCGGGGACGTACTGACTAAAAAAGACGAACCGGTCGTGGCGGCAACGGCGCCGAAGCAGCGTAATATTCCGCCGAATACGTTCTCCTATACCAACCTGAAAGGCGAAAAGGTTATTCTCGAAGATTTCAAGGGTAAAGTCGTGTACGTTGATTTCTGGGCCAGCTGGTGCGGGCCGTGCCGCGCCGAATTCCCGTTCTCAAAGCAGCTGCATGAACGCCTGACCGACAAGCAGAAAGAGAAAATCGTGTTCCTCTACATTTCGATTGATGATAAAGAGCCGACCTGGAAAAACGCATTGAACGCGCTGCAGCTTATCGGCGAACAGGGCTGGAACCCGGGCGCAGCCCAGTATTTCGGTATTCCGAGCATTCCGCGGTATATGCTGATTGATAAGAAAGGACAGATTATTGATGCCGATGCCAAACGCCCGAGCAGCGGCGACGCGATTCTGGCCGATATGCTGAAACTGGCAGAAGGGTAACCATTAACTTCCCGGAAGGTCAAAACTTCCGGGAAGTTAAAAAAGTGTATTAACTACGCGGCCCGCAGCTGCCACGAAAACCGCTGCACCCAGGCATCGGCCGTGCCGGTCAGGGCGCGGAAAGGCAGGCCGGCAAGGCCATCACCCTGTAAGGGAGCCGACAATGTACGCAACATATAACCAACCGTCCGGGCGGCAAAGATGGGTACGTACGACTCAGGACGGGTCAGAATCTCTTTGTAAAACAGAATCCGGTACAGATACAGGCGCGTTTCTTTCGGCAGGTTCATCTGATAATAGTCGCGCTGGTTATGACGGACCAGCTGATTATTGACGTAGCCCGGCCCCGCGTTATAAGCCGCTGCGACCAGCGACCACGAACCGAATTTATCGTATAACTGCCGGATGTAACGGCAGGCGGCATCGGTCGCTTTCTCCAGATTAAACCGCTCATCAACCCGCTTACCGACCTTGAGGCCGAGGTCACGGGCCGTACCGGGCATCAGCTGCCAGTAGCCGGCAGCACCAACCCGCGATACCGCGCGGCCGTTCAGGCTGCTTTCAGCCACCGGCACATACAAAAAATCGTTCGGGATACCGTGCCGTTCAAGGATCGGTTCAATCAGCGGGAATACCTTGTCCGAACGTTCCCGAAGGCGTTCGAGGTCATTGTTGTGGCGGCCGTAGGTTGTCATGACCTGTTTCCAGCGGTCGAGGACACTGACTTGTTCAAACGGCACACATTCACCACAGAAGTTTACGTCTAACACCGGAAATTCGACTTCGCTGCGTTCGCGGGTCTCATGAAATGTCTTTGTGACTTTACCGGCACTGGTTGCGTCAGCGAGAGCGGTTGACACATTGACAATTTTAGGGGCTACTGCCAGGGCCGGCTTAACAGCGGCCATAAGCAAAGAGAATCCAACTTGTTTTAACAAAACTCTAGTAAATTGATAATATAAGTATAACGATGTGGTTGTCTGGATATTGCCCTGATTGTCCATAAAGTAAGTCTTACACATGAATCCCTCAGGGCAGCGCCTGCCAATGCCTGTTTGTCTGCTTTTAATCCTTGCCGGATGCAGGGCTCATGTAGTCCGGCCAGCAACCGCATTTCTCTTCAGTTCTATCGCCCAGTCTGCTATAACTGTATTGTACTCTAAAAATTTTGCACTTTTTTTCTAAAACGGTTGGATTTTACGCTTCCGGAAATATACATTTGCCATTATGTTCTACATAATTATTGACAATCATTTTTTAAGTCTACAGTAACTATGAACATTTTCTATAGAAACAGATTGGCAATCAGACAGCATTTACTGCGTAGACAACCGGCCGTATATTCAGCACCGCAGGCAATACCGGCTCCTGGCAGAAAAAGCCAGGTCATCCGGCTACTGCTGACCGCCATGGTTTGGGCCGGGCTTACGGCAACATTAACCTTTGCGCAGAACCGGCAGGTGACGGGTACCGTGGCCGATGCCACAGGCGCCACGCTGCCCGGCGCAAGCGTGTTGATAAAAGGCACAACAACCGGCGTGGTTACAGATGAAAACGGACGTTATAGCATACAGGCATCCGGCAGTGCAACCCTGGTGTTCAGTTATATCGGCTACCTGAGTCAGGAAGCAGCCGTTGACAACCGGACGACCATTGATATCCGGCTGGAAGCCGATGCGGCGTCGCTGGCAGAGGTCGTTGTGGTGGGGTATACCACCCAATCGAAGGCAAAAGTTACCTCGGCGGTGTCCAGAATGAGCGCAACCGAACTGAAAAATACACCGAGTGCTAACCCTGTGCAGTCACTTCAGGGCAAAATGGCGGGGGTCTCGATTCCGGTGTCTACCGGGCAGCCGGGTCTGGCGTCGGCTAATATCATTATCCGGGGCGGGACGAAAAGTAACGTATATGGAACCGACGGTAATAATGCGCTGGGCTCCAACGCGTCGGATGTTAACCCGCTGATTGTCATCGACGGCGTATTCCGTTCCCGTTCTGAGTTCAACGACATTAACCCGAATGACATCGAAAGTGTGCAGGTGATGAAAGACGCCGCTTCCATTGCCATCTATGGCGCACGGGGCGCAAACGGGGTGATTGTGGTGAAAACACGGACGGGTAAATTCAACGCCAAAACGAGTGTTAATGTCTCGCACCGGACTACGTTTGAGCAGCCCGGCCGGAGCTATAAATACCTGAATGCAGCCGACTATCTCAGGCTGGCCCGAACCACGGCCAATACAACCTATGACCTCAGTGCTACCCAGAAAACTACGTTTCTGAACAACGGAGGCTTCTCGGCCGGCACGCGCCTGTATACGAACAAAGGCGACTACGGCAATGGCCTCTACACGACGGCACTCTATAACAACATTGTGGCCGTTGAGGGCCAGGCATACGTGGACGCACTGCTGGCAAAGGGCTATCAGACCATGGATGACCCGGTCAATCCGGGGACGAAGCTGCTTTTCTACGATAACCGGTACCAGGATATGCTCTGGAAGACGGGCGTAACGCAGGATAATAACGTGAGTATCAGCGGTGGTGGTGATGTTGCCAATTATAACCTGTCGGCGGGGTATACCCTTCAGGATGGTACGCTGGAGGGCACGCAGTACAAACGGTACAATGCGCTTGGAAATTTCGGTTTTAAGCTGAGCAAAGCCGTGACGCTCGACGCAATGGTCAATTACCAGAACGTTATTCCGAACAATGTTGAGGATAACTACCTGAATGCCACCATCCGCGGCATGCGGATTTCGCCGCTGATCCGTACGTTTAAGGAGGACGGCAACCCGCAATCCGGCGAGAGCTATTCGGTCCGGAACTGGTTCCATACGCTCAAATACGACGAATACCGGGTTAATACCGAGCGGATTACGTCGCGGGTCGGCCTGACCTACAACATCATACCGGGCTTATCATACCGGCCTTCGCTGTCGTATGTGATGAGCGACTACCGGTTTCTGTTTATGCGCAAAGGCGTTCCGGATTCAGACTTTGCCAAGCCGTCGACCATCCGTGAGAAACGGGAAAACGTCGATTTCTACCGGCAGCTGATGGTTGACCAGATTCTGCAATACGACCATACCTTTAACCGCCTGCACAATATTACGGCGCTTGCCGGTTTTAACTATACCCGCAACTACAACAACACAATAACGATCGGCTCACAACGGGCGACGAACGATTACATTTTTACCATTAACGAACCCTCGATTACGTCGATCAACGGGGTGCCGACCACCAACGTTACCGCCTTCGGGACCGGTATCGGGGTCACTAAATCGGCTTCGTTTTTTGGTCAGCTTCAGTACGACTATGATGCGCGGTACCTGTTAGCGGCGTCGATGCGGTATGATGGGTTCTCTAATTTCGCCCCCGGCAACAAATACGCCACATTCCCGTCGGTTTCAGGTGGCTGGAACATACACCGGGAAAGCTTCCTGACCAACGTGAAACCTGTCAGCAACTTAAAGCTGCGGGCCAGCTGGGGTATCTCGGGCACGAGCGGGCTGAGTTATACCGACACCTATGGCGGCTATAATGCCAACCAGTATGC
>NZ_CAMFHL010000195.1 GCF_945952095.1 uncultured Arsenicibacter sp. | reverse complement strand
ATAGTATCCAGGGCGAAGGCGACCACGGTGCACCGTACGGTGGTTTTCTTAATATCGGTGACTGCGCTTATGTTACGGTAAAAAATACGGTATTGACCGGTCACCGGACATACAGCACCATCGGAAATGCAGGCAAACCGGTGTCGATGGGTACCTACGATCTGTCTGCAAACCGTGCACTCAACGTTTCGTTTGTGAACTGTACCCAGACCAACGACATCAATGACGCTACCTACTGGGGCATTCTGGGCTCAAATTTCTGCAAGAATATGCTGTACGATAACTGCGTACTATCGCGGTTTGATGCTCATCAGGGAGTTGCCAACGCAACCATCCGGAATTCCACTCTTGGTCACATGGGTATCAATGCCATTGGCAGCGGGTTGCTGGTTGTCGAAAATTCGACAATCCGCGGCCGGAGTATCATCAATCTGCGTTCAGACTACGGCAGTACCTGGCAGGGCGAACTCATTATCCGGAACTGTGTTTTTATTCCGGCGGGAGGCAAACCGGTCAGCGCCGACCTGATCGGCGGTGCTAATTCCGGTCAGCATGATTTCGGCTACATCTGTTACATGCCCGAGCGCATCACTATAGAAAACCTCCGGATCGACGACAGCAGCCACCCGGATAACTACCAGGGTCCGGCTATTTTCGCCAACATTAACCCGGAACTGACATCAGATTCCTACACGGAAAAGTACCCGTATGTTGTCACGAAAGAAGTTCACCTCAAAAATGTAACTACGTCCAGCGGCAAACCATTGCGGGTCAGCAGCAACCCGTTTATGTTCCGCAACGTCCGGATACTCAATGCTAAATAAGGTAAATCTTACCTGTACGATCTGTTGACCAACCGGTAGTCAACAGATCGTATACGTTTACTCTTCTATTTTTTTCGGCAACAAGCTTCGTTCTGCTGCGGTCAGCATAACACTTTCGGTTACCTGAATTACCTGCACGTCATTTTTAGCCGAAACCAGTAATCCGACCGGAGGGGCTGAAACCTGCGTTGGCTGCTGCCGGTGCAGATTCTCCAGCTGTTGTGGCAGGAAGGCGAGCAGATTCGGCGAACTATCTCTGAACCAAACACACACAATGCGGCCAAGCAGGTAATTGTAAAAGAGCAGTTCCGGTTTGGGCGTCTCAAATGTATAGCTCAGGCTCAGCTTGTTGATCAGCGCCCAGCCGGATTGAGCCAGCAGAATCTGTTTTGTCTTACCGATTTTACTCCGGATGTGGTCTGCTTCATTCAGGGCTTTCTTTTTAAGCGTGTCTTTCCGGAACTGATTTTCTTCAAGACCTACCTGATAGTAGTAATTTGACCGCACCAGTTTCTGCAGCGTCCGGTAGGACCAGCCTTCATCGGCCGCCGCATTCATATAAAAGGCCCGTTCCTGTTTATTATCAATCGCAATCAGCAGCCGGTAGTGCGTCCATGTCAGTTCTGTCCGTAATCTGTCCTTCAGATCAAAATCACTTTGATCACGCGTTGCGTGGGGAATTGGATATTCAACGTAAAATTGCCTGAACCACCAGAGATTAGTGGATTTATATCCTTTACCGAATGTAGCGGTTAACTCTTCTGACAGATTTTCAATGAGTTGAGTCCCGTAATCAGCCCGCTGTTCTCCCTGCTGTTCGGTCTCAACAATAATCCGGCCGATGTGCCAGTAAGCTTCAACCCGGGCAAACGACGGATTAGAAACGGCAGCTAATTCTTCAGGAGATACTAACTGCTTCAGATACGCATGCAGTTCTATCATCGACTCCGATGACAACTGCGACTTATTTTCTGACATACAATATGAAGCGACTATAAGCCAGAAACAGCCCTTTCGGGTTATGCTCTGCCTTTTTTTTGAAGATAAACGTAAATTTTTACATTTTCAGGCATCGTTCCCGATTAACCCTACGTATTCATCAGTAAACCAGGCAAAACTCCCGTGTTATTCCGCCGTTCCAAAAGTTTTAATCTGCATGAAGTAATTGATGGGTGCCGGAAAGGTAAATCTTCGGCGCAGAAGATGCTTTTTGAGGCGTACTACAGTGTTGGGGTAAATATATGTTTACGATATGCGGGTTCCCGTGAAGAAGCAGAGGAAATGTTCGACGACGGTTTTCTTAAAGTCCTGACAAAAATTGTCTACTACGATCCCGAGCAGTCGTTCGAAGCGTGGTTTAAAACAATTCTGGTCCGTACGGCCATCGACCAGTACCGCAAGCACAAAAATGAACCGGCATTTATGGATGTGGAAGACGCCTGGCACCTCGATACGCAGGAGCATATCCTGAGCACTATTTCAGCGAATGAAATCCTGGAGCTGGTGCAGCAGTTACCGGCCTCCTACCGTACGGTTTTTTCATTGCATGTGGTTGATGGCTACTCCCACCCTGAGATTGCGGAGATGCTTGGGATTCAGGAAGGAACGTCCCGTTCTAATCTGGTAAAGGCCCGTTTGAAATTGCAGGAACTTTTACGTGAATGGAATCACCGGTATTCCATAAACCGGCGTAACAATTATGTCTAACGAACGATTTGATAAATTTCTTAAAAAAAACCTGGAGTCTGTCCGGCCGGCTTACAATGCAGGGGCCTGGACGCGGTTTCAGAAAAGGCTTCCCGTTTCGCCGCTCGCAGCCTGGCTGCTGAACTACGGCGGCTGGGTCGTCAGCTCGGTTTTATTGTCCGGCTGGCTGGTAACGTTTTATCTGTACTGGAAACAGCAGGAAACTATTAAAACTGTTCAACATCAAATCAATACGCTTATTGAGGACAACGCTTTACGTTCACAAAAACTACAGAAAACGACACAGGTTCAGCCGGCGGCCGCTGAGCAGCGCCGTCGGGTTGATACGGTTTATATCATCCGTAAAACAATAATCGAACACCGCAACGAAGCCTACGTATCGGCAGAACCGGCCCCTGTCCCGTCCGTAGGCGGCAGCGACTCCGCCGATACTCAACGCGCCGCACCCGTTACCGGCACGCCGGACGGTGAACTGGTAACGCAAAACGTCCCCGCCGCTGCTACTACCCGGAAGACGCAGAAACCGGCTGCCGGCATACGGCAAAAATCACAACCGCTAAAGCCGGGTTTGCCGGATAAACAGCTTACCGCCAACGAAGCCGTCACCGACCGCTCAGTTTCCGCAGACTCAATTGCTGCCCCGCAACCGGCTACGGCTGCCCCTGCACTACCTGAAACTACTGACAGTACGGCGGTTATTGCTGCTACACAACAACCGCAGACCCCGGAAACTAATACGGCTACCTTGCAGCCTGTTGCCAGTGCTAAAAACCAGCCGGCCAATCCGGCATCCAGCAAACCGCAGTTTTCGGTCCGGCAGCTGGCACCCCGTATCGGTATTCAGGCACTTGGCAGCATGACCGGCTTCGGCGCCGGTTTTGTGTTTGATTTTCAGGTAACTGACAAAATTAATCTGTCGCTCGGTTTACAGGCCCAGCACATGCATACCGAAAAACACAATGAATTAGAGGACTATAATTCGGCAACTGGGCAGGAGTTTACCGACATTTACAAAAACTACATACCGGCCAAATTTGATCACATCAGCGAAATTTCAATTAGTGAAACCTTTCTTACGTTACCTGTTAACCTGACCTATTACATCCCGATCAGGAAGCCGTGGTCAGCGTATGTTAATACCGGTACCCAGCTGAATCTCTCCGGCTTTCAGGAGGTCTTCTACGAATCGTTTTCCGGCAACCGCGAAAGTCACCGCTCTTTTGAGTTCAGGACATCACCGGCTTTATTTTCAAATTTTGTTTTGGGCAGCGGGGTACAGTGGCAGCGGAAAAACATTGCTATTCAGGTCGGACCATACGTCAAATATGTCTTCCGCCGTGATCTGACATCAACCATAAAATCATCTGCGGGCGTTAATGCATCGGTATTTCTGAACCTGTTCAAGTAATTTCCCAAGGACATTAGCTGTCATTTTACATTTGTATCACTGACAAATTGCAGTTATCTTTACTAAAACAGGTGACAGCATGGCAGCAACAACCCAACATAGCAACAGCAGGCGAACCGGAAAACAACCGGAAAGTACCCCTTATACCCCGAAATGGGCTTCGGGCTTCAGCATTATCGAAGCTTCGCGGCAGGGAGTGCAATCCCGACAGGCTGATCAGCTGGCACAGCTGCTCAACCTGTCGTATAAAGAACTGGCCGCGATACTGCAGGTTGCCGAACGAACGTTACACCGGTTCCGGAATGACGGACGCCTCGATGCACAGTCGTCGGAACGGCTGCTGCTGCTATCGAATCTGGCGGCACACGGGCTTATGGTTTTTGACGGCCGTGCCGATGCACTGGCGAACTGGCTGCGTTACCCACTGAAGGAACTTAAGGATCAGTCGCCGCTTCAGTTGCTGAGTACAATCAGCGGCTTTAGCTTAGCCGATGACGTGCTTACCCGCATCGAATACGGCGTCTACGTCTAGCCTATGCTTGTTTACCGACTGTATAAAAGTACCTATATCGCCGATCCGTTGTCGGCCGAGGGCGCCCGGCGCGCCGGTGGCCGCTGGAATCCGAAAGGCTACCCGGTCCTGTACACCTCGACTACGCCCGAACTGGCCCTGCTCGAAATCATCGCCCACTTACATCCGGCCTATATCCCTTCCTTTCACTTGCTGGTGCTGGAAATTCCGGACGCAGTCAGAACCGTTCGGCCCGACGACCTGCCTCCTGACTGGGAGCAGGATAACCAGTACGAAACACTACAGACTTACCTTATTGACTGGCTTCGGTCTCCCGATATTTTAGCGGTTTCGGTGCCATCAGCCATCGTAACCCGTTCGGCCAATGTCCTGCTGCATACCCTCCATCCGGACTTTCACGATCTGGTACGCATTGTCGAAAATGAACCATTCCGGATCGACACAAGGCTGGTTACCCGCTAACCGAAAAGCACAGGCTGTTTGGGGTTCTGCCAACTCGTTACCGGATAGCCACAGAAAACTGAAAAAGATTTTCGGACACGGGCAGCGCCGGCATCTGTTTTCCCGTACTCTACTATATAACCAATCTTATCACATGAAACCGAACACACTGGAAGAAACTCAAAGCCGCAACCAGTTTTTGAAGGATCTGGGCTTACGCGGGTCGGCACTTCTGGCCGTCTATTGCCTTGGTAACTCCATGACAAGCTGCAAAAGTGAAGGAGTTACCCCCGCCCCTCTGACAAACTCGATTACAGTTGATCTGACCAGTACAGCGAATGCCGCCCTCAAAACCGTTGGTGGCTACATTGTTACCAGCAATGTAGTGGTTGCCAATACCACACAGGGCTACGTTGCCGTTACCGTGGTATGCAGTCACGAGGGCCAGAAAAAAGTCCAGCTGCGAAATAATGAATTCTATTGCCCTGAACACGGCGCCCGGTACGACTTAAGCGGAAAGGGTTTGAATTCAGAAGGCAAAAACGGATTGACTGTTTATAAAGTCTCGCAATCAGGCAACATCCTCACGATCTCATAAGCTCTTTTATCCCCTACTAACTTGTACAGGTCCTTATCAGTCTGCTGGTAAGGACTTTTTTTATGGGCAGAACAACCCTTTACCAGTCTCAGGAGCCGTTTTCCGGTGGCCAGTTAGTACTTTTACGCAAACAGCCATCAGAAAGCGGGCGTATCCGGCACGACGTTATCCATGATACAAGAACCAACCCGACAACTGCTGGTTGTCGAAGATGAACCCAAGGTCGCTACATTTATAAAAAAAGGCTTGCAGACACAGGCCTATCTGGTTGATGTGGCGCTGACGGGCGCTGACGGTAAAGCCCTTTTCGACAGCAAACCGTATGACCTTGTGATTATGGACGTGAACCTGCCCGATATGAGCGGACTTGAGCTGACCGAGTACATACGTACGCAGAATAAACAGATTCCGGTACTGATGCTCACGGCACTCGACACCACGGCCGACAAACTGCTAGGCTTCGATGCCGGAGCCGACGACTACCTTGCCAAACCGTTTGATTTTCTTGAACTGATTGCCCGCATCAAATCCCTGCTGCGGCGCTCCGGTCCCCGCGAAGAGCAAAGCAATGTACTGCGCGTAGCTGATCTGGAACTGAATATTGACGAGCGTGTAGCCAAACGCCACGGACAGACCATTGACCTGACCGCCCGCGAATATGCGCTGCTGGAGTACCTCATGCGCAACGCCGGTCGCGTGGTGTCACGGGTCGATATTGCCGAACAGGTATGGGATGTCGGCTTCGACACCGGCACCAACGTCATCGACGTTTATATCAGCTACTTACGGGCAAAAATTGATAAAGACTCCCCGAAAAAGCTCATTCATACGCTGATCGGCATGGGGTATGTACTGAAAGAAAAATGAGCCTCCGCAATCAGCTGGCCTTACTGTTTACGGCCATTGTATCCGTTTTACTGGGCCTCTCCTGCCTGGTACTCTACTGGGTAGCAGAAAAGTACCGTGGCCGCGAGTTCGAAAACCGGCTAAAGGCCGAAGCCACTTCGGCGGGCCATTTTCTGGTAGGCCCGAAACGGATCGGTCCGGCCCTGTATAAGCTGATGGATCAGAATCAGCTCACGGTCTTACCACGGGAGGAACTGGTCATCTACGATCCGGCCGACAAACTGGTGTATGAAAGCGGCAACGACTACCTCGCCATTTCGGCTCAGACACTGGCACTGGTCAGACAACTGAATGTATATCATTTCGAGCAGGATGAACGCGAAATCGTCGGGGTAGTATTCAGGGAGGATAAGGTTCCGTACGTGATTTTTGCTTCGGGGGTGGATGTATACGGCCTGCGAATGACCAGAAATCTGGCTCAGATCCTGTTCAGCGGCTGGATACTGATGACGGGTATTATGCTCGTGGCAGGTCGTTTCTATGCGGGCCGCATGCTCCGGCCTATTTCCGATATTAACCAGCGCATTGACCGGATCACCGCCTCAAACCTGTCCCAGCGCCTGCCCGTCGGCGAGAAAAACGACGAAATAACGCAGCTGGGTCAACGGTTTAACCGCATGCTCAACCGGCTTGAAGATGCCTTCCGGCTTCAGCGGACGTTTGTATCAAACGCCTCCCACGAACTCCGGACGCCGCTGACGGCCATTACCGGGCAGCTGGAAGTATCATTACTGGCCGATGACGATCCGGAAGAACTCCGTGCTACCCTCCGGTCTGTACTAGATGATGTGCGGGGACTTAACCGGATGGTAAACGGGCTGTTGGCGCTGGCCAGTGCCAACATGGATGCCTCATCAGTACCGATGGGAATGGTCCATCTCAATACGCTGCTCGATCAGGTCATTACCGAGATGAAACGCCTCTATCCGCAGTAGACCATTGATCTCACGACACAGACCAGCGGTCCCGGAAACGTTTCATGGCAGCTGATCGGTAACGAAGCCTTGTTAAAATCTGCCATTTTCAATCTGATTGAAAACAGCTGCAAGTTTTCCCCCGCACAAACGGCCAATGTACAGTTAACCGGTTCGGCCGGCGAACTACAGCTTGCTGTTCATAATACGGGACCAGCTATTCCGCCGGATCAGCAGGAGGTCATTTTTATACCGTTTCAACGTGCCAGAAACGCCTCCGGAAAACAGGGATTCGGCATCGGACTGCCACTGACGAAACGGATTGTGGAACTCCATAAAGGGCAGTTAGCCCTGACCTCAACGGCCGAAGCCGGAACAACCTTTACGATCCGGATTACTTCCTGAGCAGGTTTGAGCCCTGAAAACCGACATATTTAAGCAGAATTTTTCAGTTTTCTGCATTTCTAATCCCGCTCTAATGTCACGCTAACACGAGCCTAACACCGGTGTACGATCTTTGTATTGTTAACCAATAGCAGTTCTTACTGAACGCAACATGAACCGGTTAACCATAGAAAACGATCATACGTCATGAAAACATACATCAATATTATCGCGCTTATCGGTTTAACGGCAGGTACTGTGTTTGCACAGGATTCTGACAAGTTAAAGAAAGACGTAACCTACTCGACGCACAATTATAAGCACGCAAATAAAGCAGCCACGGCCCGTCAGTGGGAGCAGAAAAAAAGTGTTACAGTTACTGCACCGGCCCTGAACCAGAATCAGGTGGCCAATTACAAGCAGCCGGTACCAGGTGCCGCACCGGTAGGCGGTGTATCAGTAAACCATACGCCACAGGTAACGCTGGCCGAGCGGAATTACAAAATCCAGCGCGGTAACAGCAATCCGCAGACGGCTCAGCCAACAGGCGATGCGGTAGCACAGACTGAAAAAGAAAACTAAGCCAGCCGGCTGATCGATATACAGTTTTATACTGTTAGGGGTTCTTTCGTCCCCGGATGCCAGTGATCCGGGGACGTTCCCCGTCCAATAGTATAAAAAAAGCACAACCTCATCGGGGTTGTGCTTTTTTTATGAAATTATCTCTGTCAGCGGTCCGTTAATTTCCGCCGCCGCCAGCATCTCCACGGGCACCATTACCCTGTAACACACGCCGCAGAAACTTCCGGGACTGTGCGCCCGACTGATCTGCCGGGGCTGCTGTAGCCGGCGCATTCGGTGCACTCACAGGTTGTGTGAGCTTTTCGGGTACATACCAGAACGGAATACTGACCAGTTCTTCCGATTCCTGTGGCTTCGGTGGCACAATAGTGATCCGGAGCAGGTTATAGCCGATCCGGAGATTCCCCGGCACCAGTATCGTTTGCCAGCCTTTCTGTTCGAGCGGACCGGCGTGGGTGAAGATAAGCCCCGGCTGCGCCATTACCGAATCATTGACCGCAATCTGTACCAGTTTATTTACCTGCTGGCTGCTCCAGACACCGTATTGCTGCCGCAAGGCCGGTCCCCGAAGTGAATCAGGCCATTTAGGCTCAACCGCAATCCGGTTAAACAGTGTATCCAGCGCTTTCGGGTATGCAATAAAAAGCTTTAAAAACGGCTCCCGGATGACATCAGCCTGTATGGTCGCCGCATCAACATAACTGTCCGCAGAACGCTGGTTGTCATAGTTCGCAGGGTTGATATACAGGCTATCGACGCGGGCAGTAAAGAGATGCCGTCTGTTCAGGATTGAGATCCGGTTTTCTCCCTGCAACTGATCATGGGCAAACTCAACCATAAAAATAACCATGAATATCATGTAAAAAGTCAGATAGACACGGGTGAGTCTCTGTTTAGGAATGTTACTCAGAAACGTATTCAAAATGTAGGACATTGGCCGGTACGCACCCATGTAAACAATCTGTAGCATCTTCGTAAGCCGGTAATGCCAGTAGTTTGCCCGTGGATTGTCACGAAATCGTTTGATCGATAAAAGCGGAATGAGCAGCGAACCGCCAAAGAAGAACACATTAATCGATGTGTTTAAAATAAGCCAGGCGATTCCGGGAATATTCGGTTTAACAAACACGTACAGACCGAGGGCCAGTATGTACATGATAGCAACCACAAAGGCAATTATTGCAGCCTGGAAGGCCAGTGCAAACAAAACATTACTCCGTTTGTCGAGCCAGAGAATATACCGGTCAAGGGGACCGAGTTCCTCCGCCAGCCGTTTCTGCGTGTAGCCGGTTGACATCGGCAGGCGGTCATACTGAATTCCTTCCGGAAAGACAGCTTGTAAGCCGACCAGTCCCACCCAGAAGGCCCGCAGGATGAAATTACCCAGAAAGGCCATGAACAACATATAGCTCGCCGCCTTGAACAGGCTGTAGGCCATGGCGGGCAGCCTGCCGGAAAAATCAGGACTGTTATTCAGGAAGTTGTACTGGATATACGAAAAGATGGAATCGAGCAGGTCGGGCCACTGGATGATCGCAAACATGGCTACACCCGAAATGGCCAGTTCAAGGTTCCAGCTCTGATTGGTAAGTTCGCGCAGTTTGGCCTGTTCGTCGGGGGTAAGGGATGATGTTGAGGGAGGCGTTTCGGTGTTCATTGTTTGGGCTAAGTCAGGTGCAAAAACCGGGAACGTCAGCCCTGGCAGGCACAAAACCCGCCGGATTACCGCCGAACCCGCCTTATACAAAGCCCAAGATACTGCCTTTTGCTTACCCGTCAAAAAGGAACTGCCACATTTACGTTACACTTCATTACATTAAAAAAGCCTTTTACACTACTGCACCGGCGCCGGGAAACTTCAATGAATGTGCCGTTACACAACTGGAGCCAGGTCTTACCGGACCTGCCTGGAACCGTATGCAGCATCGACACGTGCGCGGGATTTACCATTGCCTTTTTGCTGATCCGGATAAACTGCCCCAATTCTCGCTCGTACTTTTTTAATGTGTAGGCACTTAACCGGACCGGCTGGTCAATGAGGTAGATGCGGGTATAATTCCAGTCGCCCTCCAGCCAGACGATTCTTGAAATGTCGATTGTCTCGTTATCGCAGCGAATTTGGTCAGTCGGGATCATATCTGGCGTTATCTTCTTACTTAAAAGCATACTGCTGTTTCTCACGATCCAGAACCGCATTCAGTCGTTTCCGGGCAGGTACCTCCACAAAACGATACGTCAGTGAAGCCACTACCAGTACGATCGCCACGAACACCAGACAGGTTATCAGATTGGAAATGCCATAGTGCACACCCACGGGCGCCGGCGGATTCTTCACATGCACCTTGCTGATTAAGTCAACCGCGAGAAACGTAAATACGACCGGAATATGGACCATGTAAATGGAGAACGACCAGTCGCCGAGCCGCTGAAAAACACGGGTGTTCAGCAACCTGGCCAGTCGTCCCTGATTGTAGGCAGTTCCGATAATGAGTAGCGGAAACGTCCAGATCGTCAACGCATCCGGTACATTCAGATGCCAGCAGATTAACAGACCGGTTCCAATGGCCGCTAACACCATGCCGTTCCCCAGCAAACCATACATCCACCGTTCCCTATAGGCATCAAGACAGATCATGCCCGTCAAAAAACCGCAGAAACAACGGATAAAGCTTTTCGGAAAAGTAATCGCATCAAAATTATAAGGCAATGTCTTCAGCCACTCCTTATAATCGGGCATCGGGGGCTGGAGGTATGTCAGCAGGATATAGCCAGAAAGCGGAACAAGCAGCAAGGCAGCTTTTACCCGCAGGGAAGAGCGGCTGAACAGCGGCACCATAAACGGGAAAAGCAGGTACATCAGCCATTCTGACCCGATTGACCATGAGGGTGTATTCCACGTAGCAGTAACGGCCTGATTAAATCCGTTTAACAGGAGTAAATGCAACGGAACATCCGGGAGTGAAAAAACCATTTCTGCCCCTCCCTGTAGTTTTACGCCTGCATTCATAATCCATACATATATACCGAAAACCCATAGAAATGTCAGCAGATGGAGGGGATAAATCCGGGCGAACCGGGCGCCCATGTACCGCATAAACGATGCCTTAATTACACCGGTCCTGAACCAGTCACCGTAGACATAGCCCATGACAAAACCGCTCAGGATAAAAAAGAAATCAACCATCAGATAGAGGTGACGGATCATTTCTGAATCGGCCGGATTAGTCAGCGGAGCCACAAAAATGTGAAAATGGAAAAACACAACCAGTATGGCAGCAATGCCCCTGAGCGATGTCAACGTAGTTAAATAAGCCGGTTTCATAGTCAAAAAGTAAACGTGGCAGTATATACGCTTTTATTTGGAGTGTGGCAATGGGTAATGTGCGTGATCAGGTAATTCTGTGTATATTTAATATCGTAAGTTGCTAAAATCCCCGCTTTAAGGCTTCCTTCACAAGCCCGATGGCACTCCTGACCCCGGCTTTCCGGAACAGATTACGGCGGTGAGTTTCGACTGTCGAAACAGTAATTCCCAGTTCCGCCGCAATTTGTCCGGTTGTCAGCTCATTAAAAATCAACTGTAATACTTCTTTTTCACGCGCTGTCAGTTTTAACGGAGTCATGAGGTAAACCAGAGAAATAGCCTGACAAAGTTGGGAAATCCGTGAGATAGATGCCCTCATGGATTTCCATGATTTTGCCTCATAGAAAACCATGATTATCCGGTTGATGGTAATCTATGAGGCAGGCGGCATACACTGGCAGGCCTGATCAGGCAGACAGCTGCTCCACAAAGCGGGTATGATCCCAGTCTACTGTCAGAGCGGTAATGCGGTCCTGTTGGTCGAAGTGAAAGACAAAAATGTGGTCGCTGTTAAATACCTTACCATGAATTGGCAGGCCCATAAACTCTTTTTGCTGCGTCCCGTAAATAGCCACCCGGCAGGTTACCGTATCGCCGTCCGCGGTAAGCGTGTCCACTGTATTGTCTACATCCGGAAAACAATCCATGATCAGCTCCCAGACTGTTTTACCAAACTCCCAGAACGTACCTTTCCCGTTCTCACCCAGTGGCAGAAAATGTACCGTTGCCTCTGGCGTGGCGAGGTTAATCATGCGGGCAGAGTCAAGATCGCTGTAGGCTTCGAAAAAAGCGATACAGGCCCCTTTACGGGTCAGCTCCGACACAGATTCTTTTTTTACCGTTTCCATATGCTTGTCGTTTTAGATTTACTGAGTTGTCGTTTTATTTAATGCGGGTATCCAGTCGTTCATATAGTTCATGCAGATTACCGTCCTCGCTTGTCTGGACATACCGGCCATCCGTCAGCGTAATCCGGTGGGCGCGCTTAAATCCTTTGCGGGAGCCGTCGGATGCCCAGGACCAGAATTCGTTGACTTCAGTCAGCGTCTGCCCGTCGTATTGGTACTGTACCCCGCCCGCACCCACAAATGCTTTCGTTTTCGGGTTGAAATAGGCAAACACCGCCATCGGATAGCTGAATAGTTTGATTACTTCCACATCCTTATATTTCCCTTCGCCGAGTTTTGAGTTTTTCCAGACTCCTTCCTTCATCCGCCATACGCCTTCGAGCCCTTTGTTTTTCAGCGGATCTGTTGCCGTTATCCGCGTACTGACTTCATTGATCGGATAATCCCTGTATTTTTCAGAATTCATCTTGCCAAACTGATGGTATTCGGCCGGGGTTACTTTGTAATCAAATACAAACGTATTCCCCACTGCCGTTGAATCCCACGAATAGTAGTCAACGTGTTCGACATACCGGCCGTTTTTGAGTTCATACGTCCCACCGCATGCCCCGTTGAAGGAAGTATGGCCGTTGCGCTTATCATCGAAATAAGCCCCGAACCAGTATCCGTCCCTGAAGACTTTAATGACCGTAACGGAATCACGGGTTTTCCATTCGGTCATCGTCCCGTATTTATTCCGGACCTGCCGGAATGCACCGTTTAATGTACTGACCGGCTCATCGGCAGTAAGTGCCGCCAGCGTCAGACTCAGCATGACTAGTTTTTTTTTCATTGTACCGGCGATTAGTTACCCCAAAACTAACCGGGAGACCGGCGCCCTGATTGTATAAATGCGACATTCGCCGCTCAGGTACGCAGGTAGTTGGCCAGCTCGGTATTCGCTTTCAGGTACAGCGACGGCGCTTTGCCGGTAAATTCAGTAAACTCTCTGATAAAATGGGACTGGTCGTAATAGCCACACCGGTAAATCAGGTCGTGCCAGTCCTGCACCAGCCACCGCTGCCCCGCCAGCAATGAACAGAGATAACCAACCCGCCGGATACGGGCATAATATTTCGGGCTCACGCCGACACGCTGCAAAAACCTTCGCTCAAACTGGCGGCGGCTTAAAAACGATGCTTCGGCAATGATATCCAGATTGACTATCCCCCGCTGCTGAACAATCAGGTTCGCGGTGTGATCAATCCGGTCCGGAGTAATATCTTTTTTTATCAGCTGAAACAGCAGGAATCGCTCAATAACCGCAATCCGTTCATCATAGCTGAGGGCAAGGCTGATCTGCTCCTGCAACTGCCTGCCCACCGGACCGAGTACATCATCAAGGGAAATCCGTTCGTCGGCAAATTCAATCATGGGTAACCCGAAAAGACTGCTGATGCCCGCCGGTTTAAACACCACACCGACCATGTCGATGCTATCCGACAGGTAAAGCCGGTACTGCCGGGTAGACTGACCGGTAATAAAAGCAGCCGGCACTCCCTCAATGTGGTCGCTCAGCCTCGTCTTAACCGAGTAGGGCGTTCCAGGATTAAACACGATAGACCCGAATCCGGAAGGCGGAGACTCAATTTCCATTCCGGACAGTCCTTGTCCGGCACCGGAGAGCCGCTTATTTTCCCAGATATAATAACACTCAATAAACGGGTGCAGTAGCGGGTGCGGGGTATATTTT
>NZ_CAMFHL010000194.1 GCF_945952095.1 uncultured Arsenicibacter sp. | reverse complement strand
ACAAGCCGACAAAATTTTCTTTGCCAAATGCTTGACTCGTTAACACAGTTCATGAATTTTGAACTTCTGAAACCGGACCGGCTGTTGACGTTATCAAACCCCTTTTTGATTATGGCTACACTCTTAGACCTTGTAGGTAATACGCCCCTCGTCGAACTCAACCGCATGGCGGCTTCAGCGGGTATCAATCCGAACGTTAAAATCCTGGCGAAACTCGAAGGAAATAACCCCGGCGGGAGCGTCAAGGACCGTGCGGCTTACAGCATGATCCGTGGTGCGCTGGACCGTGGTGACCTGAAGCCGGGCATGAAGCTGATTGAGGCAACGAGTGGCAATACCGGCATTGCGCTGGCCATGATCGCGCGTCTGTTCGGGGTTGATATTGAGCTGGCAATGCCTAAAAATTCAACCCGCGAGCGGGTTCTGACGATGGAAGCCTTCGGCGCAACCGTAACCCTGACCGAAACCATCGAGAGTGCGCGGGACTATGCCGAAGAGCAGGTGCAGAAAGGTGGTTTCCTGATGCTGAATCAGTTTGCCAACCCCGATAACTACCTGGCTCACTACCGGACAACCGGCCCGGAAATCTGGCGCGACACGGCCGGACAAGTGACACATTTTGTCTCATCCATGGGGACAACCGGTACGATCATGGGGACATCCCGCTTTCTGAAAGAACAAAATCCGGACATTCAGATTGTCGGATGTCAGCCAACGGATGGTTCGTCGATCCCGGGCATCCGGAAATGGCCGCAGGAATATTTACCGAAAATCTTTGATCCGCAGCGTGTTGACCGTGTTATCGAGGTCTCGCAGGAAGATGCTACGCTGACAACCCGTCAGCTGGCGAAGGAGGAAGGCGTGTTCGCCGGCATGAGCAGCGGCGGATCAACGTGGGCGGCGTTGCAGTTAGCACAGGAGCTGGAATCGGGCGTCATTGTCTGCATCATCTGCGACCGCGGTGACCGTTACCTGTCGTCGGAATTGTTTGGATAGATACTTGTATTAACTCCCCGAAAGTTTAAAACTTTCGGGGAGTTTGCTTTGGGAAAGATCCTGAAAACACTACTTCGTCGCGATGCGCCAGACCATGGCAGCGAGCCCGGCAAACGACAGCGCGCCCAGCAGCATATAGCCTTCTGTGCCCAAAATGCCGGTAAGTCCGTGTTCCAGCGAAATGCTGGCCAGGGCATTAAACACGTTATCGTTAACTGAAAGTAAGGCCACGGCTACACCCGCCAGGGCACCACCGGCCACCAATCCTGTCGAGAACAGGTTACCACGGCTCAGGTCAGCGTCTTCTTCGGCCTGCGGGTTGTTTTTATCCTTACGCTCGACAATGGCTTTTACCAGACCACCGGCAAAAATCGGCAATGTTGTCGATAACGGCAGGTAGAGGCCCACGGCAAACGCCAGCGCACTCACGCCGCACAGCTCAAAGACAAAGGCAAAAAATGCACCCACCAGTACAAACTGCCAGTCGAGGTTAAACGACAGCAATCCTTTGATGAGGGTCGCCATCAGCGTGCCCTGCGGGGCCGGAAACTTGTCGCTGCCGATGGCGTGGGTGATGCCCTGCGCTACCAGATCGGGCGTCGGCGTATCCAGAATTTTCACCGTGGCTCCGATTACCAGCGACGAAACAATGACTCCGATAAACAACGCCATCTGCTGGTATTTCGGCGTGGCACCCACCAGATAGCCGGTTTTCAAATCCTGAGACGTGGCGCCCGACGTAGCGGCGGCAATACAGATCATACCACCTACTACCAGTACCGCCGGCTCAAACGCTTTGCCGGTCAGACCGAACGCGATAAAAATCAGTGCCGTGCCCATGATGGTTGCAATGGTCATCCCCGATACCGGCGACGACGACGATCCGATCAGGCCCACAATCCGGCTTGCAACGGTAACGAAGAAGAACCCGAACACGATTACCAGTATGCCGAGCAGGAGCTTGGTCAGGATGGTATCGCCCGGAATCTGCGGCATAACTACCATCAGCAGGACCAGTGCCAGGCTACCGGCAGCCACAATTTTAAACGATAAATCCTGCTCCGTCCGTTTGGCTGACGTCTCCCCGGCGCCCAGTGAACGGTTGCCACCCAGGCTTTGCTTAAACGATGCCACAATGGTCGGAATGGTTTTCAGGAGGGTCATAAAGCCGCCGGCCGTAACGGCGCCGGCGCCGATCTGCCGGATGTAGGCGCGGTAAATAGCCGCGGCCGTATCACCAAAAACATGCGTTTCGGGGTTCCAGCTGCCCGGGCCACCGGCCGTGGTCAGACTGGTCAGGTAGCCGAGTTTTACAAGCTGGGCCGCAATGATGTCGCCCGGCACCAGCGTGGCCAGCAGCGGAATAAGCCCCAGCCAGGCCAGAATACCGCCACCGACCAGTACTGCCGAGATGCGGAAGCCAATGATATACCCCACGCCCAGGTACTCCGGCGTAATCTCACCCGACACTTGGGCCGACGGGAAATAACGGTTCGCCTGTTTGGTTGCCCAGACCGGCACTTCGGCAATGACGTGCAGTACCTTTTGCAGGAACGCATAGAGTAGAGCCACACCTAAGCCCTGGTAGGCCGTTTTGGCAAAATCGCCGCCGCGCTCCCCGGCAATCAGCACTGAACCACAGGCGGTACCTTCGGGATAGGGGAGTTTGCCGTGTTCGTCGACGATCAGCGATTTACGGAGCGGAATCATCATCAGCGTGCCCAGCAGACCGCCTAGGATGGCGAGCGTCAGAATGGTCCAGTAATTAAAGAAATCAGCCCCGATGCTTTGCCCCGCCTCGGTCTGGCTCAGAAACAGAAAGCCCGGCAGGGTGAATACCACACCGGACGCTATACTCTCACCGGCCGAGCCAGTAGTCTGGATAATGTTGTTTTCGAGAATGGTCGTGCCCAGATAGCGCCGGCCCAGGGAGATGGCGAGTACCGCAATCGGAATGGAAGCCGAAACCGATAGCCCGGCTTTCAGCGACAGGTAAACGGTAGCCGCCCCGAACAAAACGCCGAAAAGGGCTCCGGTCAGAATGGCTTTCAGGGTAAATTCCGCCGGCGACTGGTCGGCCGGAATAAAGGGTTTAAACTCAGACATAGGAAAAGGATGAAGGGTAACGGGTCTAAAATAAATATCAAGATAGGATTAATCCCGACACTGTGTGTGGTCCGGCTTTCAGGGGGCACAAAAAAGCCGGAGTGGTCAGGCTCCGGCTTCGAATACATAAGGTGTGTTGCTTAAAAATCTTCGTCAACCGAGAATTTAGCGGCATCCCGTTCTTTGGTACCGGCCATAACACCGGCTTTCTGGTATTCACCCACGCGCTTCTCGAAGAAGTTGGTTTTACCCTGTAGTGAGATCATATCCATAAAGTCGAACGGATTCGTAACGTTGTACAGCTTTTTCAGGCCCAGCGATACCAGCAGGTGATCAGCGACAAACTCAATGTACTGCTTCATCAGGTCGGCGTTCATCCCGATCAGTGATACCGGCAGGGCGTCACTGACGAACTCCTGCTCGATGGCAACAGCATCCTTAATGAGATCGTAGATCGACGATTCCGGCAGTTTGTTGCGGATGTGGTCGGTGTAGAGCATACACGCAAAATCACGGTGCAATCCTTCATCGCGGGAGATCAGCTCGTTTGAGAACGCCAGACCCGGCATCAGCCCCCGTTTTTTCAGCCAGAAAATCGAGCAGAAAGAACCCGAGAAGAAAATACCTTCAACGGCCGCAAAAGCGATCAGACGCTCCACGAATGAACCGTTGTCAATCCAGCGCAGTGCCCACTCGGCTTTTTTCTGCACACAAGGAATGGTGTCAATGGCGTTCAGCATCCGGTCTTTTTCGACGGGATCCTTGATGTAGGTGTCAATCAGCAACGAATAGGTTTCCGAGTGGATATTTTCCATCATTACCTGGAAACCGTAGAAGCATTTGGCTTCGGCATACTGCACCTCTGAGAGGAAATTAACCGCAAGATTCTCATTGACAATACCATCCGATGCGGCAAAGAAAGCTAAGACGTGGGAGATAAAATGCCGCTCGCCATCAGTCATCGTGTCCCAGTCTTTCAAATCCTGTGACAGGTCGATTTCTTCAGCGGTCCAGAAAGAAGCCTCGTGCTGCTTGTACATCTGCCAGATGTCATCATGCTTAATCGGAAAAAGCACAAACCGGCTTTTGTCCTCTTCGAGGATTGGCTCAACCACAGCGTTCTGTATCATGTATCTGTTAATTATAGTGACGGGCTGCCCCGACCGGGCAGCGGAAAGAAGCATTCAAATCGCTAACAAAGTTAACCCATTCTGAGGCATTCGCAAGGCAAAAAATGTGATTCGTAGTAAACAGTAAATGATGGAAAATTATAACCTCTAGGCTTTCAGCTACTTGCTTAGAAGCGGATTAGTTTATTCTTAGAAATATTCTAATTTCGGTACTTGCCTTTGATAATCAACGTGTTGTGGGCGAATAACAAAATATGGTAACAATTGGTTGTATCTGTTTGGCTACTTATATTTGTGCTATCTAATCTTATCTGGCAAGTTTAAAAGATCCGTAACGCATGTTTATGCACAAAACGGCTGCGATCAGTGCAGTCATGATTACCTACAACTCTGAGCGGGTGTTGGCAGAGGTATTGCGTGCCCTTTCCTGGTGTGATGAAATTGTCGTGGTTGATTCGGGAAGTACGGATCAGACCATTGCCATTGCAACATCATTCGGCTGCCGTGTTATGCACCGTGATTTTGATGGATTCGGTACGCAAAAGGGATTTGCTGTCCGGCAGGCACACAACGACTGGGTCTTTGTCGTTGACTGTGATGAGGTCGTAACCCCCGCGCTGCGCGATGAAATCCTGGCGCGTGTCGGTACTGAACCGGACATTGCCGGATACAAGGTCCCGATCTCACTGGTCTTCCTGAACCAGCTCATGCGCTATGGCGGCGAATACAAAATGCGCCACCTGCGCTTATTTAACCGGCGGTATGGTACTTACAACGTTAACCGTGTGCACGAAGATGTGCTGCTGAACGGGAAGGTTGCTAATCTGAAGCATCATTGCCTGCACTACAGCTATGCTTCCATCCATGAGTATTTCGAGAAGTTTAACCGCTATACAACGGCTGGGGCGCAGGATTTGTCGGCCCGTGGTAAGCAGACGTCAATCGCTAAAATCGCGTTCCGGATGCCGTTTTCGTTTGTACGGGAGTATGTGGTGAAGCGGAACGTACTGAACGGATACCCCGGCTTTATGTGGTCGCTTTTCTCGGCCATGTATCCGGTTGTAAAATATGCTAAACTGCGGGAAATGAATAGTGCCGCACAGGCCGTCCGGCAGATACCGGTCACCTCAGAAGTGGCTACTTTTTCCTGATGCGTATACATAAGAGCGTTATAAAGCCCGTACTGCCATGCGGTGCGGGCTTTTATTTACCGTGACATACCGGAATTTCATCCGCAACGCCAAACGGATGAGTGAATGAAATATGCTGAAAGCCTCGGCTCAGCAGGATAATTGACACAAGCAGCAGGCCGATAGGAGCCCACTGCCGGATGCGGGCCGAAAACAACCGCTCAATCTGTGGCCGGATGGCCTGCATCAGCAACAGGGCCGGCAACGTTCCGGCACCGAATAAGGCCATGAACAGGGCGCCTTCCTGAGCCGTACCGGTTGCACTGGCACCCGCCATTGCGCCATACACCAGCCCGCAGGGCAGCAACCCGTTGAGGGCACCTACGGCCAGACGGGCCATCGGGTGCGGCTTGCCGGCAAAGAGCCGGTGGCCTTTGTGCAGCCAGCTGCTCAGACGTGAGGACGCAATGTGCGGCAGCCGACCTACCGCACCGAGCAGCATCATAACCCCGGCAAAAATAGCCAGATAACTTTGCCAGCCTGCCCAGCTAACCAGATGCCCGAGACTGCCGGCAATAACGCCCAGCACACTGTAAACGCCGATACGGCCAATGTGATAGGCTGTTACCGATGGCCAGGTCCGCGCGCTGAACCGCCCTCCCTGAGCGGTGAGGGCCCAGACGAGGGGCCCGCACATACCCAGGCAGTGGAGGCTGTTCAGTAAACCAAGGGTGAAACCAAGGTAAATCATAGTGGTTGGTTGTTAAGGCCTGTTCACAACGCCTTCGTTCCAGTACGCCTGATCACCGGCTTTCCAGTCGATCTGGAGTTTGTAATGGCCTTTCGGCAAACTTTCCAGCCCCAGCACCTGATGCTGGTCCGTGATGGTGACGGTCCGGTCGTTTTTGCTGTTGGCAGGGCAGTAAAAATGGATGGTACCGGTTGGTTTGCCCGGTACGTCCGGAAAGTCGACAAGCAGCCGGTTGCCGTCTATATGCCACTGAACCGGCGTTTTCAGCGCCCTTGTCCGGTTAATCCGGTCTATTTTTTGTTGGTACTGAATCTCTTCGTCGTAATATTTTTCGGTGACCAGATCAATTTTCTGGTTCATGCTCAGACTAACCAATACGCCGATCATGGCCACGAATCCGCCATACAACAATCCGATTCCCCAACCCCAATGCAGTTTCATAATGTTATCAGTTAAATGATTTACCTCTCCGGTGCAATGAATGTCGTTGTAACGGTTTCCGGTTTGGTACCGGTGGTCGTAACCGTTAACGTAAGTTCGGTTTTACGTTTGTTCAGGGCGCTGGCCGGCAGCAAGATGAATACCGATCCTTCGCACGACTGCCCTTTCTGAATCGCTGCCGGCGGATTACCGACAAACTGAAGCGTACCCTTGATGCCTTCCAGCCGGATTTCGGGTTTTAAGACACCGTTGGTCCGGTTGAAAATTTTATAGGTATACAGGTTCTGAATGCTTCCGTTGGCCAGCTCCTGGTACGGCGATCCGGGCGCCCGCAGGATGTTCGTGCGGGTGTCGGTCCGGGTAACAAGCGCAAAGCCGAGTACGCCCCACAGGATCATCAGAATGGCGCTGTAGCCGATGGCCCGCATCGGAAACCGCTGCGGCTTCCCGGTTTGTATAGACTCTTCGGTGGTGTACCGGATCAGGCCGGTTGGCATGTTCACCGTCTCCATGATGGAGTCGCAGGCGTCGATGCAGGCTGTGCACTGTACACACTCCAGCTGAGCGCCGTTGCGGATGTCGATACCGGTCGGGCAGACAAACACGCATTGCTTGCAGTCGATGCAGTCGCCGATCTGGCGGTCGGTATTTTTCCGCAGCTTGCCCCGTGGCTCGCCCCGGCGGTAATCGTAGGCAACCGTCAGGGATTTTTTATCGGTCAGGACGCTTTGCAGGCGGCCATACGGACATACGATGGTGCAGGCCTGTTCGCGCAGCCAGGTAAACGAAAAGAAAAACAGGCCCGTAAAGACCAGAATGGCAATGAATAAGCCCCAATTGTGGGCTGGTGTATCGGTAATGACCTTCAGCAGTTCGTCGGTACCAATCAGGTACGACAGCATCAGGTTGGCCACAAAAAACGAGATGGCCAGAAAGATTGTATATTTCAGCGCCCGTTTTGCCAGCTTCTGACCTGTCCACGGGGCTGCTTCCAGTGCTTTTTGTTTAGGGGCATCACCGTCGATCAGGTATTCAATCCGACGGAATACCATTTCCATGAAGAGCGTTTGCGGGCAGGCCCAGCCACACCACAAACGGCCGTAAACACTGGAAAAAAGCGCGACGAACACAACGAAGGATACCATGGCCAGCCCGAACATCCAGAAGTCGGGAGGCCAGAAGGTAACGCCGAAGACAATGAACCGGCGTTCGAAAAAATTAAAGAGAACCAGCGGCTCGCCGTTGATCCGAAGGAACGGTACCGCTACCAGAACCACTAACAGTACGGCAGTAAATATAGAGCGGTAGCGATACCATTTTCCTCTGGGTTTCTTTGGATGGAGCCAAATCCGGTGGCCTGCTTCGTCAACGATCGAGATGTGATCGCGGAAAGAATCATCCGTATGGTCGTTTGGCAGGTGATTAGTTGATGGTTCGGCGGTCATGGGAGAATATCAGTTCTGCCATCGTCCGGTGGCAGTGTACTTGGCAAACCAGGAGCACGCGAGGCTGTAAAGCGTGCCCCTGGTCGCGGTATTATTTAAGCGCTACTTCTTTGGTGGCTTCTTCCTTGTAAACTTCTCCTTGTGGAGCTTTCGCATTCGGCGGGTTCGTACCTTTAATGGTCAGAATGTAGCTGGCGATTTTCTGCATGTCAATCGGCGTCATCTGATTCTGCCACGAGATCATCCCTTTGTCGGGCACGCCATACTTGATGGTTTTGAACACATTGTGGATACCACCACCGTGCAGCCAGTATTCGTCCGTCAGATTGGGCCCGACACCACCTTCGCCTTTTGCACCGTGGCAGGCAGCACATTTCTGCTCAAACATAGTTTTTGCTTCGGCCAGCTGGGCTTTGTCGGCCACCGGTGCTACCGTATTTTCGTTGATTTTAGCGGCTACCTTTTTCAGATAGGCTTCTTTCTCAGCACTGGCAATCTGCATGGTTTTGTCCAGCTCGGCCATTTGCAAATCACCTGTTCGGGTAATGTGGTAGTGTACCAGATAGATCAGCGCAAACAGGATGGTAGTCGAGAACAGGAACTGCAGCCACGGCGGCATCCGGTTGTCGAGTTCCATGATGCCGTCATATTCATGGTCCTGCATCATGAGCTTGTGCTCTTCCGAAATCGCATAGTTTACCCCGCCGAAGCGTTTCCACCAGCGGCTCAGGCCATTGCCTTCCGGCTCGGCATACGTGTTTGCCGCAGTGGCTGGTTCGTTTACATTAATGATCTTACGCATCAGGGCCACAATGGCAACCAGCAGGCCAATCACAAACAACGCAACGATCAGCAGCAGCGCCAGTAACAGATACTGCACAAATTCTTCGGTGCCGGGTGCTTCCACCGTCAGAAGTAATAACGGCAGCAGATTGGCCTGGAACGGAATGTTTTTCATCCCGTTTACTTCCCGGCGGGTCATCCGGAACACCATCCACAACAGGATCAGAAAGAAGGCAACGAACAGCAGGAGCGAGAACATCGGGTAAACACTCACGCCGGTAATTGATTCTAGATAATGACGGAATTTCATAATCGGGTCAATGTTTATTTCGTCTCAGGATTCTCGGGGTTTGCTTTGATATCAGTACCCAGCCGTTGCAGGTAAGCAATGAGGGCAATGATCTCCTTATTCGGATTTGCCTTAATGCCGGCACCTTTCAGGTTCGCGACAATTTTACCGGCCTGTTTTTTCAGGTCTTCATTGGCGTATTTTTCGTAGCCGTCGTAGTAAGGTACCCCCAGCGTACGCATGGCGTTGATTTTATCCCCTGTGTTCGAAATATCCAGGTCGTTGTCGAGCAGCCAGGCATAGGTTGGCATAATCGAGCCCGGCGACATACTGGTCGGGTCTTCCATGTGGTTGTAGTGCCATGAATCAGGGTACTTACCACCAACGCGGTGCAGATCCGGACCGGTCCGTTTCGATCCCCACTGGAACGGGTGATCATACACAAACTCACCGGCTTTCGAGTATTCGCCGTAGCGTTCCAGCTCATCGCGGAACGGACGGACCATCTGCGAGTGGCAGGTATAGCAGCCTTCGCGGATGTACAGGTCACGGCCGTGTAACTCAAGCGGCGTGTACGGCTGGACACTGGCAATGGTCGGTACGTTCGATTCAACCATGAACGTCGGGATGATTTCGACCAGCCCGCCGATCAGCACAATCACCAGAGACAGTACCATGAACTGAATCGGACGGCGTTCGAGGGCACGGTGCCAGAACTCACCTTTTTCGTGGGTTGCATGGAACAGACGGGCCGCCTGCGTTGACTCTTCCGGAATCAGTTTGCCGGACAGGGCTGTTTTCGCCAGGTTGTAGCAACCCACCACGAAACCACCCAGGTACAGTACCCCGCCGATACCGCGCAGGGCATACAATGGTTTGAGCGCCGTAACGGTTTCCAGGAAGTTCGGGTATTTCAGGAATCCTTCAGGGGTAAAGGCTTTCCACATTGAGCTCTGCATGAAACCGGCCCAGTACATCGGAACGGCATAGAACAGGATACCCAGTGTGCCGACCCAGAAGTGGAAATTGGCCATTTTGGTCGAGAACAGCGGTTTTCCATACAGACGAGGGAACAGCCAGTAAAGCATACCGAAGGTCAGGAAGCCGTTCCAGCCGAGGGCGCCAACGTGTACGTGGGCTACGGTCCAGTCGGTAAAGTGGCTGATGGCATTTACGTTTTTCAGCGACAGCATCGGGCCTTCAAACGTAGCCATACCGTAGGCTGTAACGGCCACAACCATAAATTTCAGCACCACATCGTCACGGACTTTATCCCAGGCACCGCGCAGGGTCATCAGCCCGTTCACCATACCACCCCACGACGGAGCAATCAGCATGATCGAGAACACAACCCCCAGCGACTGGGCCCAGTCTGGCAGCGAGGTGTACAGCAAGTGGTGAGGACCCGCCCAGATATACAGGAAGATCAGCGACCAGAAGTGAACGATAGACAGGCGGTATGAGTACACCGGGCGACCGGCTGCTTTTGGCAGAAAGTAGTACATCAGGCCCAGATACGGCGTTGTCAGGAAGAATGCCACCGCGTTGTGACCATACCACCACTGCACCAGCGCATCCTGTACACCGGCATACCATGAGTAGCTTTTTGTCAGGCTGATCGGCAGCTCAACGGAGTTCACGATGTGCAGCACGGCAACCGTTACGAGGGTAGCGATGTAGAACCAGATACCGACGTAGATATGCTCAATCCGGCGTTTGATGATGGTACCGAACATGTTGATACCGAACACGACCCAGATCAGGGTAATGGCAATATCAATCGGCCATTCCAGCTCGGCATATTCCTTACCGGTTGTAAGGCCCAGCGGCAGCGACAGCGCAGCGGCCAGAATGATCAGCTGCCAGCCCCAGAAGTGAATTTTGCTGAGGGTATCGCTGAACATCCGTGCTTTCAGCAGGCGCTGCATCGAATAATACACACCGGTGAAAATACCGTTACCGACAAAGGCAAAGATCACCGCGTTGGTGTGCAGTGGCCGAATGCGGCCGAAGGTTGTATACGGTATACCGAAGTTGAGGCTTGGGAAAGCCAGCTGGAAAGCGGCTAATACCCCAACCAGCATACCGATAAAGCCAAAGATCAGCGTGGCAACGGCAAAGTTCCGGACAATGGTGTTGTCGTAGGAAAATTGCTCCAGATCCACCGGACGGGCCTGCGCCGGGTCCCGGTGACCGGGGGCCGGTGGCAGGTCGGTTGCAACGCCTCCGCCGGCGGTTTCTTTCAACAAGTCTTTTTGAATCATGGCACTGAGTAATTATAGGACGGAAGAAGGATTTTCGTTATCGTCGAACAGGATCCGGACCGAAGGCGTGTAGTCGTCGTCGAATTGCCCTCGCCGGACCGACCAGACGAAAGCACCCAGGAATCCCCCGGCTACAATCAGACTAAAGGTGATAAGCACATAGATAGCAGCCATAGCTTTGTCGTTTTGGATACACAAAGCTACCGCCCGCCCCTCTGTGGCTACATGATGGGTATCAGCGGCGAAATATGATATTAATCAGATAAGTATGCGGCGTGTGCCGGTTAGGTTACGCGAGGTTGTTCTGGTTGTATTTGCTGACCCAGAAGCTGCCGGTCGCGAAGATGCAGAGCAGGATGTAGAGAATCTGGTTGGTTTTCCAGTAAAAGTCGAAGCGCTCGGCCTCGTGTTCGGTGAAGGCGTACTGACTGAAAAGATAAATGAAGAAGGTGCCTGTACTATAGAGCAGTAGCCCGGCACTGAGCCAGAAAAGCGGATAAACCAACAGATTGCGAACCCGTAGCTGGGTCATCCACCACGAAAAGGTAATAAGGATAATTACGATAATCATCAGCCGGAAAATGGCATGGCCGAACGCCGAAAACTCATTGGCTTTCAGGTCGATCCGGAAACTGATGGCGACGGATACAAAGGCCAGGCCCGTCAGCAGGCGAATCCAGAAGCGTTGGGTGGGGAAGGAGGCCGCCTGATCATAAATTCCGCCCAGGAGGAGAATGTCAATCAGAATCGATCCGTTGTAGATGTGGAGGTTGTGCCAGCCGTTCAGGGCATACCAGATCGTCAGGTTTATTTTGAGGAAGGACAATAAAAAGTAGATCACTGCCAGCCGGATTGCTTTTTCTTCGTATTGCCAACGATAAAAACCAATCACGACCGGCAGTAATACCAGTATGTCTTCAATGTAGTCGAGGGGATATTTTTGGGCACTGCTTAGTATAGTATCCCACATAAACGGTTAATTATTGACCTCCTGAACAATGTGTGGGGCATGGCATCCCATCGCCGTAGGTACCGGAGTCATCATCGCCCGGCATATCCTTCAGGCCTTTCGGTACACGGTGGATGTCATTACCATGTTTATCGATACCCACCATAATCAGGCTTGGCTTACCGTCTTTCCGGCCGTAGTACACCCGGATGCCGCGGCATTCGTCGTTACTGAAAATTTGCTCGAATACTTCCTTGCTGAACGCTTCAGCGTTGATACGGGTAGCAGGGTCCGGAAACTCCTTCTGATACTCTTCGATGCGGGGACGGACCTCATGTGTTTTAAACTGCCGGCCGGCGCGGTCAAACGGAAATGGCTCTTTTACGTCTTTCACTGTCTTGAGGGATTTAGTCGTAGTTTCCTCAAATATGTAGCATAAATGGCCCTGTTGGTATATCACATGAAGAAATGCCGTAATTTTCCCGAACGGAATGCGTAGTTTTACGTAGTAAGCTTACCCGAAAAACACCGAATTTTATCATCGCGTAGTTATGCGCTAAAATACGGCTTTGGGCGGCCTTACTTTTGCAAAGAACTTACTGGAAAGACATAAACTATAATTTCTCATCTCATAGGTTAGGTGAAAAGAGCCGGAGCATTGCACCGGCTTTTTTTTATCGTTTCACCTGAACCGGTAAATCTTCCAGCTGGGCGTAACTAAGCTTCCAGGTATTGTCATCGCCTTTTTTCCAGAGCAGCATAAAATTCCCTTCGCCGATACCGTGCGGCTGGTCGGGCGTTTCCGGCAATACATCGACCGAGAACGTACCGGCTTCGTAGGCTGTTTTTTCATCAACGGTTGAGCTGATGACATTCGTTTTCAGGTCGTTGAGCGTCGGGAGCGTTTCCCGTACCCATTTGCTGCCAACTTCGGACTTACCTTTATAATGGGCGTTACCCTGAACAAACTGGACATCCTCGGCCAGAAAGCCAATGATTTTGTCGGCTTCCTTGTTGTTCCATGCCGAAATAAACTGCTGATTCAGGTCTGTTACATTAACAGCGTCGCCCGATTTTGAGCAGGACGTTAAGAGGGCTGTTGCGAAAACAAGCCAAAGAAATGATTTCATGATGTTGAGCTTTTTGTGAATGATGAAAAACGGCATCCGGCACCTTGCCGGATGCCTGTCTGATTACCAGCTTTTCCGCCGGTATTCCGACGAACCATAGGGGGCCGACTGATCGCCGACAGTGTTATTAGGCAGATAAACCGCCGTATTAACATAGGCCGCCGGACTGGCTACGGCGCTGTAGACCGGTGCCTGTGCAGCCGCATTGACCGCTGCATTAGCCGGTGTTGCCGGTAATGGTTTTTTAGCCGCCTCGGCTTTGGCAAGTGCGGCCCGTTCAGTGGCGGCGCGTTCGGCGGCAGCCCGTTCAGCTGCGGCGCGGGCACGGGCTTTGTTTTTGTTATCCTGATGTTTACCGATGGCATACCCGGCGGCTCCGCCGACCACACCACCAATAACACCACCAACTACACGGTTCCGTTTGTTGATAATGGCACCGGCGGCGCCACCGGCCGCTGCACCAATCACCGTACCACGAGCCTGCGGGCTCCATTTACGACGCTGCGCGAAGCTTGATACATCGACTGTTAGCACAAGGGCCAGTGTAAGTATGAATAAATTGCGAATCGTTTTCATCGTTTTTTGTCGTTTAAGTGCTGACTTACTTACGGTTATTGTTCAAACTGACCAGCTTACATGAAGGTTTAGGATTTTTAGTTTCCTGTCCTTCCGCCGGTACAAACCAGCTTATCCAGTGGTTGAACAAAAAGTTAGACACTATGAAGCCACCGGTTGTTTAACGCACCGCCGGTAAAAATCGATGAATTCTGCCGTCCGGTCGACAGACGCAGCGTCTTAATGGACGAAAACAGCGTCTGCCGGCAGT
>NZ_CAMFHL010000193.1 GCF_945952095.1 uncultured Arsenicibacter sp. | reverse complement strand
AACAGCATTACCTTCCAGCGGCAGGCCGTCAGCCGGTCGACCGGTACGGATACCGATGCGTTTGCCTACGCCACCGAAGGCATCGCCTCCGCCCTGATCTCGCTGCCGTTGAAGTACATGCACACCACCGTCGAAACCGTCCACAAAGACGACGTACAGTCGGTGATCCAGCTCATGTACCAGACGCTCCTCGCGCTACAAGGCAATGAGGATTTCAGATACATAAAATGATTTAAAGAGTGAAAGGGCGAAAGAATGAAAGAGTGGTTGAGTGATACCGCTCTTTCACTCTTTCGCCCTTTCACTCTTTATCAAAGGTACATCTGTACCATTTTGTGCCAGTATTTGGCTTTGTGGGCGCGGCCTTGCCAGACGTAGAATTCGTGAGGAATCTGTTTTTCGTGGAAGATGTCGCGGAGGGCCATGTTGTTACCAAGGAACGGATCCTGATCACCGATGGTAAAGGTAATCTGCATCCGGCGGATGAGGTTCAGGGTATATTCTTCCTGTAAATTAGGCAGGAAGTGAATCGGCGTATTGAAGTAAATGTCTTCGTTATATTCATCGTCGAACAGCCCCCGGAAATCATCGACAGCCATTGACAAATCATACCGGCCACTGAATGCAACAACCCGGCCAAACAGATGCGGGTGCCGCAGGGCAATGTTCATGGCATGGAACGCGCCGAGGCTGCAACCATGCGAGATCATAAACGGCTGATCGTTTTTCACCCGCGTCAGCGGCAATACCTCGTCCAGAATATACTGCTCGTACTGTAAATGCCGCCTGATCCGGTCATTGGGCGGTGCATATACGTTATACACACTCTCCGCATCAATGCTATCGACACAGAACAGCTGTATCCAGCCGTTATTGATCTTGTCGGCCAATGCCTCCACCAGCCCGAAATTTTCGTATTCGTAGAACCGGCCGCAACGCGTCGGAAACACCAGCACCCGGGCACCGGCATGCCCGAAGATTAACATCTCCATCTTCCGGCCGAGATTCGGGCTATACCATTCGTGATACTCGCGGTGCATAACAAGTTCGGTTCAACGGCCGAATTTCGGTAGTTTTCGGGTAATCGGTTGTAAAGAAATCGTTAAAAAGCAACGGCGCTCGTCAACAACACATCCCGCCACAGCGCGTACCCTTTCGGGTTCAGGTGCAGTCCGTCGGCCTCATACAGCTCCCGCCGCGGCAATCCATGATTGTTCAGCATAGGCGTGTAGAGATCAACAAACTGACAATGAGGCAATTCCTGTATTTTTTCGGAAATAATTTTGTTGGTATAATGGATCCGGTCGACAATGGCCCACCGCGCCGGACTTGGCTTAATGGCCAGGTAAACCAGCGGGGTGCCGGGCAGGTGCTGCGCCACTTTATCGACCAGCGTGCAGAAAAACAGGTAGACTTCTTCGGGATGACGGTTATCGCCCAGGTCATTGTCGCCCGCGTAGAATACGATGGACGAGGGTTTGGCCGGCACCACCAGCCGTTCAAAAAACCACGTGCAGGCCGCCAGTGTAGAACCGCCAAAGCCCAGATTCAGCGTTTTTTTCTCCGGAAAATCTGCCGCCAGCGACGACCATAACCGGATCGATGAGCTGCCGTAAAATACTGTCCGGCCAACCAGGGGTGGTTTATTCGTTACTTTTCGTTCAAGCTGCCGGACTTCTTCTTCGTACCAGAACATTCCCTCGTTACGCGCTTTGCTGTTCTTTTTTCTTTGCCTGTCCGATGCTGTTCATCCATTTCCTGATCAGTCCCGCCAATGGCTTGAACTCAATCAGGAACCCGTCATGTCCGTACAGCGAATCAATTTCTTCATACACCGCATTCGGGATATGCCGGGCCAGAAACTGCTGCTCCGACGGCGGAAACAGAATATCCGAGCGGATACCGACCACCAGCGTATTGGCTTTAATTTGTGCCAGGGCATTCAGGATACTGCCCCGGTTACGGCCCACGTTATGGGAATCCATCACCGTTGTCAGCACCCGATAGGTAAAGGCATTAAAGCGCGCGGCAATTTTCTCACCCTGATACCGCTGGTAGCTGGCAGCCTTGTAACCCGTCAGTTGCTCGTTGTTATCCAGGGCCTGTGTAAAGCCATAGGTATCATAGTTGCGGTACGAAATCAGAGCCATCGAGCGTGCAGCTTTCATACCGTTCACGCCCGCATCGTCGCGGCGTTGGAACCAGGTCGGATCGGCTTCAATCGCCATCCGCTGCGACTCATTAAAGGCAATGCCCCAGGGCGAAAAAACTGCATTTGACGCAATCAGGATCAGGTTTTCGACCAGGCGCGGGTGCAGAATGGCCCATTCAACCGCCTGTTGCCCACCCAATGAACCGCCGATAAGCTTGTATATTTTTTCAATACCCAGTTCCTGCCGCAGCAGGTCCAGCGCGTTGACCATGTCACGGATGGTAATGGTCGGGAAATCGTGATAAAACGGTTCGCCCGTTTCCGGATTAACCGAGAGCGGGCCGGTAGACCCGTAACAGGAGCCAATGACGTTGGCACAGATGATGAAATGCTGAGCCGGGTCGTAAAACTTTCCCTGACCCACTAACCCGCTCCACCAGTCGGCCGGATCGGCATTGCCGGTAAGGGCATGGCAGATCCAGATCACATTTTTCGGATCTTCAGGATTATACGTACCATAGGTGGTATAAGCCAGCCGAAAGCCCGGCAACGTTCCGCCCGCTTCGAGAGGGAAAGAATATTTGTAGTCGAAGTAGTTCAAAACTTAAACAGTTTCGGTCAGCCGGCTTTCGCCGGCTGACCGTAGGTAGATCTAACAATATGCCGCAGGCCTACAGCTGAGCAAAGGCCTGTTCAAAATCAGCTTTAATGTCGTCGATATGCTCCGTACCAACCGATACACGCAGCAAGCCCGGTTCTACACCGGCGGCCGCCTGCTCGTGTTCCGACAACTGCTGGTGCGTTGTCGAGGCCGGATGGATAATCAACGATTTTGAATCCCCGACGTTGGCCAGGTGACTCAGGAGTTTCAGGCTGTTTACGAAGCGGTCGGCGGCATCCTTACCCGCTTTCAGCTTAAACATAAACACCCCGCCAAATCCGCGTTTAAGGTATTTTTTCGCCCGCTCGTGGTACGGACTGCTTTCCAGACCAGGATAGTTTACGTACTCAACCAGTTCGTGCTGTTCCAGCCACTGCGCCAGGACGAGGGCGTTCTGCACCGTCCGGTCTACACGGAGCGACAGTGTTTCAATCCCTTGCAACAGCATAAACGAGTTGAACGGTGAAATGGCCGGACCCCAGTCGCGGAGACCTTCCACCCGTGCCCGGATGGCAAACTGAATGTTGCCGAACGGCCCGTTTACCCCGAATACGTCAGAGAAGACCAGTCCGTGGTAGCCCGGCGACGGCTGGCTGAACTGCGGGAACTTGCCGTTACCCCAGTCGTACGTACCGCCATCGACAATTACCCCGCCGATGCTCGTTCCGTGACCGCCGATCCACTTCGTTGCCGATTCGACGACAACCGCCGCACCGTGTTCCAGGGGCCGGAACAGGTAACCACCCGCCCCGAAGGTATTGTCGACAATCAGCGGAATATCGTGTTTCTTCGCCAGTGCCGACAGCCCTTCCCAATCCGGAATATTAAAGCCCGGATTGCCGATGGTTTCGACATAAATGGCTTTGGTATTGTCGTCGATCAGCTTTTCATAGCTCTCAATGCTTTCGTTTTCTGTAAAGCGAACGTCGATACCGAGGCGTTTGAATGAGACCTTAAACTGGTTGTAGGTACCGCCATAGAGGTATGCCGTCGAAATAAAGTTATCCCCCGCATTCAGGATGTTGTTCAGCGCGATGAACTGAGCCGCCTGTCCCGATGCCACGGCCAGTGCAGCCACGCCGCCTTCCAGGGCCGCTACCCGCTTTTCGAACACGTCAGTTGTCGGGTTCATGATGCGGGTGTAGATGTTTCCGAACGCCTTCAGCGCAAACAGGTCAGCCCCGTGCTCCGAGCTGTTGAACACATACGACGTGGTCTGGTAAATGGGCACCGCCCGTGAGTTGGTTGTCGGGTCTACCTCTTGTCCGGCATGAAGCTGGAGGGTGTCAAAATGAAATTGATCGGCCATGATTATAGGAAAATGAAAAGAAATGATGAACTATACATGCAGCACAAGCACATGCAGGCGCCGCTCCACTGTAAACGCTACCGATTTCAGACAGACAGTGGTACAGGTTCATAGGCCCCTGAGGGGCATACAACGTCGATAGTTGATCATGTTGTTAACGATTTATAGTCCCTAACGCCGCTTGTGCGGTTGTCTTAGGCGGGAATTAGCACCTTGCCATGCGGTAGGTTGCCAGAGGTTTACAGAGCCCGATCTCTCCCCTCTTCTGTATAAATCAATCCGTGCCGGAGTGTCAGGCACGTTCGAATTGACTTGATGCCGCAAGTATACGGCAGAAAACGCTTGAATGCAAATTTAACTGCTTCCGGAAGGTTGTTAGTGGTGGCACGACTATGCGATCAGTCTAAAGGAAGGGTATTGTGTATTAGTCGTGCCACCACTACAACACAGTCAGGTCTGGTTTGGAAATTAACCGGCAAAAGCGTTATTTCACAACAAACACCATAGCGCATGAACAACCTTCCGAAAACACTAAACATCCCCGCTCCCTGTAACCAGTCGTGGCAAACCATGACCTCTACCCCTGACGGACGTTTCTGCACCCAATGTGCAAAAACCGTTGTCGATTTCACCCGACTCTCAGATGCTGAGATACAGGAACAGCTGACAAATGCCTCCGGAAAAATTTGCGGCCGGTTCATACCTCAGCAACTCAACCGGCCGCTGAATCCTGAACCATCTGTGCCTGCGGGTCATCCGGTGTACAGGCTTCTGGCAGGCCTGTTCCTCTTGGGAACCGTACGCGAAACGGCTCTTGCTCAGACAACCGTTCAGGCTCCGCCGGCCGCTGTTCATAATAGTGCATTCATAACAATAGCCTCAGCTGATTCAGAGCCGGTCTCTGTCCCAAAAAAGGTATTAGTCATGCAAGGTGGCGTTTATCAAAAAGGCACTAACGTACCGCTACCAGGGGTGCAGGTCTTCATACGTGACACACAAATGGGAGTTGCGACAAACGATAGCGGAAGATTTTCTTTACTCATACCGGACGGACAGCTTATGGAAACCATTACGGTCAGGTTTAGCTATATTGGTTTCGTAGGTACCGAAATCAGAATGCTCAAATCAGAGTTACCGCTGGTGAAAGATATTTATCTTGAGCCAGATAAATCGGTAATAATGGGCGAGGTTGTTATCATCAGGCGGAAGCGAAAATGGTGGCAACCGGGGTGGCGCAGCTTATTTTCCTCAGCAAGCCGGTATTAGCATAGCTGAAACGTCAACACTCATAGAGCCCGCTCTGTCTCTGTCATAACATTACCCGCTAAATTAATAGCCCTCCAGCAACTGCTCCAGCTGCCGGAAAACCGGAATCAGCGACTGACCGCGGGCCGACAGCGTATATTCAATGTGTAAGGGCTTCTCGCTCACAATGGATTTATCCAGCAACCCCTCTTCCTCCATCTCCTTCAGCGCATTGGCAAGCGATTGCTTGTTTGCCCCCTGCAACTGCCGCAGCAAGGCATTAAACCGCACCGGCGATTCGGCCGCCAGCTGAAATATCTGCGGTTTCCATTTTCCCGAAACAGCTTTTAATAATCCTTGTGCAGGGCATTCGTCCTTGGCTTCCATTTTCCTTTTTGCTACCTGGTCAACTTTTTCTGACTAATTGACATGGCTGGTGTATTGTTCCAACTTTGTATCAAAGTTAATACAAAACCATGCTAAAAGCCGTTTTTGCCTGCTTCATGCTACTGTGTGCACTGTCTGGCAGTTGCAACGGACAAACCAATAAGAACGTTATGGTAAATAATAACCCCCTGCTCTGCGATCCTGAAACAGGTATCTGTGAGCTACCGGCCTCTCAGACGGCAACCACACCGGTCAACGTCCAGGTCGATAAGAAACCCCTGACAATCACTTATTTTACTGACCCCATCTGTTCGACCTGCTGGGGAATTGAGCCACAGTTACGCAAGCTCAAACTCGAATATGGTACTGATGTGCATATGGATTATCACATGGGAGGCCTGCTGCCCGACTGGAGTTATAACAGCGGTGGTATCAGCAAACCGTCGGATGTAGCCCACCACTGGGACGAAGTAAGCCGGTACTACCAGATGCCGATTGACGGCGATGTATGGCTCGAAGATCCGCTGCATTCGTCTTATCCACCTTCAATTGCCTTCAAGGCTGCGCAGCTTCAGGATGAGAAAAAGGCCCTTGTTTTTCTCCGTATTATCCGTGAAATGGTATTTCTGGAGAAAAAGAACATCACCAAATGGGAACACCTGTCGAAGGCTGCCGCAGAAGCTGGTCTGGATGCTGCGAAACTGAAACTGGACTATGAAGGTCCGGCACAGGAGCTATTCAGAGCAGATCTGGAACTGGGCCGGAAACTGGGCGTCCGTGGCTTCCCCAGCGTTTATATCACCGACGCGGCCGGCAACCGGGAATTCATCTATGGGTTTAAACCGTATGCTACTTATGAAGCGGGCATCACCAAATTGTACCCGAAGGCGGAAAAGCACCGGTACGAAACCACCTGGCAGTACCTGTTCACTACCTATCCCACCCTCACAACCCGTGAATTTGCTGAACTAAGCGGTCTCTCCGTTCAGGAGGCAGACCAACAGCTGCTCCGGCTAGTCCACCAACAAGAACTGACCAGCCTGGTCACCAAAAACGGCGTACTCTGGAAACGGACTACCCGCTAACCCCTCAGCCGGTGAGCGTCCGGCAGATTGCCGGACGCTCATTTTCCTATAATCTGCTTACGATGGGCAAGGCCCCAGTAATGCAGTTCTTCCATCACCTTTTCGAGTGACAAGCCGTGGAGTGTAACCGAATATTCGACCGTTGGCGGGAACGTATCATACACCTGCCGCCGGATCAGCTGATTGGCTTCCAGGGCTTTCAACTCCTTCGACAACACCTTATCCGTTATCCCACCCACTTCGGCCGAAATCTGCTTGAACCGCTTCGGCCCCGATGACAAGGCAAACAAAATCAGGAGCTTCCATTTTCCTTCCAGTGCTTCGAGCGCATCTTTGATCGACAGCATATTTTTGGGGCATCCTCCCGTAGTCAGCATAGTTTCCGCTAGTTTTCATTCACGACGCTATCTCACCGGATAGCGCTATCCGACGGGATAGTACTATCCAGCGGAAAGTAAAGGTAGCTAGTTTTGTCCGTACACAACTACAGACTACGCATGACAAATCAATCAAAAAACCCGGACTGGCTCAACATCGCCTTATGGGTGGCACAAGTACTGCTCGCGGTCAGCTTCGGCTGGGGCGGCTTCATGAAGCTCCTGCAACCCGCCGGCCAACTGGCGCAGATGTGGCCCTGGACCGGTCAGGTATCAAAAACACTGCTTACATTTACCGCGATCCTTGATCTGCTCGGCGCCCTTGGCCTGGTCTTGCCGGCGCTCTTGCGCATTAAACCCATACTGACGCCGACAGCTGCGGCGGGCTGCTTTGTGCTGATGATCTGCGCCACGGTATTCCACATTCAGCGCGGAGAAGCCGGGCTCATCACCCCAAATCTTGCCTTTGCTCTTATGGCTGCGTTTGTGGCGTGGGGCCGGTTTAAAAAGTATCATGAAGCAGGGTAGCTGATTTCCAGCGTACTATAAATTCTTCCCGGCTTGCATAAGCTTTCGTATATTTACAACCGCCGCACCCGGTATGGTCACACATCGGTGCCTGGCACTCAGTCAGTACACCCATGCATCAGAAACTACTGAATTATTTTCAGCGGATTATGCCGCTCACGCCTGAAGAAGCCGATGCCATTGCAGCGACAATTCATATTGAGCATGTCAGAAAAGGCACAATACTGCTGCGTGAAGGTGATATATCAGCCGAGGCTTACTTTGTGCTGGAAGGCTGCATCCGGCAGTACTACCTGGTTGACGGGGTTGAGAAGACCAGTAACTTTTTTACCGATGAGCAGTGGGTCGTTTCGATCAAAAGCCTGAACGAACAGGTACCCGCTGCCCATTTTCTGGATGCCTGCGTCGATTCCTACGTAATCGTCGGGAATCGGGATAAGGAAGAAGGACTGTACCGGCAATTTCCGAAGTTTGAGACCATTTCCAGAAAAATTATGGAGCGAGTTTTTGCGGAACAACAGGAAATACTCGCCACCTACCTGACCGAAACCCCCGAACAGCGCTATCTGCGGCTTATGGCTTCCCGCCCCGATCTGTTTCAGCTGATTCCGCAGTACCAGATTGCCAGCTACATAGGCATAAAGCCCGAGTCCTTAAGCCGGATCCGGAAACGGCTTTTACAGAAGCACTAATCGATGCGAATCGCCACGTTTCCGCGTTTATGCCCCGCCTCCACATACCGGTGCGCGTCTGCCATGTCGGTTATCGGATATGTCCGGTCGAGCACGGCTGTTAATGCGCCGGTCTGAATGAGTTCGTTCAGAAAGGCAAGGTCTGCCGGAGTAGCGGTAACCATACCCATCAGCAGTTTTTTGCGGCTACCCATTGTCTGCCACATGCCCTGAAGCAGCTGGGGTAGTTGAGCCGCACTCAAAATCAGGGTCCCCTGCCCGTTCAATAAACCGGATGCAACGCTGACCGGTAATTTATTGATGGTATCCATCACTACATCATACTTCTCCGTTACGGATGCCAGATTGGTTCGGGTGTAATCAATAACAGTCTGCGCACCAAGTTGTCGGACAAGATCTGCGTTTGCCGCACTACAAACCGCGGTTACCTCAGCCCCGAAGTACCGGGCAAGCTGCACCGCCGCCGAACCCACCGCACCGGAGGCACCATAAATCAATACTTTTTGCCCCGGCTTGATGGCCGCTTTCCGGATAAAATACAGGGCTGTTGTTGCCCCGAACGGAATAACTGCCGCCTGTTCATGGGATAAAAACGCCGGTTTCAAGGCAATAGACTCTGTTTCGGCCAGGGTAATATATTCTGCATAGGCCCCGAACCGTTGATCCGTTGACCCGAAGACCGCATCGCCCACCTTAAACCGGGTCACGGCACTGCCTGTCTTCACAACTGTTCCGGAAAAAACACCACCTAAAACCGGATATTTGGGCTTTGTCAGGCCGAAGAAAAAACGAACGGCAAACGGATCTGCCCGCCGTAACCGGCAATCGGCTGTATTCACGGCCGTTGCCGTAATCTGTATCAGTACCTGATCCGTACCGGGTTCCGGGGTTGGTATTTCTTGTAAAGTCAGTACATCAGGGGTGCCGTAAGCGGGGCATACAATTGCTTTCATCTGTTGTTCACACATTGATTTTGATGGAGCAAAACTACCCTGTCTCCTTTCGCCATGCATTGACTTCGGTTAAGAAATGAGCAATCCGGAACTGTTAACAGCAAGGTATTCATTAGAAGATCACTGCAACTTTATGTTGCCGGAACATTCAGACCTGAAACTTTGGCGTAACAGCGGCTGTTGTGTACTTTTGTTTTAAGCAAGATTTTCTGATGAACGAAGTATATCGATTCCGCAAAGACGCAAACTCCCGCCGCTCCGATGTAACGAGCGTTAAAGATGCCATTGGTATGTTATTGAAGTCGTACCAGCTTCAGGCCCGCTTTAATGAGACATATCTGGAAGCGTTCTGGGAGAAAATGATGGGATCGGCCATTGCTTCGCGAACCGGCCGGCTTTACGTCCGCGAACGGATTCTGTATATTGAAATCACGTCGGCCCCCCTCCGCAGTGAGCTGGTCAATGCCAAGCAGAAGATGATCAAGCTGATTAACTCTGACATGGGCACCGACGTGATCGAAGACGTCATTTTTATTTAAGTACTGCTTTCGGCTCCACTACATTGCCGGTATGTCCCCGCTCCTGAAACGATTGGATTGTCCATAACTGATACTGCATCCGCAACCAGACCAGCACACACGGAACGGCCTTGATGCTGTATGGGTTCATATACTGGTCACGTACGAAAGGCGGGAATAAATCCGTCGGCGACAGGGAGGTAAAGACCACAACCAAGGCCAGCAGAACCCGGTCAAGCGTATTGCGTTCGGCGGCCGTTACCCACCAGATGGCGACTCCTACCACAGCCAGCACATACGTCGGCGACTCTGCCATCTTGTTGAAAATAATCACAAACAGCAGGAAATAGGCAATCATCAACTGCTGGTAAACCGGCATTTTCCATTGCTTAAACCGTAAAAACGGTAACAGAAACAGTGTAATGCCAACCGCTTCGACAATCCGCAGATTCTCATCGGTTTTGGCCATATCGAACCAGTACACCAGAATGCCCGGCACCGACACCAGCAAGCCCAGTTTACTGACAAGTACAATCTTTAGCCATGCCTGATATTCAGCACCCAGTTCTGCAAATGTTACAACGGTAGCCGGCAACAGCGCAAAAATGACCATCCAGATGACCATTGCCAGCAGAAACTGTACCTTTTTGGGATAGAACAAAAAGAAGATAGCAGCCCCTATGCCGTAAAATTTCACGTAGAAGCAGAGCGTAAACAGCAACGCTGCCAGCCAGACTTTTTCCTTACGCAGCATGTATACTCCCAGCAACATCATCCCGACAATCAGGTTGTTGCTCTGCATATTCTGAGCCGTAATTAACGCTTCCGGAAAAATAATGGCCAGTGCGATCCAGCGTTTGCAGTCAGCATGGTACTCGTCTTTCAGGAAATACCAGACCCCCAGAATCAACACCACCGGATTCAGCAAATTCCAGAGCGTAGTGCCCAGCCAGTCCGGCATGTAGTAGAAAGGCGCCATCAGCCAGGCAAACACCGGACTGTATTTATAGAGATCGCTATATAAATCCGGCCGCAGCACATACATCGACCGGTGTGTCAGCAGACAGTCGAACGGACGGGCAAACATCAGGTAGTTGTTGTAGTACCCGAGTATAAATTTCTGAATGGATGCAGCTACCAGTATAAGGGCAAAAACCACCATCAGGCGGTTTAGCGGCAGCCATTTCATGGCCTTATTCATTGGCTTTTACTTTTTTACGGTGTTTGTCAGATTGGGCAGTTTAGACAGGCTGTGGAGCGCATAGTTTGCCATGGTGTCGTATTCGCCGTGCGGCTGCAGAAATCGCAGCAGTTGTTCGACCCGTTCCAGCAGCAGGTCCCGCGAATGTCGCCGGACGTAGTCGGGAATCTTTACATAGTCACTCAGGTCAGTAAACTCCCACGGGTGGACATACAGATTCAGAAAGCCGAAACGGCGCAGGGTCTGCAGACAAAGCTGCCGGTAAACGCCGAACGGAAAATTTTTGAGGCTCAGCCAGAACAGCGGAATCCGCAGGGTCGGCGTTACAGAAGCCGGAATCTGTAGTACGCTTTTTTCCAGAAACGGCCGGCAGGGTTTGCCCCAGTGGTTGTAGCGGCCGGGCAGGTATGTAGGATGCAGCGATGAGTTGTAGACATAGCCGGCATGGGCCACATCCATCACATCGACCGCCCCCATCCGGGCTTTCCGGAAGCCCATTACACGCTGACCCGTCAGCTTTTCGAGCGCTTCTTTCGAGGTGGCCAGATCGGCCGGTTCGAAGGTTGTATGAAAATAGCCGTGAGAGGCAATCTCGTGTTGCTTTGAGAGCCGGACGATCAGGTCCGGCTCATGCAGGGCATAGTTTGCCGTCGTAAATAACGTAGCAGGAACAGACAATGCGTCGAGCCGGTCGGCCAGTAACGACAGACCACGGGTTGACACAGCAATTTGTTCATCCAGCGAAATGGCATGTCCGAACTCCACTGCTGTATCAAACTCTTCTACATCGACGGTAAATAATAAGAATCTGTCTTCCATTCCGGCTCCACAATTTCTTCTATGTCGCTCGAATCACTTACAATAAATGACGGGCGTTTTTTTACTTCAATAAATGTTTTTCCCAGGTAAACGCCCATAATGCCGATGACGATAAACTGAATACCGCCCATAAGCACCATAAGTAACACCAGTGTTGTCCAGCCCGATACGGTCTGGTTGGTAAAGTATTTTTCGTACAGTACTTCCATTCCGAAAATACCGGCTCCGATTGACATCAGAAAGCCCAGGAATACGGACAGATAGAGCGGGCGCGTCGAAAATGAGGTAATTCCCATCAGGGCCAGCTTAACCATTTTCCGGAGCGAATACTTGGATGTGCCGGCAAACCGCTCTGCCGGACGGTAAACAATCCGGGCCTGCCGGAAACCCATCCAGGAAATCATGCCCCGCACAAACAGGTCATTTTCCTTAAACTGGTTCAGCGAATCGACCACAACGCGGTCGAGCAGGCGGAAATCAGCCGCCCCGTCTTCCAGCGACAGATCGGAAACTTTCCGTAAAATCCGGTAAAACTGCTGAGAGGTTGTCCGTTTAAACCAGGACGCATTAAAATCGGGCTCCCGGACGGTATAAACAACCTCGTAGCCCTCCCGCCACTTTGCGATCAGTGTCGGAATCAGTTCAGGTGGATGCTGGAGATCAGCATCAAGGCTGATGACACACTGCCCGCGGGCGTGTTCATAGCCGGCCCGTAACGCCATCTGGTGTCCGAAATTCCGCGAGAACGAAATAAACCGGACGGTGGTGTACTCCTGAGATAAACGCCGTAATACCTGCCGCGTACGGTCCGAACTGCCATCGTCAATCACCAGTATTTCGTACTGACCATATGGCGACATGACCTCCGTTAAGCGATCAACTAAGACAGGTAAATTTTCCTCCTCATTGTACGCCGGAACAATAAGGCTGATTAATCCTGTTACTGGTTTCATGATAAGATTATAGACAAGTCCGGTTTTTGAACTTTAACTACAAAGTTACATGTCTTTGCAGAATTTTCATGATTTCTGTGAATTAGATTAGTATTAGAATTCCATTAATCAACAACGCCTTTCACTAAGATTTTCCGTGAACAAACAGACAACTACTTCCGCGAACGCAGACAAGCTGAATTTAGGCGGCCGCAGCAGTGAACTGGTCGAACAGGAAGGTAACCGCCAGGACCTTGGTTTCGGCACTAAGCCGGAGGCTTCAGCCTCCCGTTTGCTCAACAAGAACGGCTCGTTTAATGTCCGGCATATCAATCAGGGATTCTGGAACCGGATGAATATCTATCCCCGGTTGATTACCATGTCGTGGCTGCATTTTCTGGTCTGGATTTTTGCCGCCTATATGGTGGCCAATACCATTTTTGCCCTGATTTATGTCTGGGTTGGCACTGAGAATATGATGGGTGCCGAAAACACACAGGTATCCGCGTTCTGGAGTTCCTTCTTCTTCAGCGCCCAGACCCTGACCACCGTCGGGTACGGCCATCTGGCACCGCGCGGATTTCTGATGAGTTCCATTGCCGCATTTGAATCCATGCTCGGACTACTTTCCTTTGCCCTGGCGACAGGCCTGCTTTACGCCCGTTTTTCCCGACCGACACCCCACATACGTTTCTCAAACGTAGCGGTTTTTGCCCCTTATCTGGACGTTAACGGCTGGATGTTCCGGATCATAAATGAGCGTAGTAATCAGCTGATTGACGTCGAAATTGAAGTTTCATATTCCCGCATGGTTACCAGACCCGATGGGTCCAGGGCACGGCAGTACTCCAATCTTAAACTCGAGCGTAATAAGGTCGCCTTCTTCCCCAACAACTGGACCATTGTACACGCGATTACGCCCGATAGTCCGATGCACGACTGCACGCCGGAACAAATGAATGATTCTGACGCAGAATTCCTGATTTTAATGCGGGCTATTGACGATACGTTCTCCCAGATGGTACATTTGCGCTATTCTTACCGTTTTGATGAAGTGGTATGGGGCGCAAAATTCAGGCCGATGTTTAACGGTGATACCCGCAATATGGTTACCGTCGATCTCAACAAACTGGACGAATACGATCTGGTACCCTTAAATTAAGTATGATTACTCCTCCTTTTCTGGCTCCGGGCGATACCGTGGGCATTGTGGCTCCGGCCAGCCGTTTTCCGTATGAAGAACTTCAGGATGGCCTGCGTATGCTGCGGGAAGACTGGCAGCTCAGGGTGATTGAGGGCGACAGTGTACAGGCTGCCGACGGTCCGTTTGCCGGTTCGGATACGCTCCGCCGCGATGACCTGCAACGGATGCTCGACAATCCGGATATTAAAGC
>NZ_CAMFHL010000192.1 GCF_945952095.1 uncultured Arsenicibacter sp. | reverse complement strand
GCTTTAAATCCTATGGTTTACCCTAAATATCCAGTTAGCACTTACCTGCTTTTCTGTACAATCTGAACAAAAACCAATACTCAACGGCAGTTATACCATCATTTGTTTGGCTATTCCCGTATGACTTTGTAATTTTCTTTGCGTTTATGCGTCTATCTGGTACGCACAACGGCAATTAACCTACTTTTTGTTTTCGGGCCCGGATGCCTGAATTACCTGTTACATGGAAAGACGTACTGCATTAAAAAGCCTGGCTGTGGCAGCAGGTGGCCTCATCAGCCTGCCGGGCTGGGCCAATGGCTGGTCCAACGTTTCAATGCCCGCAAACGGGGCACTGCTCACAACGGGCCAGAACGAATTACTTGCCGAATTTGTCGAGGTAATTATCCCTGAAACCAAAACGCCCGGGGCTAAATCGCTGGGTATCCATCAGTTTGTGGAACGCATGGTGAGCGACTGCTATGAATTGGCAGCACAGGATTCGTTTAAAAAAGGTATTGGCCTTGTTGAAGAGATGGCGCAGATCAGCTACGGCAAACCATTCGTCAGCTGCCAGCCGGCTCAACGGAATGAACTGGTCACGAAGCTGGCTACGTCGGCAGACGGGGCGCAGAAAGGGTTTTATTCGCTGGTAAAGGGGCTGACCATCCGTGGCTATATGTCATCTGAATACGTCATGACGAACCTGACGCATTACGAGTTTGCCCCTGCCCGTTATCTGGGCTGCGTACCGGTTGTCTCCAAAGCCGTTTCAGAGAAAAAATAAACGGACATACCATATAACTATGTTTTCTTATGTGGCTATGTGGTATAAAATATTATTCCCTTTAAATCAATTCGATCTTACCACATAGACACATAGGGCATATCAGAAAAACGGTGCATATGGTTGTGTGGTGAAAAACTTTTTCAGCTTCTCATTGCCCCTGTTATCATGGCAAATTTCAATATTGATGTAAAAGCAGCAACCACCTACGACGCCATTGTCATCGGATCCGGCATTAGCGGCGGATGGGCTGCCAAAGAATTAACCGAAAAAGGATTACGAACACTGGTGCTGGAACGGGGACGCGATGTCCGCCACATTGCCGACTACCCGACCACGATGATGCAGCCCTGGGAGTTCGAACACCGGAATCAGTTGCCGCTGGACGTAAAAAAAGCGAACCCGATCATCAGCAAATGCTACGCGTTTTACGAAGGCACCACCCAGTTTTTTGTCAAAGACGCCGAGCATCCATATGTACAGGAAAAACCCTTTGACTGGATACGCGGCTATCAGGTCGGCGGGAAATCGCTGATGTGGGCCCGTCAGACCCAGCGCTGGAGCGACTTCGACTTTGAAGGTCCGGCCCGCGACGGTTTTGCCGTTGACTGGCCGATCCGGTATGCTGATCTGGCGCCTTGGTACAGCTACGTTGAAAAGTTTGCCGGCATTTCGGGCAACAAGGACGGCCTGGCCACCCTGCCCGACGGCGAGTTTCTGCCCCCTCACCAGTGGAACTGCGTCGAAAAATACTTCAGCCAGCAGATGGCCGGTAAGTACAAAGACCGCCATGTGATTATGGGCCGCGCAGCGCATATTACCAAACCGAACCCGATCCACATGCAGCAGGGCCGGGCTCAATGCCAGCACCGGACCATCTGCGAGCGCGGTTGTCCGTACGGCGGCTATTTCAGCAGCAACGCCTCGACCATCCCGTGGGCGATGAAAACGAAGAAACTGACCCTGCGTCCGGACTCGGTCGTTCACTCGATCATTTACGACGAGAAAAAAGGGAAAGCAACGGGTGTCCGCGTTATTGATGCCAACACCAAACAGATGATCGAGTTCTACGCCCGCATCATCTTCGTCAACGCGGCGGCCCTGAACTCAAACCTGATCCTGCTGAACTCCACGTCGAACCGGTTTCCGAACGGGCTGGGTAATGATAGTGGCGTGTTGGGTAAATACGTGGCTTTCCACAACTACCGCGGTGGTATCTCGGGCGAATACGACGGCTTCCTTGACTCGACAACCGAAGGCCGCCGGCCAAACAGTCCGTATATTCCTCGTTTCCGGAACGTGTTCAAGCAAGAGACCGATTTCTTACGGGGGTACGCCGCCGGTTTCTCGGCCGGCCGCAATTCGCGGACCAATCAGGAAGGCCACGGTGTGAGCCTGAAAGACAATCTGGTGAACCCGCAGCTGGGCGGCTGGCATGTCGGCTCTCACATGATGGGCGAAACCATTCCGAAGGAAAGCAACTACGTGGCGCTGGACAAGGGCCTGAAAGACCCGTTTGGTATTCCGCAGCTGAAAATTTCCATCGACTACGACGAAAACGACGATAAGATGGTAAAGGACTATCAGGAGCAGATGACCGAGATGTTTACGGCGGCGGGTTTCAAAAACATCCGCGTCCGCGACGACCACCGGAATCCGGGCCTTGATATTCACGAAATGGGCGGCGTCCGGATGGGCAAAGACCCTAAAACGTCGATGCTTAACAAGTGGCATCAGCTACATGCCTGTAAAAACGTGTTCGTCACCGACGGCGCCAGCATGACCTCTACCTCGACGCAGAACCCGTCCCTGACCTATATGGCGTTCTCCGCCCGCGCAGCCGACTATGCGGTGAAGGAGATGAAGAAACAGAATTTGTAAGCCATTATTGGTTTCTGATCAATTCCTGTAGCGACAAGGCATACCTTGTCGCTACTTTTTTATGCCCTGTCTGTATTATTCCTCTAATTTTGCCAGCCGGGTATATCCTGACCGATCAACGTACTGCAAACAGACAAGACGTGTCTTGTCGCTATCTTGTTTTTCAATGCAACGATTTTTTTCCATCATTCTCCTGTGTGCCCTCTCTGTGCTGGCGCAGGCGCAGGACCCATCTCAACGTTATCCGATTATTCCATTCCCGACGTCGCTGGTACCGGCGGCCGGACAGTTTACCATTACAGCCAACACGGCACTGCTCGTTCAGGACAAACGCTTTGCCGGTGAAGGACAGCAGTTACAGGAACTGCTCCGGCCTGCCCTCGGCAAACAGCTGTCAGCCAATGGCTCCGGCACCAAAATCCTGCTACAACATGACCCTTCCATTACCTCGGCAGAAGGATACGTTTTGCGCATTACACCGCAACAAATTACGCTGAAAGCCGGTCAGCCGGCGGGTATGTTCCGTGCCATTCAGACCATTCGTCAGTTACTGCCGGTCCATATTGAAAAACCGGCCAAACCGGTTGCCTCCCTGACACTACCGGCCGTTACCATTCAGGATCAGCCGGCCTATGCGTGGCGTGGCATGCACCTCGATGTTTCCCGGCATTTTTACTCCATCGACTACCTCAAAACATTCATCGACCGGCTGGCACTCTATAAATTCAACACCTTTCACCTGCACCTGACCGACGATCAGGGCTGGCGGATTGAAATCAAAGCCTATCCCAAACTGAGTTCCATTGGTGGTTGGCGGACGTTTAACAACCAGGATTCGGTCGTGTTGAAGCGCGCTGTCACCAACCCCGATTTTGACCTCCCGAAGCAGTTTATCCGCCAACAGGACGGACAGACGCAATATGGTGGCTTTTATACCCAGGCACAGATGCGGGACCTTATCGCCTATGCGGCGGCCCGGCACATCGACATTGTACCGGAAATCGACATGCCGGGTCACCTGAGCGCCGCCATCAAAGCCTATCCGTTTCTGAGCTGCACCGGTCAGGATGGCTGGGGGAAGACCTTTTCTGTTCCGGTTTGCCCTTGTAATGAACCGACATACACGTTTATGGAAACCGTGCTGAGCGAAATAATCGCCTTGTTTCCAAGTCAGTATGTGCATATCGGCGCTGATGAAGTCGAGAAGTCGACATGGGCGAAGACACCAGCCTGCCTGGAACTGATGAAGCGCGAAAAGCTGAACAACGTGGAGGAGCTGCAAAGCTATTTCGTCCACCGGATCGAACAGTTTGTGCAGTCGAAGGGTAAAAAACTCATGGTCTGGGACGATGCACTGGAGGGTGGCCTGAAGCCGTCATCAACGGTCATGTACTGGCGCAGCTGGTTAAAGAACGCGCCGCAAAAGGCCGCCCAAAACGGCAATAACGTGGTGATGACACCCGTCAGCCAACTGTACTTCGACAGCCAGCCAAACATTCAGTCGGTCGAAAACGTCTACAACCTGCCGGTGGTTCCGGAGGGTATTCCCGCCAGCCAGAGAGGGCAGTTTCTGGGCGCGCAGGCCAACATCTGGACGGAATACATCCCGACAGAGAACCGCGTCGATTACATGAGTATGCCCCGCATGACAGCACTGGCCGAGATGGTCTGGTCGGCGAAAAAAGACTATCCGGCATACCAACAGCGACTGTTACAACACTTTCTGCGCATGGAAAAAATGGGCATTCATTACCGCCTGCCCGACCTGACCGGCTTTACGGAAGAAAACGTCTTTGTTGACAAGGCTACGCTCAGCATCAACAAGCCCCTGACCAGCTATATATTACGGTACACCACAGACGGCACCCCGCCCACAGCAACCTCGAAGGAACTGCCTGCTGCTCTGACGATTGACAAGCCGCAGACGGTTCAGGTAGCGGCCTTTACGCCATCGGGCATCCGCGGCGACATTTACACACTCCGCTACCAGCAGCAGGCTTATGCCCAGGCCGTTACACCGGCCGGTACGCAACCGGGCTTAACCTGTGAACTGCTGAAAAAGTACTTTAAAGCGACTACGTTCATGAAAGGTCTGCCTGCCGACAGCACGTATCTGATTAACAACCTGACAGTACCGAAGACCGTGACGGCGCCGAGCTTCGGCACCCGTTTCCGTGGGTATCTGAGCGTACCTGAAACCGGTGTTTACAGCTTTTTCTATACCTGCGACGATGGCGGTGTGCTTCGGATTGCCAACCGGCTGGTGGTCGATAATGACGGGAATCACGCCCCGGTTGAAAAAAGCGGGCAGGTCGCACTGGCGAAGGGCAAGCATCCGTTCGAAGCCGATTTCATCGAAGGCGGTGGTGGCTTTACCCTGAAGCTCAACTATAGCGTCAACGGCTCAGCCCCTGCTGCTATTCCCGACAGCTGGTTTACGCATTAAGAATGAATAATGGGTAATGAGTAATGTCCAATGTAACCGGCTCTTCATCATTACTCATTGTTCATTATCCATTACTTTTTCTCCAGCCCGTCGATCCATGCTTCGATCAGCGCGACGCCCTCGTTGTGGATGCTGACGCGGCCGATTTCAGGCATCATGATCCCCGGATGGACTGAATTCATCCGGTAGGTCATGATCGACGCCTTGCCGTGACCCGGATTAACGTCAAATTTGAACGTTCCCGCCCCGATACCGGCCGCAACCGGCGATTTCAGTACGCCCCAATGAAACGGGTCCCGCTGCTCGTAGTTCAGGTATAAGCCCGAGGTTGAGGCGGGGCCTTTCGGATTGTGGCAGTGTCCGCAGTTGACATCCAGGTACGAACGGGCGCGGGCATCAAGCGAAGCCTTCGAATCCTGCATGGCCACCAGTGGCTGAATGGCCGCAAGTGCTTCCGGTGTTGCTTTCAGGTAACCGACCTTCATCCAACGCGTCAACTGATTTTCAGCCGTATCCCCATACGCAATGCTGTGGTTCAGTTGCTTTACTTTCGGGCCAATCGGCACAAAGGCATCTTTCTGATTATGACAGCTTTTGCACTGGTTTTTGTTCGGCATAGCATACGTGATCCGATGCGCAGCTCCCTGTTCGTCTTTCCAGCTTACCGGTATGGCATCCCCCGTTACCTTGTAGTCAGCATCTGTCTGCGCATCGTTCCAGCGATAGGGATAGGCTTTCCAGACGCCATCATTTTTTACGAGCAGCCGCGTTTCCAGAATGCGCCGGTCACCGGTTGGTTTGGCGAAATCGGCGGGGTAATAAAAGTTTTTGATCAGGATTGTTTTGTCCGGAAACTGAAGCGGGTCGTCGGGCTGGCTGGCATCAACGGTGGCGGCGGTACCCTCAGGCATCCAGACAAACCGCTTTTTAAAGGCATAATCGGTAAACAGCGTAGCAACGGGCTCATAAGGCAGTACCTTATCAGCGGGGGTCAGCTGCCGCATGTCCCCGTCATAAAAGCCGTATTCCGATAATTTCTTCAGCGGAAACGTGGTAAAATCGAGCTGCGACGGGTGTTTACCGGCCTGATTACCCACGAAACAGGCATGCAGCACACTACCCGCAAATACTACCACCGCTATCAATAAAGCATTCTTTTTTGGCATATCCATCTTTTCATATCTGTACGGGCGACCCCATGTGGTCGCCCATCTAACCGGCAGGCACCCATGTGGTCGCCCATTTAACCGGCAGGCTCGCCCATTTACAACGCAGGCGGTGTTGTCTGAACCTTCACCGTACAGCTTTTAAATTTATCGACATCATTGTGTGCTTTAATCTCCGACAGTTTACCGCTTGCCGGGATTTCGAAACGCGTAAACCGGAGATCTTCCTGCTTTTCCTGCACACAAATATTCATCGGGTTCTGCGCAATGGACTTACCCTTGCTGTCGTCGATAATCCCGTCGTAAACCACATCCTGCGATTTAAAACACTTGGCTGCCACCAGCTTACCCATGTCTTTTGTCAGGTCCGGCACACTGATTGAGCGTTCGAAACTGTTGTTGTGTACATATACATTGGTGGTAAACGGCGACCAGCCCGGATGCTTCGGAATCGGCAAATCGGTGATGTGATAGCTGGCAATGGCGATGCCGATGGTTTTGTGATCAATCAGCTTGTTATCGAAAATATCGACCTCGTTGCCCGCCAGTACAATAATACCGCTCCCCGGAGGTACCATCGTAATAGCATTGCCATTCTGACCGGCACTGGCAACCGCAAAGTTTTCGTGGTTATTGTTCTTAATGGTGTTCTTGTACACCTTCGTCCGCGATCCGAACGGCTTCGGCAGCCCCGGCAGGTTAAAAATCAGAATCCCGCCGGTATTGTTCTCGGTGAGGTTGTTATAGACTTCGGCGTTATCGGAGTTTTCAATTTCGATGCCGGCAACGTTCTCGAACACAAGGTTATCGCGGACAATGATGTTCTCGGACTGTCCCACGTAAATACCGGCGTCCCGGGAATGGGAAACTTCGCATTTTTCGACCAGCACATTCTTACACTGCACCGGATAAATCCCGTAAGTACCGCTTTTGCTCAGGTCCTGATTGGTCCATGTCGTGTTGATTCTACGGAAAGTCAGGCCTTCGCAATGCTGGGTTTTGATACAATCACCCGGCGCATCCATGACCGTAAAATCCTGTAAAACAATCTGATTACCCGCAATTTTCATTCCTTCACCGCCCGTTGTGATGTTCTTAAACGACAGCACCGTTTTGTACATGCCCGCTCCCTGGATCGTCACCTTATTGATCTTATCCAGAATCAGCTGCGTATTGAGTTCAAAATATCCCTCCGGAATCTGAATGGTTTCCCCTTCCTTTGCCTCGATAAATTTCTCGACCAGCCCCTCCATCTGTTCCGCAGAGGCTTTGGGTAAGGATGTTATATCTAATTTCGATTGCTGTGAGCTCTCTGTCTGGCAGCTCATGAGCCATAAGCTCAGACAGCCAAGACCAAACAATGTGCGGGTGACGGTCATGTGTGCAGTTAGGTTTAGGAATATTTTACAATAGTATATACTTTTTCAGTGACCTGAAAGGCTATAATGCTGTAAAATAGTCCATGCCGGCAGATACTGAAACAGTAGATAGCTGCCTGAAATGATCTTAACCCCATGTCAGGCAGCTCCGCAGCGTGTACTTTTTTCAGACAAGATTACAGGATGAACCGTTTTTTTGCCGGTAACAATACTCTTCAACCTGTAATCCTGTCAACATAGTCATCACCGGAAGCATACCAATCTGTATATCAACATAATCATAGTCATTACAGCAATCATTCGAACCATAGTATGCGTTTTCTCTCACTCATCGTTTTCTCTCTTTTCGCGTTTACAGGCCCTGTCCCGCTCAACCGGCCAGCCGGCACCGCCACGATGGTGAAGGGCCCGATGGCCGCACCGCCCGGTTTGTCGGAGCAGCAGTTTTTGCGGCCATCGTCCCAATACGGGATCCGGTGCTGGTGGTGGTGGCTCAACGGCAACGTCACCAAAGAAGTGATTACCCGCGACCTGGAGGCCATGAAAGCCAAAGGCTTCAGCGGCGCCTGTATTTTTGATGCGGGGGGTGCCGAACAACGCGGCAACGCCCAGGTACCGGAAGGACCGCTGTTTGGCAGTCCGGCCTGGCGTGAGCTGTACCTGCATGCCGTCAAGGAAGCCAACCGGCTGGGACTTGTCCTGAGTATGAGCATTCAGAGCGGCTGGAACCTCGGCGGACCGGACATTACGCCCGAAGAGGCCGCCAAGCAGGTAACCTGGTCGGAAGTGACGGTGAAAGGGCCAATGACCTACCGCGAAACACTGCCACAACCTAAACTGCACAAAGACCCGTTTTACCGCGACATTGCCGTTCTGGCCTTTCCAGCTAAATCCACCAAACCAGCCGCTATTAAAGACCTGACGGCCAAATCGGGTACCGTTGAGCTGGGTGGCTCTGCCCCGGATACGCGGTTTCTGCTGAACGACATTGCCGCCACGGCGGGCGAAGAGCACACCACGCTGAGCCAGATGCAGAACCTGACCGCCAAAATGACTGCACAGGGCGTGCTCGAATGGCAGGTTCCGGCGGGTGAATGGACTATCATGCGCTTTGGCTATACCTCAACTGACGCCGAAGTATCGACTTCCAGCGGGAAGTGGCAGGGCCGCGTTATGGACCACATGAGCCGGAAGGTATTTAACCGCTACTGGGACACCCACGTTGATCCGCTCCTGAAACTGATCGGGCCTATGGCCGGCAAAACGCTACGCTATCTCCAGACCGACAGCTGGGAGGCAGGCGGCTGCAACTGGACCGATGAATTTGCGCAGGAGTTTCAGAAACGCCGTGGCTACGACATCATCCCCTACCTGCCCGTCATTGCCGGAAAAATCGTTGACAACCGCGACGCCAGCAACCGCTTTCTGGCCGACCTCCGTAAAACCATCAGCGACTGTATCGCCGACAACCATTACCGCCTGTTCGGCGAACGGGCCCGCCAATATGGCATTGGCCTGCAACCGGAATCGGCCGGACCACACGCGGGGCCAATCGACGGAATCAAAAATTATGGTTTCAGCGAGATCATGATGAGTGAGTTCTGGTCGCCGTCGCCCCACCGCCCGACGCCGGTGAACCGTTTTTTCGTGAAGCAGGCCGCCAGTGCTGCCCACATTTACAACAAGCCGCTGGTCGGTGCAGAATCGTTTACGACGATTGGCCCGCACTGGAATGACGTGATCTGGTCGGCCATGAAGTCGAGCGCCGATCATGAGTTCTGCGCCGGTCTGAACCTCGTCTACCTGCATACGTTCACCTGCTCGCCGAAAGAGATGGGGTTGCCGGGGCAGGAGTATTTTGCCGGTACCCACTTCAACCCGAACGTTACGTGGTGGGAGCTGTCGAACGGCTTCATTGATTACCTCGCCCGTTGCCAGTACATGCTGCAACAGGGGCAGTCGGTGTCGGATGTGCTCTATTACTACGGCGATCATGTGCCGAACATCGCCCGCCAGAAAGCCGACGACCCTGCCAAAGCCCTGCCCGAATTTGACTATGATGTGACGAATGAAGACCGTTTACTGGCACTTACGGTGAAAAACGGCCGTATCGTGCTGCCGCACGGGCTTTCATACCGCGTACTGGTGCTACCGGATCATCAGGTGCTGTCGCTGGCGGCCCTCGAAAAAGTACAGGCGCTGGTCAATGCCGGTGCAACGGTTATCGGCCCGAAAACCGAACGCATTGTCAGTCAGAGTAATTACCAGCCATCAGAAGTAAAACGAAAAGCTATTGCCGACGGACTTTGGGGCGACTCACCCGCAGCGGCCGGTGAACGGAAGGCAGGAACGGGGCGCATTATCTGGGGTAAAACCGCCCGCGAGGTGCTGCTGGCCGACGGCATCAAACCTGATGTTTTATTCACCGATGCCGGCCCGAATCAGGTGTTTGACTTCATGCATAAAACGCTGGCGGGCCAGGACTACTATTTTGTGAGCAGCCAGCATAAAGAAGCGGCTGCGGTAACGGCCACCTTCCGGATGACGGGTAAACTGCCGGAACTCTGGAATCCGGTAACCGGCGAAATCAAACCGGCGAAAGCCTACACCCAGGCCAATGGGCAGACATCGGTCAAGCTGGAATTTGACCCGTACGGGTCTGTGTTTGTGGTGTTCCGCAAGCCGGTACCGGCTACACAGCAGGGTACCGCTCCGACCAACTACCTCCGCTATAGCCCCGTATCAACGCTTTCGGGCAGCTGGCAGGTACAGTTTGATCCGAAATGGGTCAGCAGCGGCCCGTCAGCGGTGACGTTCGACAAACTGGAAAGCTGGACAGCACGGCCGGAAGAAGGCATCAGGTTTTATTCGGGTAAAGCCGTTTACCGCAAAACGTTTGACGTCCCGAACCTGCCGGCCGGTAACCTGTTTCTGGATCTGGGCGAAGTACTGGATGTTGGTGTTGCCCGCGTCCGCCTGAATGGCAAGGACCTGGGCATTGTCTGGGCACCGCCGTTTCGGGTCCGGATCAGCGGTGTGGTCAAGCCAACGGACAATCAGCTTGAAGTGGAAGTCATTAATACGTGGCGCAACCGGCTCGTGGGTGACCGGGGCAAACCGCAATCCGAACGCCTGACCCAAACCAACGTCACCATCCGCAAGGAATGGGAGCTGCTGCCTTCCGGCCTGATGGGGCCGGTGCAGGTGATGGACGGGAAGTAAAGCAGTGGTGGCACGACTTATAGCCGTGCCACCACTAAACGCTCCTTGAACAGGCGTACCTGCACTACTTTATTTCCTTATTTTTGCAGCATGCCAGACACTATGAATTTTTCAGACATCCGGGTTATCGCGTTTGATGCAGATGACACGCTTTGGGTCAATGAGCCCTATTTCCGGGAAGCCGAAGATCAGTTTTGCGGCCTGCTTGAAGACTTTCTCCCCCATCACACCATTTCACAGGAACTGTACAAGGTGCAGCTTCAGAATCTTGCGCTCTATGGTTACGGCATCAAAACCTTTGTGCTGTGCGCCATCGAGACGATCTGGAACGTGACCAACGGGAAGGCGAACCCTGTCCTGTACAGCAGGGCGCTGGAAATCGGCAAGGAAATGATGGCTAAACCGGTCGTTCTGCTCGATCATGTGCAGCGCGTTCTGGAGGCATTTAAAGATGACTACCGGCTGGTGGTGGCGACCAAAGGCGACCTGATCGATCAGGAACGGAAACTGAAAAAGTCAGGACTGGCCCATTATTTCCACCACATCGAGATCATGAGCGAGAAAAAAGCCCCTGATTATCAAAAGCTCCTGCGCCACCTCGATTGCCGGCCGGAGCACTTTCTGATGATCGGTAATACGCTCAAATCCGACGTACTGCCGGTGCTGGAAATCGGCGGCAGGGCCATTCATATTCCCTACCATACAACGTGGGTTCACGAAACGGTTGACCACCTTGTCGAGCACGAAAACATGCTGTCGCTGGAATCCCTGCACGACCTGCTGTCGACCGGTCTGGTCAAAGGGCGTTGATCATCTGCCAGTCGCTTTTGAGCTGTGCCAGCATAGTCAGCTGTTTATCGGCTTCGGCAATGAGTTTGGGATCATCAACCAGATTAGGAACTTCCTGCGCCAGCCGGGTCATTTTGGCAAACAATGTCTGCTGCTGCACAGCTTCGGGCACCGACACAAACCAGGCGGCTTCGAGGAAATTCAGAATTGTCAGTACCCGCTCATAAGGGTATTCAGTTGCTGTGCGGATGTCGAGCGCTTCATCGTAATACGATAAGGCACGGGTGTAGTTATCCGACAGTTTTGCTTCCGGAAATTTAGTCAGCGCGTTGGCAAAGCTGGTGCAGATGCGGGCGTATTCGTACGGATGGGTCTCGCGGGTGAAATACGTCAGCGCCTCCCGGAACGAGCTCATCGACACGGCCGCCCAGACACTTTTCTTTTTTACTTCGTCAGGAATTTCACTGTAAATCACACCTAAATGGTGCTGTATTTCAGCAAACGCTTCCGGTGCGTTTTCTTTTGTGAAGACTTTCAAAGCCTGCTGGTAGGCTTCCATCGCCGCGCGGAAAAACTGCGGATTACCGTTCTGCGCCCACGTATACAACAATGTACCCTTGCGGTATTGGGCATTGCCGGTCAGCTCTGGAATACCTTCCTCCTCAAGCAGTTGAATGGCACGATTCACATAACCGAGCGCTTCGGAGAAACTATCCGAAAAATTGGCAATCTGGGCTGCGTCGATCAGCAGCAGCGCCACCTGTACCGGCCGCCCGTTCCGTTCATAGTATTGCAATACATCCCACAAGGTGTCTTTGATCCGGCTCAGTAAATCCGGAGCATACGGAGCGGTAAGCTGCTTCATCCAGACGCCATACTGTACATTTTTCAGCTCATACAGCGCGTCTTCGGAAATAGCGAACCGGATACAGTCTGCGAGCAAGGCACCGGCCTCGGCTAGTTCGTCGGCATCCAGCAGGAGCGTTGCCCAATGCTTACCGGTAAAAGCCCGCCACTCGTCGTTGGGAGCCAGATCAAACGCACGTTCGTAGTACCGGCGGATAACGCTGTAATGCACAAACCGGGTCAGTTCACCGTAGTGTCCTAACACAGCCGAATTATGCCAGAAGCGATATTCCTCAAACGGCGAGTCAAACGCATCCGGCTCCTGCGGAAACCCGACTGCCACGCCGTGTTGTATACAATTCAGCAGGTCAATATCGCGCAGCAGGGCAGGGTTCTCCGCCGCTTTCTCATACGCACTTTCGTAATTGTTCAGTCTGGTGTAGACGACCGCCAGCAAATTTTCAGCGGTCAATGCCAGCGGATAAGCCAGTAAGTATGGAGGGGCCTCGTTTGCCCAGTCGATGGGAAGCCAGATTTCTTCCCCTTTTACAATCAGATGCCTGGCCGCCTGTTCATCACCAACCTGCGACAAATCCCTGACAAAAACGACTTCATTCAGCCGGTATTCGGCATCAATCAGCTGCTGAACGGACAATTGCTCTGCCGCCGGCACAAAAATGGTAAGCATGGGTTGGTAAGGGTTATAGGCTGATGGCAATAATACCCGTTTCCTTAACTGTGAACGGCAAAGGCCGGTCGGCAGTATCCAGATCATGGTCAATCAGGAGCTCCCGGACATACAGGGATTTATCGCCGGCCAGGTTTTTATCTTTCAGCATCATCCATTTTGGCTGGTGCAGCTTTTCGAAAAAGGCCTTCGATTTCGCCGCTACCAACAACTGACTGCGCTCCGGATAATACACCATATTAATCTGTGGCTCAGCCAGAAGTACCTCCTGAAAAAGGCCGGCCGGAATAAGCAGGTGTCCGTTTTTTAATTCCATAATGCGTCCCGAATATACCCGGTTACGCGGTCACCGGCCTGTTTTACCGGCTCAGACAGGTCAACAGCCAGCCGCGTGTTTTCCACCGCAATCAGATAAACAGTAATGTCTTCAGGATACTGATCACGCAGGATTTTCCGGGCATAGCTCAGCGCCTGATCCCATTTCAGGCTGTGCAGAAACACCATCGGATCGTCCATGATGGCGGCTTCTACTTCAGCGGCCGGTACTTTATAAAGAGTCCCGACGGGTTCGCCGGTATTCAGCACCGCGTCGACGATGATAATCCGGTCGTGGCCCTGCAATTTAAACAGTACCTCAAAAGCAGCGGTCCCCATATCAAACAAACTGACCGATCCGGAAGCAACATCCCCTTTTTGCAGCTGATCAATCACATAGCACCCGACCGCATCATCTGACCGGACCGGATTCCCAAACCCCATGATAGCAGTTCGTTTCATTTTTAATGAGCGAAAGACTGAAAGAGCGAAAGAGTGATATGAGGTCGCTCTTTCGCTCTTTCAGTCTTTTACAGTTTAAATTTCGCGAGTTCTTTGCCGGATTTCTGGTCGTGGGCGTGTACCGTACAGACAAGGCACGAGTCGAATGAGCGGGCAACCATACCGACTTCGACCGGATCGTGCGGATCTTCGATTTCGGTTCCTTCGAGCGCCGCTTCAATCGGTCCGGGATTCCCCTGCTCGTCGTTCGGCCCGACGTTCCAGGTTGTCGGAGCCATTACCTGGTAGTTTTTGATCACCCCGTTTTCAATTTCAATCCAGTGGGCCAGTGAGCCC
>NZ_CAMFHL010000191.1 GCF_945952095.1 uncultured Arsenicibacter sp. | reverse complement strand
CCTCATTCGCCGGCAACGGCCACAGGCGGACCGGCTACAGCACCGACCGGCTTCTTATTGATCTGATTGTTGATCACCTTCATCATAAAAATGGTGATGAGGGTTGCTGCCGACACAATATAGCCCAGCAACGGGTATTGCTCCAGATAACCGTCCGGCCGCTGTACCACAATCAGACCCGCCACGAGCGATGCCACCCCGCCCGCTACCTGCTGAATCGAGGCATTGATGCTCATAAACGCCCCGCGGTCTTTGGCCTCAGGAACCGCCGAAATCAGCGCCTGCGACGAAATCATCCGCCCTGAAATACCGACAAACAACAACACATTCAGCGCAATGATCTGCCATAACGGCGTTTGCCCCAGATTACAGTAGATGATGGTGATGGCAATACCCCAGACAGAAGCATAGGAAAAGAGGTTGAATTTACCGATCTTATCACTCAACCGACCCATCAGCGGCCCGAAAGCAATCGAAAATACACCGGTAATCGTATAAATCAGGGGCAATTGCGCGGCCGTAACGCTCAGGTTATGAATGGCATAAGTACTCCCGAATGGCATGAGCATAAAACCACCCGTAGCCAGCAGCACCGTGGCGGCAAATCCGCGCAGGTAAGCTGGCTTCGACACCGTATGGATCAGGTGCCGGAACGGATTGCTGTCGGTCTGTAGTTTCAGGTGGGCCGTAACCGGCTGCATAAACCAGACCATGAATATTCCAGCCAGCACGCTTACCCCCACAATCATCTGAAACGGCGAGTGCCAGCCAAAATTATTGGCCAGGTATAATCCCACCGGAATGCCCAGAATCTGGCTGGCCGCAAACGACATCTGCACCAAACCCATGACGCGGCCCCGCATCTGCCAGTCGAATAAGTCGGTGATGATGGCAAAGCCGATCGACGAAATTACCCCGCCAAACAGGCCGGTGATGATACGGGCCGCCAGCAGGGCTTCAAAATTCGGAGCCAGCCCGCAGAATAACGTACCAAGTACAAAGCCGCTGTAGAAGAACAGGAGCAGCTTTTTCCGGTCGAAACGGTCGGCAAAACCGGCCGTTAAAAGTCCCGACACCCCGGCACTGAAGGCATAGCCGGAGACAACCCACCCGAACTGGGCCGTTGTGATGCTGAGTTCGGTCAGGAGCTGGGCCCCGAGCGGCGACAGCACCATAAAGTCAAGGACGACCGTAAATTGAATAAAGGCCAGAATCGCGATAATCCCCTTCTGGTAGGGAGTCAGTTTGTTGTTTACCGGTTGTGCCTGCATTGTGCGTTGTTATTGGGGTGTTAAGGCTTTGATGACTAATTCAAGGGTCTGGTTCATGATCGGCTCATCGAGCGTAAACTTTTTTGAACCGGGCAGTCCGTGTCTGGACATATGGAATTTAACGAGCTGATACAGCGGGGCAAACGCAACGGACCAGTATACCTCCATCGGTAACGGCACCAGCTCGCCGCGCGCAATTGCATTCTGTGCCCACGTGCGCATGGCATGAATAAACGTACTCTTCGATGACCCCTGCAGCCGTTCGTGAAACGGAGAATACCGGATCTGTTCCATAAAATGCATACGTTCGGGGTTTTCCAGGCAATACCTCGCCCGGTTCAGCCACTGAATCCGGAGTCCTTCTTCAAAATGCATCTCAGGACTAAATCCGTCGAGGGTAATTTCGGTCATGCGCGTATTTTCAGTCTCAAAAATCTGCATGATCAGGTCGTCGCGGTCCTTGAAATAAATGTAAATCGTGGCAGGCGATACCCCGGCAGCTTTAGCCAGTTTATGCATACTCAGCCCGTCGAAGCCCTCCTCTACAATCATTCCGAGTGCTTTTTCCCTGATAGCCAGCTCCTTGTTTTCGTCCCGTAATCTCATAGCTGATTCAAAAATAAACGAACGTTCTTTTATTATCTATCGTTCCGTCACGATTTAACACCTTTTTAATGTCCGCCCCCGCACAGACAATAAATGCTTAACAGGCGGTCTCCCGTTAAACTGGTGGTCTGTATTACTTTTGCAGGCAGTAATCCAATGTCCCTAACTATGAAATCCTTACTTCCGCTGGCTCTGGCCGGTGTGGGTCTGCTGGCCGGCTGCCAGTCGTCCCGTCAACAAACAACGGCTGCCTCGAAGCCGCTGACCACCATCGCGTTCGGCTCATGCAGCGATCAGAAGCGCCCCAAACCGCTCTGGGACGATGTAGTCGCCGCCAAACCGGACCTGTGGATCTGGCTTGGTGATAACATTTATGGCGACAGCCAGAACATGGACACGCTCCGGGCGAAATACAACCGGCAGAAATCGGAGCCCGGTTACCAGGCGCTCCGGCAGTCAACACCGATTATCGGGGTGTGGGATGACCACGACTACGGGGTAAATGATGGCGGAAAGGAGTATCCGAAGCGGGTAGAAAGCCAGCAGCTCATGCTCGACTTCCTGGATGTACCGGCCAATGACCCGCTGCGGAAACAGACAGGTGGTTATTCAGTACATACGTATGGCCCGAAAGGCAAACAGGTAAAGGTAATTCTGCTGGACGGCCGCTATTTCCGCGATCCGCTGAAAAAGGATAGCGGCGGTAAAAATAACGTACCCGACCCTTCGGGCGACATCCTCGGCGAAGCGCAGTGGACCTGGCTGGAGCAGCAACTCACCAACTCAACCGCCGATGTACACATCATCGGCTGCGGCATTCAGTTTATCTCCGATGATCATCCGTACGAAAAGTGGGGTAATTTCCCGACGGCGCAGAAGCGCTTGTGGGACCTGTTGGGCAAAACAAAGCCAAAGGGGGCCATGCTGATCAGCGGCGACCGGCATATCGGGGAGATTTCGAAAACGCAGATTCCGGGTCTGGGCTATGACCTGTACGACATCACGAGCAGCGGTCTGACCCATACCTGGGCGGCGCCGCGCGACGAACCGAACAAACACCGGGTAAAAGATATGGTGGTGAAGCTCAACTTCGGGCTGATTACCATCGACTGGTCGAAAAAACCGCTGACGGCCAGTGTCAGCATCATGGGTGACAACCGGGCTAATTTCCTGACACACGAGATTGTCTTTTAATTTTTTTGGGCCACGAAGGCGGGAAGGGGCACAAACTGATTACCACAAAGACAGGAAGTAAGGAAGCGGCACGAAGTTTTTAAAAGAATAAACCTTCGTGCCGCTTCGGTTCTTCCCGCCTTTGTGGTAAAAAAAACTTCGTGCCGCTTCGGTTCTTCCCGCCTTTGTGGTTCTCCCTTTACAACCCGAGAAACGAGCGACGGTAAACCTTCGGCAGGTCGGCTTCGAACAGGGTAAACGGATCGTCATAGAAGCGTTTGAAATCCGCCTCGCTGGCTTGTCCCGGATAGGGTGCATAGTAGTGCGTCGGGCTGCGGGTATCGTTGCGCCATACCAGCACATAAGCCATTCGTATATCTTCCGCCCGCAGGGCAGGCAACAGTTTTTCGGTCCACCACGTTGCGTCGGGGATCGATTCCAGGCCCGTTTCGGTGAACGCCGCTACTTTGCCTGTTTTCCGGGCATAGTCCGAGACAATCCGGAGTTTCTGCACGCCTGCTTCCAGATTATACCGCCCGTTGCGGCCGAAATCAGCGTAGTCGTCGATACCGACCATATCGACAAAATCATCGCCGGGGTACCGTTCCAGGTATTGCTGTTCAGTCGTAAACAGGCAGTCCGGCGAAAAAGCGTAGATAAAATTATGAACGTGCAGACTGTCGCGCAGATAACCGACCGTAAACCGCCATAAACCGGTAAACTCCTGCGCCGTGCAGTGTGGCCTCCCCCACCAGAACCAGTTGCCATCCTGCTCATGGTACGGCCGGAAGATCATGGGCACCAGTTTCCCGTCGGCCCCGCGGGTCGAGTTTGCCAGCCCGGCAATGGTTTTCAGAATGGTTTTATAGGCGTCATGCTGGTTGCCGCCGGGAGCAATGTTGCTGACTGCCGGAGCCGATACACCGTCTTTCCAGTAATATCCGGTCTGCGGCGTAACGGGATTGGTAAAGTGCCAGGCCACGGTGGTAATACCGCCACGGTTGTAGGTGTCAGCAATGTTTTTGCGCAATTTCTCCACATTCACCCCGATCTCCCGCTCTGAACGCCCGGAAAGCCCGCTGAAGTCAACGCCGATCACCGCCGGATGGGAACCGGTAACCGTTTTTACATCAGACCGGTCTGCATCCCCAAACCAGCCGTGGCCATACTCCGTTGCATGCTGATGCCCGAACAGGATGTGTTTCCGGGAGAGTTTACGCAGGTTTTTATACAGTGCTACGGTTTCTTTCGTAGCGTCTTTATCGATGAGCGACGGCCCTGCACAGCTTTCGGCAATCGACAGCCAGCCCAGGACAATCGTAAGTAAGCTATACTTCATAGGCGTTAACATTAGCCACACTGTTTTTTGAACCACGAAGACGAGAAGAACCTACGCAGCACGAAGCGTTAAAAGTAAACAACTTCGTGCTACTTTTTGCCTTTGTGCTTTTGTGGCAAAAAAACAGGCCAGACAACGTGCCTGGCCTGTTTGGTTATCACTCTTTAGTTGTCTGACGGACGATTATTTTACCAGCATGATGTCGTCAAAATAGAACGTTTCGTCCTGTTTGTCAGGCCCCTGAATCCGGAAACCAAGCTGCGTCAGCTTTTTACCCGGCACCCACAGGTCCATATCTGAAATTTTAATTTTAAAGTAATTCCAGACACCGGCTTTTACATCGATCTTGTTGGTGGCAATGTAATCGCCGAAGCCGCCCTTGCCTGCGTCTGTCGTGATATACAGTGAGTAATCGGCGGAGGCACCTTTAATCCAGCCGGTGATGTAGGTATAATCGGAAGAATAGCTGATCGGCGCTGACCAGTTTGAGAAACCAATCAGGTGCCAGTTGCCCTTCTGGTAGGTTTTGCCGACGGATGCAGTACCGGTCTTAAACTCTTTTGTTGACACGGCACCGGCATCGCCCCATGAGCCGTCCTGATAACCGGCTCCATACGCGTCCGTAAAAATCTGGTATGCTTTGTCCATGTACACAAACTCCTGCCGCGTCCGGATGCGGCCGGTGCCGTTGGTGATACTCAGCGTACCACGGTTCAGCGTGGTAGCCGGCATCTGCACCACCAGTTGGGTTTTACTTTTCGATACAATTGTCGCGGCATCCGAAATACCTTTTACCGAATCGGCAATGGCCACTGCCGATACATCGTCCAGGTTATTACCCGTCAGCGTGATCTGAGTGCCTTTGGTGAAGTTGTAATTCGACACGCTGGCAATGGTTGGATAGGCCAGGACCTTAAACGTCACCGACGCCGATGTACCGGCACTGTTGGTAAACGTAATTTTCTGGCGGCCGCCAATCGCATCCGTCGGAATCCGGAAAATCAGGGCGTTATCCGTATTCAGCGTGGGCTGGAAACCGGCCGGAATATTCTGCTTTTCGAATACAACCGACCGGATATCGCCTAAGCCGCTTCCCGTCAGGGTTACCACGGTTCCGCCTGCCGCCGAATCGGGGGCAATGGCGTTCAGCAACATACTGCCCGGACTGATTTGTGGCCGGCCGTCGGTGTCCTTCACGCAGGAAGTCACTATCAACCCTGCCGACAAGGCAAGCACCGACAGGGCTGCTATATGTTTGAATCGTTTGAAAGTCATCTGCATACGTAGTTAAGGATCAGTATTTTAGTTGTAATACGGCACGGGTTCTTTTGACAGTTCAGGGTCCTGCACAATCTCACCGGCCGGAATCGGCAGATACATCTTGTCTTCGGTGAAGGTGGTGATGTAGTTCGGGGCATTCACTGAGCCACGGTTCTGTTTTGCAATCATCGCCTTTGCCTTCGTAAAACCCTGACGCTGAATATCGTACCAGTAATCACCTTCGAAGGCAAACTCCACACGCCGTTCGTGCAGGATTTCGTCCAGCGTTACCGATGTTTTAGGGCCTAGACCGGCCCGCTTCCGTACCTTGTTAACGGCATCCAGCGCGCTGGCATCGTTCGTGGACGCATTCGTCCCCAAAACGGCCTCGGCATAAATCAGGAGAATGTCAGCATAGCGCAACAGAACGACGTTGTTGCCTGAGTTCTGCCCCAGCACCGATTCACCCCCGAAACTCTTGCCCGGACCGGCAAAGTATTTGGCAATATTCGACCGTGTGGCGTTCAGGTTCCCGCCCGCATCGGCCGGCTGCAACGTGTCATATTTGAACCCGCCGGCCATGAACTCGTTGTATTTCGGGGCATTTACCCGCTGTGGCTTCCAGCTGGCGTTGGTCCAGCCATGTTCCATCACCGACCAGCGGCGGCGCAGGTCACCGAATTCGTACTCCTTCAGCAAATCAAGCGACGGCACATACATCTCCCAGGCATCGGCTTCGGCAGTACGCAGGTTACTGGCGCCACGGTCCGGATTTTTGATGTTGCCGGTTCCCCACGGGTCCTGCGCCAGCTGGTGCTGGATCGAGAACAGGGTTTCGGCATTGTTGTTCATACTCATTTTGGTGAACATGCCGTAGTAATCATCCACGAGCATGTATTTACCCGAACTGATCACTTCCTGTGCTTTGGCTTTCGCGTTGGTGTAGTCTTTCTGATACAGATACAGTTTGGCCATCATGCCTTTGGCAGCGTACTTGGTCAACCGGCCCGGCACATCCGACTCCGGCAGACCGGCCTCTGCCAGCTTCAGTTCTTCGAGCGCAAACCGCAGCACGTCTTTTTGCAGATACCGCGGAATGTTGAAGTTACCCGACAGCGCCGTAGCCCCCGGATCGGTAATGATCGGAGCAGCCCCCCAGGTCCGGGCAATGTAGAAATACACCATCCCGCGCACAAAATGACACTCGGCAATCGCAGGATCGAGGTAACTGGCACCACCGCCGGCCGCTTTTTTCTCCTCGAAGGTCTTGATCATCACGTTGGCGTACCCGATGATTTTGTAAAAGGCACCCCATGCCGCGCCGATCCGCTCCGACGCCGACGACACGGTGAAGTTCAGGTACTCGACATCGGTATAGGTAAACATATTACCAGACATCACGTCACCGATGGCGTCCTGTGCCCGGCTTTCGAAGTTCCGCCACGGCAGACCGCTGTAGAGCGTACTGGTAGCCCCCCGAACTTCATCGGCATTGTTGTAATAGTTACCGGTTGTCGTCCCCGACAGCGACGGGCGGTCAATAAAACTTTCCTTACACGACGATAGCATCAGCACCGGTGTCATCATCGCAGCATATATGAAATTCCGTTTCATGTCTGTTTTGGGTTTAAAGCGTGAAAGTGATAAAGAGTGAAAGAGCGAACCGGTTAACCAGAATAATAGACTGGCCACGTTGCCACAACCTTGCCCTCCCGGCAAATCACTCTTTCATTCTTTCACTCTTTCGCTCTTTAGTTAGAATTGCACGTTCGCGCCAAGGGTAAAGGTCCGCGGGTTTGGATAGTGACCGGTGTCGACGTTCATCAGCTTGATGCTGTTGTTGAACGCCCCGATTTCCGGGTCATACCCCGAGTAGTGCGTGAACGTTTTCAGGTTCTGAATGCTGCCGTAAATCCGCAGGTTCGACATCTTCACCCGGTTCAGGATCGTGCGCGGCACGCGGTAGCCCAGGGTGATGTTCTGAATGCGCCAGTACGAGGCATCCTCCACGTAGCGGTCCGACATCGCCGTGTTGTTTTTGTTCGTCACCGTAAACCGTGGCAGTGTCCCGTCCGGGTTGGTGTCGGTATACCGGTCCATTACCGTCCGCATCTGGTTCGACCAGGCATTGTTCAGGCCTTCGAGCTGCCAGCGCAGGAAGTTAAAGGCCTTTGCGCCGTGGCTGCCTTGCAGGAAGATCGAGAAATCAATGTCGCGGTAGGTCAGCGAGTTCGTCAGACCCCAGGTGAATTTCGGCAACGGACTACCGATAAATGTCAGGTCATTGGCATCGACCTTACCATCTCCGTTGATGTCTTTATACCGGATGTCGCCCAGCCAGGTCTCATTCTGATTTACCTTATAGCCAAACTGCGACGGTGCCTTGGCCAGCTCTTCCTGCGTCCGGAACAATCCATCCGTCACCAGCCCCCAGAACGACCCGACCGGACGGCCCGGCGTGGTGTGTGTCACGAGGTAGTTGTTGTAGTATACCTTCCCGTCGAGTGCCGAGGCTGCGCTTGCTGCCTTTTCGTATTTGTTGGTAAACTGCGTCAGCACGCCGTTGGTCTTCCACGTAAAATCACCTTTTTTGATGTTCACCGTCGACAGGCTCAGGTCGATACCCGTATTGGTCATCTGACCGGCATTACCCAGCGGTGCTTTCAGGTCATCCCACTGATCGCCGACACCGATCAGGTTCGGACCGGTCAGGAAGATGATCATGTCGGACGTTACTTTTTTGTAGACGTCGATGGTAGCGTCGATGCGGCCGCCCAGGAAGCCCAGGTCAATACCGGCGTTCGTTGTTTTAACGGATTCCCATTTCAGGTTCGGGTTCGGAATACCGTTGATCATGTTCGACGAACCGAAACCAACCGGCCCCGAGAAGAACTGCACAGCACCTACGTAAGCCGGGTTTGGTGCGCCGCCCGGGAAGTTCTGGTTACCCACGGCCCCGTAGCCGACACGTACCTTCATGTGGCTCAGCACATTGGAAATGGCACCTTTGGCGAACTTCTCGTTCGTAACGGTCCAGCCGGCCGACACGCCCGGGAAGTATCCCCAGCGGTTGTTCGGGCCGAAGTTTGACGAACCATCTGCCCGGAAGCTGGCCGACAGCGAGTACCGCTCATCGTAGGTATAGTTGGCGCGGGCAAAATACGACTCCATCGCCCACTGTCCTTTCCCACCGCTCAGGCCCCAGGTTGTCTGATCGGAGCTACCCGTGTTCAGGTCAAAAATGTTGGCCTGCAAATCAACCTTTGTACCCGAAATGCCCTGGTAGTAGGAGGCCTGTGCCTGATGGCCTAACGTGGCCTGCACCCCGTGTTTCTTCCAGTACTTGTTATAGTTCAGGTAGTTGGTGATCGAATAATAGTAACTGTCGGAGCGTGAATCAATTAGTTTGCTGCGGAAGGATGTTCCCCCCACGTTTCCGGCTTTCTGAAACGCCACATTGTTGTCCTGCCCGAGCGAGTACGAAATTTCGTTGCGCAGTGTCAGGTCTTTGGTGAACTGGATTTCCGCATAGAGGCTACCGAAAATGTTGTTCGTCGTTTTGGTGTTGCCACGGTACTGGCTGTTTCCAACGAGGTTGGCATTGCTGTACTGCACCCCGCCGACCGTCTGGCCGCCACCCCAGCTGCCGTCCAGGTTTTTCACCGGAATCAGCGGGCTGGTAATGGCCCCCCACCAGATGGTTCCCTCCGCTGCATCGGCCAGTGACACGTTCTGAACACTCCGCGACACATTGGCACTTACCCCTACTTTGGCCCAGCTTTTGAGCTGGTTGTCCAGGCTGAAACGGGTAGCATACCGCTTAAAGTCAGACCCCAGCAGGATACCCGTGTTGTCGAAGTAGTTGAGTGACAGGTAATACGTTGTTTTATCGCGGCCACCCGAGAAGCTCAGCTGGTGATTCTGTACTTTTCCGCGGCGGAACATGGCTTCCTGCCAGTCGGTACCTTCGCCCAGTAATTCAGGCTTTTTAAATTCGTCGGCAACCGGATTGCCGATAATCGGCAGGACCTCATTCTGGTACTGCGCAAACTCGCGCAGGTTCATCAGGTCGAGGCGGCGGGCCACTTCCGACACACCGGTATACATCTCATAATTGATTTTCCCTTCGCCGGCCTTGCCTTTTTTGGTCGTGATCAGGATGACGCCGTTGGCCGCCTGTGAGCCATAAATCGCCTGTGCCGAAGCGTCTTTCAGCACGTCAATCGACTCGATATCATTCGGGTTCAGCATGGCCATGACGCTGTTCCCGGTCTGACCGTCGCCGCCGCCCAGACCGGCATAGCCGCTGCTGGATGATGTGTTACCACCCACAAACGGCACACCGTCGATCACAAACAGCGGATCATTGCTGTTGATTGAGGTTACCCCGCGTACTTTCACCGAAACCCCGCCGCCCGGCTGTCCGCCGTTGCTGGTGACGGTTACCCCGGCTGCTTTGCCTTGCAGCAACTGATCCACCCCGGCCGCCGGCATGTCTTTCAGTTCGGTGGCCTTGATGCTGGTGATGGATGAGGTTACGTCAGAGCGCTTGGTCGTACCATAGCCGATCCGAACCACGACTTCATCCAGCGACTGGTCATCCATAACCATTACCACATCGACATTGGTACGGGAACCGACTTCAATTTCCTGCGTTTTCATCCCGATAAACGAAACGACCAGCACCCGCGACCCCGCCGGCATGTTGATCGAGAAACGGCCTTCGGCATCCGAGGTTGTCCCTACGGATGTGCCTTTTACCGAGACCGTAGCGCCGGGCAGTTTGTTTCCTTTATCGTCGGATACGACCCCTTTCACGACGGCTTTGACATCCGACGCAGCACCCGTTGCCGCTCCGGCTTCCTTGATTGTCGCCAGGAGAGGCCGGTTTCGATCGACCGCTTTTCTGGCCATGGTGCGGTCCTGTGCATGCGTACCCATACAGATACCCACGACGAAAACCCCTGAAAGCATATGTTTTATCATATAACAAAAGAAAAAGGGTAGTTTGTAATCTTAGAAAATAGACATGGTAGAGATTCGTTGGTGTACGCTCCCTGCTTTCCGTTTTTGGTTTATATACAGACTATACGATTGATTGCTTAAGGAGCCGGTTCAGGGGTAGTGAAATCATAACCGAAGTGCCTTTTCCGGCCTCGCTGTGCCACATAACCTGCCCGCCGAGGTACGAAATCCGTGAATTCACATTCGCAATACCGCTGCCGGTGCCCGTGGGCGGGCTATCGGCAAAACTCCCGCCGATACCGTTGTCATCAACGCTGACCAGCACCGCTTCGTCGTTTGCCATGAGCTGAACCGTAATGGTTTCGGCACGGGCATGTTTCAGGCCGTTGTTCAATAATTCCTGAATGACGCGGTAGAGCATCACGGATGCTTCGTCGTTCAGCGCGGGCAGTTCACCGTAATGTTCCAGCTCCAGCCGCGTCTGATTCACCAGATTGAGCTTTTGTACCAGATCTTCTAGTGCCGGCACCAGCCCGAATGTTGACAGCGCATAAGGCCGTAAGTCGTTTGAAATCACCCGTGTTTCGGTACAGGCTTCGTCGAGAAACTGGTTCAGCGGCTCTTTAACCGAGAGCGGCAGCTGCTCCTGATGGGCCTCCACAAAGAGCTTGATCCGCGAAAGCTGAATCCCCAGCCCATCGTGCAGGTCACGGGCGATCCGGCTGCGTTCGCTCTCCTGCCCGTCGATCATGGCCCGCAGCGATTTCAGTTCCAGTTTCCGGATTTGCTGATCCGCAATCACCGCCTGCTGACTGGCAATCAGCTTTTGCTGACGGCGCAGAAAGACCAGTGCCACCACGCCCAGCACACATACTACCAACCCCGCTACCAACATATAATTCACGACACTCTGCGTCCTGTTTTGCTCCTGAATCAGCTTTTTTTCGACTTCCAGCGACTTAATCTGGTTATCAAGTTCCTGTACCTGAATGCCTTTTGTCTGCTCTGAGGTGTAAAACTCATTTGAGTATGTCAAGGCTCTCAGCGACCAGTCATACGCCTTTTTGTGGTCGCCCAGCAGGGCATAACTGGTTGCCATATGGCGGGACAGCTCCCGCAGAATCCCGATATTTTTATCCACCACCGACAGCTTGAAACTGCGCTGAAAGTAATCCAGTGCGGCCGGCTGCTGCCCGCGGAACTGCTCGACCAGCCCCAGATAAAAGTAGTTCAGGCTGATCAGCCAGCTGATTTTCTGCTCTTTTGCCATAACCAGGCTACTGGCCGCGTAGAACTGCGCCGAGTCGGGCCGTTGCAGCCGGGAATACGAACTCGCCAGCAGGTTTTGCGAATAGGCGTCAAAATAGGCCTCCTTGTGCTCCTTACTCAGTTGCACCGTACGACGCAGATCTGTAATCAGGGCCGCGTTAACCGCGTTTGAGTTTTGCAGGATGTTGGCCAGACTGATCCGGCACTCGATCACTTTGTGCATGTTGCCGGCACGGGAAAAATACCGCATGGCATTCTTCGTGTATTTAACCGCCGCGTTTTTCATGAACGTATCCTGCGAATAATAATCGCCGATGGCAATCTGTGCGTTGTAATACCCGACCGAATCCCCGACCAGACCATAATACCGCATCCCGTTCAGAAAGGCTTCGATAGAATACTTGTTGTACCACCCGAACCGTTTGTTGTAGATCCAGCCCAGTTCCTGATACGTATCCGCTGCCAGCCGGTACTTTCTTGCTTTTACCAGCGTTGCAATCTGCTCTTTCAGACTGTCTACCGGCTCTGTTTTGGCGTACCCCCACCCCGTGTTACCCGTCAACAGGCACAGCAATATCCCGATAACCGTTACCGGTCTCCCTGTCATTGCCCTAAACCCTGTTGTCAAGTTCACGTAGGTATCGTTAAAGCATGCTTAATCAATACAATGCAGTTCCATGGCGGTTTTAATCAGTAAGGCCGTATTGGGAACACCGAATTTCATCAGCAAGCTGCTCCGGTGAAACTCAACCGCTTTCACACTGACAAACAACTGGTTAGCCATTTGCTGTGTGGTCAGCCCCTGCGAGATCAGGTTCAGCACCTCCGACTCGCGGGGCGTCAGGTTGGGTTTGGCCCCCAGCCCGTGGGATGCTCTCCGGTTTTTCGGCGTGTCGTCCAGCAGAATCTGCATGATGGTCTCATTGAAATACTGCTTCTCACCGTACACCGTCTGAATCGCCTGTAACAGCTCCGTTTTGGTGGTATTCTTGAGTAAATAGCCCTTAGCCCCTTTTTTCACCACCCGCTTGATCAGACTCGCATCATCGTGCATTGTCAGCGCAATAACCTTTGTTGACGGATAGGTACGGGTGATAAACTCGCACAGGCCGAGGCCGTCTTCGATCTGCGGAAACGAAATATCCAGCAACACCACATCAATACCGGTCTGTGCCAACCGCTCCGTTACTGACTGTACCGTGTGGCAACGTTCGGTTACCACAATCTCTGCTGACCCTGATATCAGTGATTCGATTCCCTCCACAAACACGTTGTGATCATCCGCAATTAACACCCGAATCATACAGCACGTAAATTGAATATTGTGTAGCAAAATTAGGACTATTTACATCGGTCGGGGAATAGTGAAAACCCCACGGCCTGCAAATTTAGGGTTTACCCTATATCTCACCTAATCCGGCATTTTATTGACTTATCAGGATTACTGGATCGGGATGCAATAAAAAAGGGCGACCCAGATAAATAAAAAGGGCGACCACATGGGGTCGCCCGTACGGATAATATGTAGGGGCGACCCCACGTGGTCGCCCAAATTCACGCAATCACCCAAATTCACGCAACCGCCCGTTTCTTTTTCCGTTCCACCCAGAAATACAGCGGAGGCAGCAGGATCGGGGTAAAAAGCAGGGTAGACAGCAGCCCGCCGATGATCACCGTGGCCAGCGGGCGCTGCACGTCGGAGCCAATGCCTGACGAAATGGCTGCGGGCACGAGACCGATAATAGCGACAATCAGCATCATCAGGATCGGGCGCAGCTGCGAAGCCGCAGCCTTTGCCACCGTCAGCGCCAGCGGCTCGTCACGGCCAAGCTCCCGTTCGCGCTGTATGGCCGATAACAACAGTACCCCCGCCATCACCGAAAGCCCGAACAGCGACACAAAACCTACCCCTGCCGACACGTTGAAGTTATAGCCGCGCAGCAGCAGCGCACTGATGCCACCCGCACCGCCGAACAGGACGCAGGCTACCGCCATCAGCGCCGAACCCATCTGCCGGAACAGCAGGAATAGCACCCCTAACACAATGAAAAACGTCAGCGGAATGGCCACGCCCAGCTGCTTACCCGCCCGTTCGAGGTTTTCGAACTGACCGCCGTAACTGATGGCATAGCTATGGGGTAGTTTAATGGCTTTTGACACCTTCCGGCGCACCTCCTGCACAAAACTGCCCTGATCCCGACCCCGGATATTGGTCCGGACCGTGACCAGCCGTTTGCCGTCGAGACGGTAAATATTGGTTTGTCCGTCGACCAGTCCGACACTGGCCAGCTGACTCATCGGAATCAGGGCCCCGTTCGGAGCCGGTACCTGAAGCGTTTTAATTACGTCCAGATTATTCCGGTTTTCGGGAAAAAACCGGACCACGATATCGTAGCGTTTCGGGCCGTCGTAGAGCGTACTGATGGTTTTTCCGCCGATAGCGGCTTCAATC
>NZ_CAMFHL010000190.1 GCF_945952095.1 uncultured Arsenicibacter sp. | reverse complement strand
CGCCGTAGCAGAGGCGTATTTTCAGGAGATACCGTTGCTGTTGCTGACCGCTGACCGCCCGCGTGAATGGGTGCACCAGCAGGACGGACAAACGATGTTCCAGACCGGCATTTTCGGGCAACACGTCAAACGCAGCTATGAATTACCGGCCGACTACGGACATCCGGATTCCCGCTGGTTTATCGAACGCTCCGTCAATGAAGCGTATAACCTGACGTTGCTGGATGCACCGGGTCCGGTCCACATTAACGTGCCGGTCAGAGAGCCGTTTTACCCCGGACCCGATGAATCCTACCGGTATGAACCGGCCCGGGTCATTGAGACCTTGCCGGCCGAAACGACGCTTAAGCCGGAAGACTGGCACCGTATTCAGGCGATCTGGGAAGACAGCGACCGGAAGCTGATTGCGGTCGGACAGTTACCGGATAATCCGGTTCTGACGGAGCTGCTGCGTAAAATCAGTGACGAGTTTCAGGTACCCGTGGTGGGCGAAATCGTCAGTAACCTGGGGCGGAACGGGCAGTTCATTACCTTCGCCGATACCTTTCTGGCACTTCCGGATGATACGCTGAAGCGTAGCCTGCAGCCGGATCTGCTCATTACCATCGGCCTGTCCTTTCTGACCAGAAACCTGAAGACGTTCCTGCGGCAGTTTCCGGCCAGCCTGCACTGGCATATTGCACCGGCTGTAGACAGGGTGACTGATCCGTTCCGGACGCTGACGACCCAGATTCCGATGGAACCCGCCGCGTTTTTCGGCAAACTGTTCAGTGACCTTGACTACCAGCGGTTTCTGCAGGGGGATGAGGAGGAGGAAACCGAGGGATATCTGGAGCAGTGGCAAGCGGCCGACCGCAAGGCAGGGCGCGTCATCGGACAATCGCTGGCGGGAGAAACACTGACGGATTTCCGGGCGACCTCCCTGGTGCTGGATGCCTTGCCGGTGGGCTCTGAGCTTCATCTGTCCAACAGTATGCCGGTGCGCTATGCCAGTTTATGCGGTCTGGAGGCCGTGCAGCAGATTGCGGTGCGGGCAAACCGCGGGGTGAGCGGTATCGACGGATGCCTGAGTACCGCCGTCGGAGCCGCTCTGGGAACCGATCGGCTGGTTACGCTCCTGATCGGCGATGTGGCGTTTTTCTACGACCGGAACGGCCTTTGGAACAACTACCTGCCGGCCAACCTGCGGATTGTGTTGTTCAATAACCACGGCGGGCATATATTCCGGATGATTGACGGGCCGGGGCAGCAGCCGGAGCTGGAAGAATTCTTTGAGGTAGCCCAGCCGCTGACCGCCGGACGAACAGCGGCCGATGCGGGGATCGGCTACCAGCTGTGCACGACACTTGACGAAGTCCGGTCGGCCCTTGGGGCATTCTTTGCCCCCTCGCCGGTAGCGCAGCTGCTGGAAATTAAAACTGATAAATACCGGAATCAGGAAGAGTTTGCCGCCTACAAAGCCGCCGTCCGAGCGTGAATTAATGAAAAAGGGCGACCACGTGGGGTCGCCCGTACGGGATAGGGATATGGGAAAAGCAATAAAGGAAACGGATATTATACGTGGACATCCAGTCCCAGGACACTGCCCGTCCAGCTGCGGATCTGCTGCACCATGACCGCGTCATCCTTAATTGATTTGCCGTAGGTCGGAATCAACTCCTGTAGTTTCTGTTGCCATGCTGCCGACCGGAGTTGTTCCGGAAAGCAGCGTTCCAGCAGGGTAAGCATGATGGAAACAGCGGTCGACGCGCCAGGTGATGCCCCTAAAAGCGCGGCAATACTGCCATCGGCGGCACTGACGATTTCCGTACCGAATTCCAGAACACCGCCTTCTTCCTCGTCTTTTTTAATAACCTGCACCCGCTGTCCGGCAACTTCCAGTTCCCAGTCTTCCATCTTTGCATTCGGAAAGTACTCGCGCAGGGCAGTCAGCCGGTCCTCCGGCGATTGTAAAACCTGCTGGATGAGGTACCGTGTCAGGGGAATATTGTGCAGACCAGCCATCAGCATCGGTGCGATGTTGCTCATCTGTACCGATTTCGGCAGGTCTAAATATGAACCGTTTTTAAGGAATTTCGTTGAGAAGCCGGCGTAGGGGCCAAACAGCAGTTCTTTCTGCCCGTCGATCATCCGCGTATCAAGGTGTGGAACCGACATAGGCGGTGCACCGACGGATGCCTTGCCATATACCTTCGCCTGATGTTGTTCGATGACCTCGCGGTTGGTACATTTCAGCCACTGGCCGCTGACCGGGAAACCACCGTAGCCACGGCTTTCCGGGATGTCTGATTTCTCCAGTAAGCGGAGCGAACCACCGCCTGCGCCGATAAACACAAAATCGGACTGGACATCCCGCGTTTTACCCCCGTTTAGGTTCTCCAGCCGGATTTTCCAGCCGCCGAGCGATTTTGACCGCCAGATATCACGGACTTCATAACCGAAATGGATAGTTACCCCGTCCATAGCGGCAAGTTTGTCGAACATGAAGCGGGTAAGCGCCCCGAAATTAACGTCCGTACCAATATCCATGCGGTTAGCGGCAACTTTCTGTCCGGGTTCGCGGCCCTCCATCACGAGCGGAATCCATTCGCGGATTACCTCCGGATCTTCGGAGTATTCCATGTCGGCAAAAAGGGGTGAAGCCTTCATGGCTTCGTACCGCTTGCGGAGGTAACTGACATTGTCGTCGCCCCAGACAAAACTCATGTGCGGAATCGGCCGGATAAACTGAGGCGCATCTTCGAGGAAATGGCGCTGTACGAGCGAAGCCCAGAACTGCCGCGACACTTCAAACGATTCGGCAATTTTAACGGCTTTGGAGATGTCGATGGTGCCGTCGGGTTTCTCCGGCGTATAATTGAGCTCACAGAACGCTGCGTGTCCGGTACCGGCGTTATTCCAGGCGTCTGAACTTTCGGCAGCAGCCTGATCAAGCCGCTCAAAAATGTCAATGGTAATATCAGGTTGTAGCTCTTTTAACAGGACGCCGAGGGTGGCGCTCATGATACCTGCGCCGATCAGGATGACGTCAGGACCTTTTTGTCCAGTTTTTTCGTGTTTTGGCATAATTTATCAGGAGAGACTTACTCCTAAAAGGTACACAGTATAAACAACCACAGAATATTGGAATAAGTTTAGTCTGAATACGTCTCTCCTGATGTTACACCTTACCGGCATTGGACTTTTGCGAGTTCCTGCGCCATCGGATCGCCGGCCGTTATACCGCGTTTCCACTGTTCGCAGGCCTTATTCCGGTCGTTTTTCAGTAACCACGCTTTCCCGGAATAACCATATAAATTGTCAACCGACGGATCGAGTCTTCCGGCTTCCGTTAATGACGAAATTGCCTGGTCAGGCTGTTGTTGACGGAGGTAATAAATACCCAGATTCCGGTGGGCCCAGGCATTTGCAGGGTCTTTTCGCAGGGCTTCCTGAATAACGGGTAACGCCTCCCCGTCCCGGTTCAGCATCAGCAGGCAGTAGCCTTTGTTGTTCAGGTAATACGGTTGGCCTGTCCGGATGGCCAGCGCCTGATCAACCAGCAGGAGCGCCTGCTGATACTGTCCGCTGTTTGCCAGCAGCAAGGCCTTATTGTTAAGGGCTTCGGGCTGTTTAGGATTCAGGGTAAGTGCCCTGTCAAGGTCCTGTCCGGCCTGTTCATAAGCTTTCTGCTGGTAAAAGAGGGCCCCCCGGTTGGTAAGCGCTTCAACATTGCCGGCATCGAGCCGGATAGCCTTATCATAGGCAGCCTGTGCCTGCCCCGGCTTTTTGAGCTCCATATACGCATCACCCAGCCGTGTCTGGTAAAAGGTTGAATCGGTATATGTTTTTTCAATGCGCTCGAGATCGGATAGTCCACGCAACGCGTGGTTCGATTCAAGCCAGATATCAGCACGGTTAAGGTATGCTTCCGCAAATTCGGGATCGGCATCTATGGCTTTGTCATAATCGGCCAGCGCACCGTCGCGGTCACCATTCCGGTATCTGGCGAGGCCCCGGTTGTTGTACGCATCGGCAAAGTCTGCTTTTTTATCAATGGCTTCGGTATAATACCGGATGGCTTCGCGGAATTCGCGTTTCTGGAGCTGAACATTACCGCGGAGAAAAAACTGTGCCGCTTCTTCCTGGTCACTGTTACCACAGGAGACAGAACCGGTGAGAGCCGGAAGGCAGCATGCATAGAGGGCAAGCCGGCGTATGATCCGGTTAGGGATTGTGCGTTGTATAAACGATTTTTGCAGGTGTAACTGATTCATAAAACGTATCAGGTTATAGTATAAACCGTATCGTGCCACAGAAGACCTGCGTGTAACACACTGTTTACTGTGGCTGTCAGTATATTGTTAATACAAAGATGCAGTACGAATCCTGATTAAACGATGAGATATATCAAAGACATTCCCGATCCGCGGTTTAAAGTTGGTTTATATGCCTGGAACAATAAATACATTGTCCGGATTGAAGCCGGTATGCTTGAGCAAACCTACAAGATTTCTGAAATGGACATTACGGAGCCGGATGACGTGCCGGCCATGCTGGATCAGTCTTTTCTGGATCAGGTCGCTGCCCAGTTTGATACCATGCAGGCAGCCTGGAGCGCCGCTGCTGAACGGCAGGGGATTTTTTAACGGGTTGGTACGGGGTTGCCGGTTGCAGCACGGGAACGGTAGTGCTGACAATGCATCCTGAAACCGGTACTACCAACCGGCAACCCCGTACAAAAACTATAAGACTAAAAACTGCGCCAGGTAATTTCGTGCGGTGAGGATGGCAGTCTGTATATCTTCCGGACTACCTTCATAGGCCTTATCTTCTACTTCAATACATACCGGTCCCCGATACCGGACATCAGTCAGGGCGGCAAAGAACCTTCCCCAGCGGACATCACCAAGACCGGGTAACTTCGGGGAGTGGTACTCGAGCGGATTTGCCATAATTCCCACACGGTCCAGCTTGTCCTTATACAGTTTAACGTCCTTAAGGTGGATGTGATGCAGGCGGTCCTTGTAGGCGTAGATTGGGCTGATTTCATCCATCATCTGCCAGATCATGTGGGAGGGATCGTAGTTCAGACCCAAAACGGGGGAGGGAATAATCCGGAAGAGTTCGTCCCAGATCGCCGGCGTGGTTGCCAGATTCTTACCCCCCGGCCACTCATCATTGGTAAACCACATCGGACAGTTTTCGATTCCGATCTTTACATTATAGAGTTCAGCTTCGCGCACGATGGCCGGCCAGTGTGCTGCAACCAGCTTCAGGTTGTCGGAAACGGACAGGGAGGGGTTACGCCCGATAAAGGTATTGACCACCGGAATATCCAGGGCGGCGGCCGTCCGGATGATTTTCCGGATGTGTTCGCGGTAGAATGCTGCTTTTTCCGGATCAGGATCCAGCGGATTAGGGTAATAGCCGAGTCCGGAGATGCTTACCGGCTGAGCGGCAAGGGTTTGTTTAAGCTGAGCGATATCGACAGTATCAACATCAATATGGGTTACGCCGGCATAGCGGCGTGTATCCGCATTGGATGCGGGCCAGCACATGACTTCCACGCACGAAAAGCGGTGTTCTGCCGCAAAGCGGAGGACATAATCCAGATCGTGGTCGGCCAGAATTGCGCTGACAAAGCCAAGGTTTAACATAAAGTGAAGCGTTTTTGGGTCGTATTGTAAACAGCGATCATTGCGGACAAAAGTACGACATGCCGGCGGATTACTGTTGCCGGCCGGTAAAACACAGGCGCATCGCAATACGATACAATTTGTCAGAAAAATCTGACAAAGCAACGGTTATCCGGAATGCTCGTTTGATTGCACTATTCTGATGGAACCAAATTCGCCTGAACTGTGACATAGCGGCCTGAAAGGCATCTGTCAACTAGTCGTCAGGGGGGCGATAGAAAAAAGATCGGATCACCATGAGTCTGTAAAGGGCTGTTAAATGGCTATTTGCGCGATTATTTCCTGTTTTGCCAAAAAATGAGTATATTTGTCTAAAGCGCCGTACCCTTCCGGTAGCGCGCGTATTATTGTATAATTTCGAGAATCTCCCCGCCGTTCCCGTTTGGGTATGAACGGACCGGCGTCCGGAGATAGTTCCTGTTTTATGGCAGAAGAAAACACAGGTATTGATTCCACCGGTCAGGATGCGACCGGACCGGGCAACATTATTCCCATTAACATCGAAGACGAAATGAGGGGTGCCTACATTGATTATTCAATGTCGGTTATCATTTCGCGTGCGCTTCCCGATGTGCGGGACGGGCTTAAGCCGGTACACCGCCGGGTACTCTTCGGAATGGCTGAACTGGGGGTCAATTATAATAAGCCCCATAAAAAATCAGCCCGTATCGTAGGGGAGGTGCTGGGTAAGTACCATCCCCACGGTGACTCCTCGGTTTATGATACCATGGTACGGATGGCCCAGGACTGGTCATTACGGTATCCGCTGGTTGACGGACAGGGTAACTTCGGGTCGATTGACGGTGATTCGCCGGCGGCGATGCGGTATACCGAGGCACGGTTACGCCGGATTGCTGAGGAACTGCTGGGCGATATCTATAAAGAAACGGTTGATTTTCAGCCAAACTTTGATGACTCGCTCGAGGAGCCGTCGGTGATGCCGGCCAAACTGCCGAACCTGTTGCTGAACGGATCATCGGGGATTGCCGTAGGGATGGCTACCAATATGGCGCCGCACAACCTGACAGAGGTGGTGAACGGCATCATTGCCTTTCTCGACGATCCGGAGATCACGGTTGAGGGCTTGATGGAGCACGTGATTGCGCCGGACTTTCCGACCGGTGCGACGATCTACGGGATGGAAGGGGTGAAATCCGCATTCCTGACCGGCCGCGGGCGGGTTGTCCTGCGGGCCAACGCTACCATTGAAGAGAATAAGGGCAAAACCCAGATCATTGTGACGGACATTCCGTACATGGTCAACAAGGCCGTTATGCTCGAAAAAACGGCAGATCTCATTAATGAGAAGAAGATTGAAGGCATCACCGCCTTCCGGGATGAATCTGACCGCGACGGTCTGCGGATTGTGTATGACCTGCGGCGGGATGTCATTCCGAACGTTGTCTTAAACAACCTCTATAAACATACATCGCTGCAGTCATCATTCGGGATCAATAACGTGGCCCTGGTCAAAGGCCGGCCCATGTTGCTGAACCTGCGGGATATGATCCGGTATTATGTTGATCACCGCTTCGAGGTGATTACCCGCCGGACGCAGTATGAACTCCGGGAAGCAGAGAAGCGGGCGCATATTTTACAGGGCCTGCTGATTGCACTCGACCACATTGACGAGGTAATTGCGCTGATTCGCGGGGCTAAGGATCCGGATCAGGCCAAGTCGGGTCTTATTGAGCGATTCGGTCTCAGTGAGGTGCAGGCCAAGGCGATTCTGGACATGCGTCTGCAACGGCTGACGGGTCTGGAGCGGGATAAAATCCAGCAGGAGTATGATGAGCTGATGGCGCTGATTACAGACCTGAAGGACATTCTGGCGAATGATACCCGCAAGCGGCAGATTATTAAAGACGAATTGCTGGAAGTAAAAGCCCGCTACGGGGACCAGCGCCGGACGGCAATTAATGCCCTTGGCGACGGTAATATCAGTGATCTGTCCCTTATTGCCGACGAAGAGATGGTCATTACCATTTCACACGAAGGCTATGTCAAACGTACCCCGCTGACCGAATACAAAACTCAGGGACGGGGAGGGGTCGGCTCCCGTGCCGCCGCCACGAAAGACGATGACTTTACGGAGCATTTGTTTACGGCAACCATGCATAACTACCTGCTGATCTTTACCGAGCGCGGGCGGTTATACTGGAAGCGGGTGCATGAACTGCCGGAAGGCAGCCGGATTTCGAAAGGCCGGCCGGTGCAGAACCTGATCAACATCGAAGCCGATGACAAGGTACGTACGGTCATTAACGTGAAAAACCTGGACGATCCGGACTACATCAACAACAATTATCTGGTGATGTGTACCGAGCAGGGAACAATTAAAAAGACCATGCTGGAGGCTTTCTCCCGTCCGCGTCAGAGTGGTATTATTGCCATTACAATTGAAGAAGGGGATCAGTTGCTGAGTGTGTGTCTGACCAACGGTGATAATGATATTGTGGTGGCGTCGAGTTCGGGCAAGGCGGCGCGGTTCCACGAAAGCCGTGTGCGGCCGATGGGCCGTACGGCAGCGGGTGTGAAAGCGATTACCCTGGACGAAGAGAATCCGGATGACCGTGTTATCGGCATGGTCTGTATTGTGTCAACGGATGCGCAGTTGCTGGTTGTTTCGGAGAAAGGCTACGGAAAGCGGTCGGAGGTAGACGAATACCGGGTGACTAACCGTGGTGCCAAGGGGGTAGGTACCCTCAAGGTAACGGAAAAAGTCGGCCGTCTGGTGGCTATTCTGGACGTAACGGACAACGATGACCTGATGATTATTAACCGGTCCGGGATTGCGATCCGGATGGCGGTGAGCGAAATCCGGGTGGCCGGCCGAAATACGCAGGGGGTGAAGCTGATCCGTCTGAATGAAGGCGATGAAATTTCATCGGTAACAAAGATAAAGCAGGAGGAAGGCGAAGATTCTGAACCTCAGCCGGCTACAGACGAATAAAAAAGCAGGGGGGTGGGGAATTAAACCTCATCCCCTTTGTACAATCTAAAGCATAAAGATAACTTTTTGCATCTTTGTGCAGAAACGTTTTTAATTTAGCAATACCTATCAACCAATTACAACCCAGTACAATGAAAAAAGTCGTAGTTGCAACGGCGCTCAGCCTGACCTCGCTGGTGGCCGCAGCCCAGACCAGCGCCATTCTTAACTTTCAGAATGGGACGCTTGACAAAGCGAAAACAGAAATTGATAAGGCGGTGACCGATGCCAAACTGTCGACGAAAGCGAAGACATGGTATACCAAAGGTCAGATTTACGAAGCGATTGCTATCGATCAGACCGGCGTATATGCCAAGCTGGACTCGAGTGCGGCACTGGCGGCCTATGAAGCGTATAAAAAAGCGCTGGAAGTAGAGCCGAACGGCGGTAAGATGAATAAAGAGATTACGGAGGCACTGGCCGGCCAGAAGCTTTATCAGGCATTAATGGGACAAGGTGCAGCCAAGTATCAGAATAAAAACTTTAAGGATGCCATCAAAATGATGTCGCTGGCAGGAGAGGTGATGCCGAAAGACACCCTGTCGCCATTATATACCGGTATTTCGGCCCAGCAGGCGCAGGATGCGACACTGGCAAAGTCACAGTTTGAAAAGTATATGACAAACGGTGGTAAGGATGCGAGTGTGATTTATTCCCTGGCAACCCTGTACCGGAATGATAAGGAAATCGATAAGGCACTGGCCACGATTGACAAAGGGTTGCAGGTGCTGCCGACGAATAAGGATCTGGCGGCTGAGAAAGTAAATATCATGCTGTCATCAGGCCGGATGGAAGAAGCGATTGCGGGAATGAAGCAATTGATCGAGAAAGATCCGACCAATGCTACAAATGCCCTGAACTTAGGTATCGTTTATACGCAGGGAGCTGATAAACTGGGTGACGAACTAAAGAAACTGAACGACGATGCAAAGCGTGGCGGTGATCTGAAGAAGAAGGTGACAGCCGAAAAAGACGCTTTAGATGCGATTAACGGAGAGATTGCCCGGTTGAGTGCTGCGATCAAGAAAAACCCGAAGGCAGCTGATTTAAAGCGCCAGTTAGCGGATGTACAGAAGCGTCAGGGCGAAGCGGCTGCGAATGTGAAGCAGGCAGAAGAAGCGCTTAAAGCTGAAGAAGCAAAAGGTATCAATCCGGCCGCTAATGACCAGAAAATTGCTGAGACGCGTAAGAAGATGGAAGATCAGCGTAACATGGCAAAGGAATACTACGCAAAAGCGCTGTCAATCGATCCGAATAATTACGATGCCAACTTTAACATGGGCGTTGCTTTCTTTAACGAAGCGGCTGAACTGAACCGTCAGTTGAGCAACATGGATGTTAAGGAATATCAGGCAAAAGGTAAAGAGGTCGAAGGCCGTGTTTGTGGTAAATTCAAAAAAGCGTTACCATACTTCGAAAAGGCAAAAGCAGTAAAAGATGATACTGAAGTGCAGGAAGTACTGACATCGCTGCAGAATAACCTGAAGCAGATGGAAGAGAAGAAAGTAGTCTGCGTAGAATAAATGTAGGGGCGATCCCACGTGGTCGCCCTTTTAAAAGAACAATCTAGTTAACATAATATAAATTATAAAACAATTGGTATGGGTCTGTTAAAATAGATTAGTTTATATATATGTAAAAGGCAAATGTGTTATGTTGAAATACTACCACTCGGGATGTGTTAAGTGGAGAACATAAACTTAATCGTATCGATCTTGCATAAAGTGATGGATTGATGGAAATACCCAGGGATGTGGTTCGCAAAAAGTTTGATAGTATTTATAATTGTAAACGTACTGTGAATCGAAACTAATCCGAATTTCTGCTTGAAACAAAAAACAAAAACAGCGTCGAATGATAAATCAATACCAGTGATCAGAAACCGGTAATAGTTGTGACTCCATATTGACCGCAGAAACAGTTCAGCTTAAGCGTCACAAATTGTTGTCTGAATAGTTTTGCGGGTGAACGGTCCTTCCCTAACTGATTGCCGGAAATCAGATATTTTAGTATTGTACAAAACTTTCTTGATCACCCCCAATGCCTGTGAGGTGATTAATCTTTCCAGAACTGAATTCGACAAATTGTTAACAGGTATAGCGTTGATGTAGTAAACCGGGGAGTTTTTTAGCGCTTATAGTCTGGATTAGTCAGCATAACTTATACTTTACAGAAAGGTCAATTCACGTGAAACGTTAAAGTATTGCTTTACAGCATGTTACAAAAAAGGGCCAAAACATTGCGTTTTGGCCCTTTTTTGTATAAAGTCTATTTTGCCTATTAGGCCTATTATACAGATATATAATATAAAAAAGCGACGTTCCGTCGCGATAGCATCCGTTATCCCTTACATCGGCGAGTATTCCTTGAACGTGCCGTCAGAGTAAAAAATAAGAATGCGCTCAACCGTTTTATTAATGTTTTTTTCTGGTTCAGGCAGTAGTTCATCAGCCGGATAAGCAGATGGCATTGGCGGAATTTCGGCGCGTTGAGAGCGTATCCCTGTGTTGTTATAGCCTGAACTCTGGTAATTTCCTCCACCCTGATTTGGGATCGCAATTGCCCGTTGTTGCTCTGTAAACCGATTTGGATTCCGGAACGTGGGCGTTGTTGGTACGGGTTCTTCTTCCAGAATCCAGTCGAATCCCAGGTCAGGAAACCGGCGGATTATTTTTTGAATGATGTCAAAACTCGGGCGGTTCCGACCAGACAGGATATGTGAAATACTGGATCGCTGTACACCAATTTCATCTGCGAAATGCGATGGTGACAGGTTTTTTTCAATCAATATCTGTTTAATCTTATCGTTGATGTTCATTGTCAATTGCAAGTTATACGCAAATATAATCACAAATATTAATTTACGGTAAATATATGCAAGTTACAATTGTTTTTGTATATAAAAAAAATCTCACAATTTGTAAATTATACAATTGTGAGATTTATAAGTGTGATTTAATATTGTGTATTGTTAATTATCAAACCGATACATTATTTTCACGCAGTGCGTCATTCAGTGATGTCTTTAAATCGGTAGATGCTTTACGCTTCCCGATTATTAACGCGCACGGGACATCAAATGTCCCTGCTGGAAACTTTTTAGGATAGCTACCGGGAATCACGACCGCATCTTCAGGCACAAATCCTTTATATTCCACCGGTTGTTCACCGGTTACATCAATTATTTTTGATGAGCCGGTAATGGTAACGCCAGCACCAAGTACGGCGCGTTTACTAATTCTGGCTCCTTCAACAACGATACAGCGGGAACCAATGAAAGCACCGTCTTCTATAATAACAGGAGCTGCCTGTGGTGGTTCCAGCACTCCTCCGATTCCTACTCCCCCACTTAAGTGAACATCCTTCCCGATCTGTGCGCAGCTTCCGACAGTTGCCCATGTATCAACCATTGTACGTTCATCTACATAAGCGCCTATGTTAACATATGATGGCATTAGTATTACACCTGCAGCCTGATATGAGCCATAACGGGCAACCGCTGGCGGTACAGCACGGACGTTTGCGGCAGCAAAGTTAGATTTCAGCGGGATTTTGTCATGGAACGTAAAAATGCCAACTTCCTGTACACTCATTTTCTGGCTCACGAAATAAAGCAGTATGGCTTTTTTTACCCATTCATTTACCAGCCAGTCCCCTGTTTGCTGACCGGAGGGCTGTGCCACCCTCAGTGTACCTTTATCTAATTGGTCAATAACACTCAGAATGTTTTCTTTGGCAGATGGGTCCTGTAGTAACTCACGATTACTCCAGATTTGTTCAATAGATTCCTGAAGAGACATTGCAGATTAAAGTTGTAATTTAATATGTACTATGTAAACTGCTGATAAGCAGTCATATAAGCGTAGTTGCCAAATATTATTTTGGGCTTTATTTTGACGTAATAGCCGATTGATAAATTCATACTCAGCCCTACAAATGTAGGTCTTTGTTGTTAAAAATTTATTTTTATCTGTCAAAATCTCTATTCTCCTGTATAGGCTCTTACCGGTGATTGCCTGGTATATATTTTGACTCTAATCTTCAGTATGTAAAGAGTCTTACTTTCATGATTTATGGGAATGGATATTGATTCAAGAGTCTTATATTGTAACAAGCAATATACCATCTCAAACGCTTACATGTCTACAGTCTATCTTTTAGTTAATCAGGGCGCTTTCAAAAGCGGACAAACAACAGGGGCTGTATCGGATCGGCCGATTGAGTGGATTTTCCCCTGCTGCTGACTAAACAGGTCTTCAAAGTCGGAGACTCTGAGCAAGGGGTGCTCAATCTGGTAACAAACGACTTGACGGCCGATACGGTCAGCATATAAGGTCAAACACAGTGTATGCCTGCTCTTCGGCTCACACAGTACGCCCGCAGATTTATCTATGTTGGCCTTCGTTAGGTTGGAAGTTCTGCGGTTGTCAACTACCAAAAATAATTTCTATTGACTAATGCTGCGTAACATCAGTTAGTAACAAAATACAGCATGCAACTTTTTGTAGTTTATAAGTGATTCAGGTAAACCCTTCCGGAAGATTATCCCCACCCCCTATACACATATACAATTAAAATAAATTCTGAGATACTATAAACTGTTTATGTGTTGAAGAAAACCTTAGGATATTGTTATTTCTACTAACCTGAATAATTGTGTTTAAAAAGTAGAATAGATTCCTGCCACTATTTCCAATAGATATAAAACTATCATTAGCAAATAGTAAAAAGCGACTATTTAGCAATCCTTTATGTTTTAGTAAATACTAGTAAAAACGCTAATTTATTAGTAATAAGTATAGTATTTAGCTAAATTCATACTATTAAAACCTAAATTGTCTTAATTAGATACTAATCGGATGCTAACGTGTTTATAGTGTACTAATATGATCCTAACCAATTATAGATTTCAAATTGAATTGGTTTGTGTATCTCCAAAATGACAAGAAAAGCCTTCATTTATTCGAAAAGGCATATATTTGAGCCGAAAATCAAACAATTAGTCAATTCAATGGGAAAAATTCGCGTAGCCATCAACGGTTTTGGTCGAATTGGACGGTTATCCTTCCGCAGACTGTTAGAAAAAGAGAATGTCGAAGTAGTTGGTATCAACGATTTGACAGACAATGCTACACTTGCGCACCTGCTGAAATACGATTCAGTACACGGCAAATTCAACGGAACTGTTACTTCTGACAGCGAAAGCCTCACTGTAAATGGTGTCCGGATCAATGCTTATGCAGAACGTGATCCAAAGCAGCTTCCTTGGAAAGAACTTAACGTAGATGTTGTTCTGGAATCAACAGGCCGCTTCGTTGACGAAGCCGGTGCTGGTCAACACCTGACAGCCGGTGCTAAAAAAGTAGTAATCTCTGCCCCTGCTAAAGGAAATATCCCTACTGTAGTATTAGGTGTAAATGAAGACACACTGACGGGTGACGAAACAATTGTTTCGAATGCTTCATGTACAACCAACTGTCTGGCCCCGATGGCCAAAGTTCTTGATGATGTTTTCGGTATCGAAAAAGGATACATGACAACCATCCACGCTTACACAGCGGATCAGAATCTGCAGGATGCGCCTCACTCCGATTTACGCCGTGCCCGCGCAGCCGCCCTGTCTATTGTTCCGACATCTACAGGAGCCGCAAAAGCAGTTGGTCTGGTACTGCCGCAGCTGAAAGGTAAACTTGACGGAAACGCCATGCGCGTGCCGACGCCGGACGGATCACTTACTGACCTGACTGTAATACTGAAAAAAGAAGCTTCGGCTCAGGAAATTAATGATGCGCTGAAACAGGCATCGGAAACGTACCTGAAGGGTATTCTTGAATTCTGCACAGACGAAATCGTTTCTGCCGATATCGTTGGGAATCCTCACTCATGTATTTTCGATTCGAAGCTGACAACAGTTAACGGAAATCTGGCGAAAGTTGTAGGCTGGTACGATAACGAATTCGGTTATTCAAGCCGCGTGGCAGACTTAATTGAGCGCTTAATTAACTAAATTAAACGCCCAATCCGAGAATGCCTTTAAAAG
>NZ_CAMFHL010000189.1 GCF_945952095.1 uncultured Arsenicibacter sp. | reverse complement strand
TTTTTGCAGGCGAAGCAAAGCAGCCCGAACTGGACGGCTGCGAAACACAGATATACTAACGTACGTTGAGTCATTTTGGATTTAAGTTACATGTTCTTTTGGTGAAACTCGTCAAGCAGTTCCTGCACTGACAGGGTAATGATACCACAGGCCGAGTCAGACATTGCATACGGAATAATCAGCTGGTCATTATGCTGAAGCCAGCCACAGGTATAGACAACGTTCGGGACGTAGCCTTCGCGTTCGGATTCGAGTGGTTCGATAAGCGGTTTCGCTAATCGCCCGATCACCCTGGCCGGGTCCTGTAAATCAAGAAGGATTACCCCGATGGCATAGCGGCGCAGCGGTCCGACGCCATGTGTGAGTACCAGCCAGCCCTGATCCGTTTTAATCGGTGAGCCACAATTGCCGAGCTGCACGGTTTCCCAGCCAAATTCGGGTTCGGCCAGGGTTTGCCAGCTATCCCAGACGTGCAGGTCCTGCGAAAACATGATGTTGATATACTCGCCGCCTTGCCGGCTCAGCATCACATACCGGCCGCCGATCTTTTCGGGAAACAGGGCCATGCCTTTGTCCTGAATACCGTCACCGTACATGGTCCGGACGCGGAATTCGATGAAATCGGTGGTTTCCATCAACTGGCACTTGATCGTTTCGCCGTCGTAAGCCGTGTAGGTGCTGTAGTAGCAGGTAGTACCGTCTTCATGGGTAAACTGCACAAACCGCACGTCCTCCATGCCTTTGCTTTCGCCCTTGGCGTTCGGAAAAATGACCCGCTCGGTCAATGGTACGTCCGGTTCGCAGACAAGGTCATAGTTGGTGTCCAGAATCTCCAGCAGCGCTTTCTGCGATTCATAAAAGCGGCTGTGCCCGCCCGAATCGGGGAGGTTGGTCAGGATCCGGGCCGCTTCGGGGGCCGTAAACGTATCCGGCAGTTCGTCCAGTACGTTTTCCGACGTATGGAGAAAGTACCGGAGCCGTTCCCGCACAAAATCTTTGGTATATACCTTCTGCCAGTTTTTGGCCGATCGGGTCGCGTAGGGCGTCAGGTCGTCGAGCTGTATCTGCCCGTCGGCCGTCAGTAAACCGGTCCGGAATTCAACTGACGAAATGTGGCTTTCGCCCGTGGCCCGCAGGCTCATGATAAAGCGTATAGTACCCTCCGGCAGCCCTGACTGATCGGGGTGCCGCACAATCGACGGGTTAAAGAGCGCCGCCGCCTGTGTTGAATACTCCATCGTCATACAGGCCCCAAGCAGCAGCCGGCGGGTCTCTGACCAGTGCTCCGGCAGCGGATGCCGCTGTGAAGCTTCGGTGAGGTGTTGCCGGAATGCATTGTCGAGGTGCCGGTGCCGGTCGGCAAACAGGGTTCGTGTCTCCGCCAGCAGCGATTCCGCTTCCGGCTCGCTCAGGCGGTCGATCCGTTCGGCAATGTGGGGCACCCGGTGGGGACCTTGCAGGCTGAGGTAGCGTAAAATCACCCGTTCGGGGTTGGCCGTAAACCGTATGGCCGTGCGCGTAATCTGCATATCGTTAATCTTTCAGGCCCGAGGAGGCCATGCTTCGGATAAAGTGTCGCTGGAAAAACAGGTACAAAACAATAATCGGAATGGCCAGCATAACCGCCGCCGCAATCTTGACCGTCAGCTGCCCGTCGGCGCGGCCACCGACCGAGAACAGGGTGACAAGTTGGGGCATGGTCATGGTTGGTTCGTCGCGGATGACGATGAGCGGCCACAAGGCTTCGTTCCACAAGCCCATGAACGTCAGGATCGTAATGGTCAGGACCGTTGGCAGGATGTTCGGGAACAAAATCTGGAAAATAATCCGCAGCTCCCCGCAGCCATCCAGCCGGGCGGCGTCGATCAGGGCCTGCGGCAGGCCCGTAAACGCTTGCCGGAACAGCAGAATCGACAGGGAATTAAGCATAAACGGTACAATGAGCGCGAAATAGGTATCCACCCAGCCCAGCTTTACCATCGTGATGTAGTTCGGGATGAGGGTGATCTGGAACGGCAGCGTCATCGTGAAGATGATGACGTAAAAAATCAGATTCCGCCCCCGGAATTGTAGCCGCGCCAGCGCGTAGCCCGTCATAGCGCCGGATATGAGTACCAGTCCGGTTGTGGTCACGGCCACCAGAACGCTGTTGACAAAGGCCCGTCCCAGCGGAATCTTAGAAAAAACCGTGACATAGTTTGCCCACGTGAAGCCGACCGGCCAGAGAGTCAGGTTGCCGAGCTCGCTCTCCGACGACAGGGAGGCGCTGAGCATCCAGACAAACGGATAAATGAACGATGCCGCAGCCAGCATAAGCAGGAAATAGCGCAGAAAGGTTGACATGGTTCGTTAAATTTCCTGTTCGACGTATCGTTTCTGAATGGCAACAACGGCCAGAATCAGCAGGGCGAAAAAGAAGCCCAGCGTGGCCGAATAGCCCATGTGGTAGTATTGAAACGCCTGCTGGTAGATGTACATCACTGCCGACAGGGTGCTGTTGAGCGGTCCGCCTTCGGTCATGATATACGGCTCAATGAACAGCGAAAACCCGCCGATGGTCGATAGTACGACCACCGTAAAAATGGTCGGGTTAATCATGGGCAGGGTAATGTACCGGAATTTCTGCCAGCTGGTCGCCCCTTCGAGGTCAGCGGCTTCGTAGTACTGCGGCGGTACCGTTTGCAGGCCCACCAAAAACAGAATGACATAGAGGCCGACGTTTTTCCAGGTGGCCATGATGGCGATGGAATACATGGCCACTGCCGGATCGTCGAGCCAGGCCACGCGCGGTAGCCCGATGCCGGCAATCAGCCGGTTGAGCATACCGGAGTTGAAGCTCAGCAGCTGCTGCCACAAAATCGTTACGACCACGCCCGACACAATAACGGGCAGAAAAAACGCCGCCCGGAAAAACGAAGCCCCGCGCAGGGTACGGTTCAGGAGTTCGGCCAGCCCGAGGGCGATACCGATCTGCAGGGGAATGTGTACCAGCAAAAACCGGAACGTATTAAACAGCGCCTGCCAGAACAGCCGGTCTTTAAACAGCCGGACGTAATTATCGGGGCCGATAAACTCCATCGGCGATATGATATTCCATCGGTGAAAGGTCAGCACGACCGAAAACACCACCGGAAACGCCACAAACACCAGCATATGCACCACATACGGCGCCACCAGCCAATAGGGAAGGAGTTTTTTCATAGTCTGTTTAAAGAGCGAAAGAGTGAAAGAGATAAAGAGCGAACGGTTTGCCCGCAGCAATGGCCGTTAATGGGAGGGCTAATCGCTCTTTCACTCTCCCGCTCTTTCACTCTTTCGCTCATTCATTATTTTCGAGCAGCACATTCACGGCGTTGGCGGCGTCGCGGATGGCGGCTTCGGGCGTTTTACGGTTATAGATGACACAGGCTTCGTATTCCTGTGAGATAATGTCGAATACTTCCACGATGACCGCGCAGTTGTCGACGCCTTTGATATAGCGTACCTGCCGGGCAAAAGGTTGGGTCCGCGGATTCCGGCTGAAATACGGGGTAAAATACGGGTCGGTGTCCAGCTGCTTCCGGCGCGGAAACTGTCCCGTCAGTTCCATCAGCCGCAGGTCGCCCTGATTGTCGACCAGGGTACGGACAAACTCCCACGCGGCCTGCGGGTCGCGGCAGGTGTTGAACAAAACAATGTTTTTGGGATCGCCATAGGTATAGATCGGGTTGTTGCCGGAAGCAAGGGCTGCGGGAACCGGCATCGGCCAGAAGTCGTATTCGAAGCCGGGCTTCTTGAATTTTTCGAGGTACGACACCTGCCACGGCCCCGAAAACTGGGTGGCGATGCGTTCGTCGATGAAGGGGTCGCGGGTGGCCGACAGCCGTTCGCGGGAGAAATAGTCGTTTTTGTAAAGGTTTTGCAGAAACCGGAATACCTCCACCGCATAGCGGTTGTTGAAGGCCGCCCGGTTGTTGACAATGAGCGGGGCGCCGTTTGAAGCGGCCAGGTAAAGCGGGTAAAAATTGAAGAGCCGCTGGTACCAGATGGCTTTTACTTCGGTATAGCCCAGCCACCGGTCGGTGTAGCCGTCGCCGTTGTTGTCCTGTTTAAACTGCCGCCCGGCTTCCAGAAAGCTGGTATAGCTGAAGGGAGGCCGGATACCCCGGAGGCTGTTCAGGGCATGCCGGTTGCTCAGCGTCATAATCGGATTTACTTTCCAGGGCACCTGATAGATGTGCCCGTCGGCCGACGTGATTTCGCGGATAACACTGCTGTCGCAACGACTCCGGATAAAGTCCATGAAGCCCTTCAGCGTATCCAGCGGAATCAGTACGTGGGCTTTCGCATACATCTCCACACTGCCCTGCCACATGTTTGCGTAGATGTCCGGCGTTGTTTTGCCGACCACCGAAGCCAGAATGATTTCCTCGCTCGACTGCCCTTCCGGAATCGGCTGAAACCGGAGCGGCTTGTCGGTGCGGGTGCGCTGCCAGCGTTCGGTAAACTCCTTCGCAAAGGCGATTTCGCCCGCGTTGTTGGAACACCAGAACACCATCGGCCGGTTGCCCTCGTTCTGCGAACAACTCCCGGCCACCGCCAGCACAATGAAACCAATCAGCCACTTTATCATAACCGGTAATGAATAATGTAAAATGGATAATGAAAAATGAAGACCGTCGGGCCATTATTCATTGTTCATTATCCATTATTCATTCAAAAATTAATTCCCCTTCTCAGCCGTGTATACCGACTTGATCTGCGTGCTGCTCAGGACAACGTTGTAAATGCGCAGGTCGTCCATGTCGCCGGTGAAATAGCCACCCCACGGCCGGTTAAAGTTATTACCGTCGGCATCGTTGGCTTCTATGTTATTATACAGGCTGGTCGGCAAATCCTGACCAATCGTCATGTTGATCGTGCTTTTCACCGAAGCAGGGTCGCCGGTTTTGTCGGTCCAGCTTTTTATCAGTGTACCGTCGATGTAAAAGTTCATTTCGCCGGATTTGTACGTAACGGCTACGTGATACCACTTGCCTTTGTCGAGCGTAACGGTTTCGGCGTCCTTATCGTTGAAGATACCGGTTGTCGTTTTTACGGTAAAGAACGTTTTGTTGGCTTCCTGCAACTGGAACTTGTAGCCGTTCCAGCGGTTCAGCGACACGAGATAGTTGCTGGCCCGCGACGAGTCCATTTTGACCCAGAGGCTGATGCTCAGCTCTTTGGCAGGATTCAGGGAGGCGTTGTACGGAATTTCGATGTTGCCACCTTTTTCGAAGTGATAGGCTTTGCTGTCGGCTCCGAACCGGTCTTTCGTCGGTGTCACCGTACCCGCGCCCCAGCCGGCATGGCCCTGCTTCAGCGTACCGTTGAAACCTTTGCCCGACGCATCGTTGGCGTTACCGTCCATCTTCAGATACAGCACCAGGTTGCTCGGTGCAATTTCCTGTACTTTTTTGCTTTCAAACGTTGTGTACGCCTGACCGAGGTTTACGTAAGCGTTGTTGACCGCTGTCTGCGTAGCACTCTGATCGCTGTTAACGGTTGTGGCAGCATCGATGGCAGTCTTAAATGTAGTTTTCGAACCGGTTTCGTAACGGCCGACGGCTGTACCTTCAACGGCGGCATTGTACGAGGCATTGGCACTGTCGAGGCGGGCTTTCAGTTTGCTTTTATCCACGGGCGCTACTGTCGGGCCATCGTCTTTTTTACAGCTTTGCGTAAACACCATGACCATCATAAAGGCGACGATACCCCAAAGCAACTTGCTTGCAGAAAATGTGTTGTTTTTCATAAAACGCGTATTTGACATTAAGTTAAACGATTACTAATCAGAATTTAAGCTTTTTATTCGTGTCCCGTTCGCTCTGCGGAATCGGGAAATAACGGGTTGTTTCGTACTTGAAAGACGGCTTGTCGCTGAGGGCGGCCTGGGCAATATCCTTACCCCAGCGCATCAGGTCGAAGTAGCGGTGAAACTCGAACCCAAGCTCCACGCGGCGTTCGTGATAGATCAGCGTCCGGAGCGTTGCCTGTGTGGCATTGGTCACGTCGGGCAGCAGGCCGGTTGGTACAGTGCCTGCTGTGCTCAGGTTCGTATCGTACCGGTAGCTTTCGCGGGCCCGTTTCCGGACCAGATTCAGGTAGGTGAGGGCTTCGGCAGAGCGGCCCAGCTCGTTCAGGGCTTCGGCCTGCCACAGCAGTACATCGGCATACCGGATGGCCACGTAGTTAAGATTGCCGTCGGCCTTGGTGCTCCGGGGTACTTCCGACAGCGGCTGCACATGCTTTTTGTTCAGGTAGCCCGTCGGCGACCAGGTCGGGTCATACGGTGTCCCGTCGATCCACGGTTTGCCGCTGCGGGCCACCGTATAATCGAGCCGCGGGTCGGCCACACCGGCGCTGGTCTTTTCGAACTCATCGACAAAGCGCTGGGTCGGTACATTGAAGAAATAGCCGTTTTCGTTAGCCCGTGGCGCAAACCACTGGTTCAGGCGGTTGCCGGTAAACGGTACCTGCCCCGTCAGGTGCTGGACCGAGAAAATCGCTTCCTTATTGTTTTTGTGCGCCTGATCGAAGTTCTGGCTGTAGACCGGCAGCAGTTCATACAGCCCGATTGTCTGTACCTGCGCGGCCGTTTCGGCTGCCTGCTGCCATTTTTTCTCGTAGAGATAGGCTTTTGCCAGCAGCGCCGTTGCGGCTCCTTTGGTTGCCCGCCCGACGTTGGCGCCCGAATGCACCGCCGGCAGATTTTTAATGGCCTCTTGTAAATCGGCTTCAATCACCTGCGTGTAGATGTAATCGACCGGCGACTGCTCAATCTGTAGTTCGTTCGGGTTTTTGGGCTCCAGCACAACCGGCACCGGCCCGTAGATATTGACCAGATAGAAGTAGTACAGCGCCCGCAGAAAACGGGCCTCGCCCAGAATCCGGTTTTTGTTGGCGTCGGCCATGTTGACCGCCGGTACCTTCTGAATGACGTTGTTGCAGCGGCTGATGCCCTCGTAGAGTTCACCCCACTGCGATTCGATCACGCCGTTGTTGGGGTAGATCTGGAACTCATCGACCAGCCCGATATCGGCCTGATCGCCGGGATCACCGCCTTTGGCCGCGTCGTCGGATGCCACATCGCCGAACACCCACAAGCGGTTGCGGTCGGTGAAAAAGGCCAGTGGCGTGTAGGCCGCATTGATCGCCAGCGTGGCCTGGGCTTCGGTCTGGAAAAACGCCGACTCCGGATAATCGCCCCGGACCTGCTCATTCAGAAAATCGGAGCAGCTACTGACCGACACCAGCAGCAGCGTCATGATAGAAAATGCGTGAAAGCGATTCATACGTTGCTAGAAGTTAAGGTTAAGCCCGATGGTGTACGTGCGCGCGGCAGGGTAGGTGCCCCAGTCGATACCGACCGCGACATCACCCCGGAACTGTTCGTTGTTGACGTTGTCGCTGGTCTGCATTTCCGGATCAAGGCCCGGATATCTGGTGAACGTCAGCAGGTTCTGGCCGCTGATATACACACGGGCGCTGCCGGCGGCAATTTTGCGGGCCAGTTTTTGCGGCAGCGTATAGCCGATCTGGAGGTTTTTCAGGCGGGTATAGGCCCCGTCTTCCAGAAAACGCGTCGATGGCTGCTTGTTGTTGGCGGCTCCTTTCCACGATACCCGTGGCTGTGTGTTGCTCGTACCCGGACCGGTCCAGTGGTCATCCACGACGCGTTGGGTGATGTTAAACGCACGGTAAAACCCTTCAACGTCGGTAGCGACCTGGTAATAGATTTTGTTGCCCGATACCCCCTGGAAGAATGCCGACAGGTCAAATCCTTTCCATTGCAGGTTTGCCGTCAGGCCATACAGCAGCGTCGGAATGGGGCTGCCGACGTGTGAGCGGTCTTTTTCGTCGATCCGGCCGTCGTTGTTGATATCTTTAAACTTCACGTCACCCGGGCGGATGGTGTTGCCCTGAAACGCGCTGGTGAAAATCTCGGCATCGCTCTGGAAAATGCCTTCCTGCTGCAACAGGTAGAACGAACCAATCGGATAGCCTGGCTCGGTCAGCGTGGCAAACACCCCGTTGTCAATCCGTCCGCCCGGAATCGGCCGTCCGTCGCTGAGCGACAGAACTTTGTTTTTGATGAACGAGGCGTTGGCGGTAATGTCGTAGGTAAACGCACCTTTTTTGTCGCGGTAGGTCAGGTCGAGTTCCAGCCCTTTGTTCTGCACGCGGCCCGCATTGACATACGGCGCTCCGGCGGCCCCGCCCGATTTCGGCACCGGCACCGGAATCAGCATGTCCGACGTTACCTTGATGAAATAATCGGCCGTGAGCTGTAAGCGGTTATTCAGAAAAGCGGTTTCCAGCCCGATATCGCTCTGGGTCGAGGATTCCCACTTCACGTTGGTATTGCCGCGGCTGACGATGGCGTAGCCCGGATTGGTTTGCTGCGGGTCGCCCAGCGGATAATTGTAGCCACTGCCGACAATCGACGCAAACGGGTAATTACCGATGTCCTGGTTACCGAGCTGACCAATGCTGGCCCGCAGCTTCAGCAGCGAAACGGTACCGGCCAGTGGTTTAAAAAAGGCTTCCTGATCGATGTTCCAGCCGAGTGAACCCGAGAAAAACGTACCGTAGCGGTTCTGCGGGGCAAAACGCGATGAGCCGTCACGACGGATGTTGGCCGTGAATAGGTAGCGGTTGTTGTAGATGTAATTCACGCGGCCGAACAGTGAAAACAGCGCCCACCGCGAATCGCCCTCAAAGCTGGTTTTGCCGGTCGGATCAATACCGCGGCCGAGATACCGCAGGTTGGCGACCTGATCAATATAATTGCGGTCGGAGCCGCCGATAACGCGGTTGATGTTCTTGATGGCTTCGGTACCTACCAGCACCGCCAGATCGTGCCGCTCGTTGAATACACGGTTGTAATTCAGGGTGTTGTTCCAGTTCAGATTGCTGAGCAGCCCCACCTGATTTACGAGCGACGCCGGGCTGTTGATCCGGTTGTTAGTCCCCCAGTTCTCGTTGAAAATCTTGCGGTTCAGGATGTTCATGTCGAGGCCGCCATCGCTCCGGAAGCGCAGGAATCTGGCAATCTGCCATTCGGCATAGAGGTTACCGAAGGCCCGGTACTGGGTTTCGGTGTTGTCCTGTTTCTGGGCCAGTCCGACGGGGTTGTAGCCGTCGCCGAAGAGGGCAGGGCTGGCGGGCAGGTCGGTGTAATTGCCGTTCTGGTCGTAAATGGCGATGGCCGGTGACCGGAACAGGGCATAGCGCACGATGCTGCCACCGTTGCCGCCGTAGCCGTCGCCCGAACTGCCCACGATGTTGCGGACCCCATAGTTCAGGTTCAGGTTCGTCCCGATCTTAAAGCGGCCGCTGCCGTTGGGTCCTTTGCCGATATCGGTGTCCAGACTCGTGCGGAGCGCATACCGCTTGTAGCCCGAATTCAGGATAATTCCCTGTTGATCAAAGTAGTTGCCCGAAATTAGGTAGCGCGATTTTTCCGAACCGCCGCTGATCGACAGCTGGTAATTCTGGATCGGAGCCGTGCGGAAAATGGCGCGCTGCCAATCCGTATCGGGAAGTTGCGTACCCGTCGGAATCGGGCGGCGTTGCAGGCTCGGGTTTTCAACGCCCACGTTGTCATTCACCACCGATTCATTAAAAATCGACACGTACTCGGCCGTGTTGGCCATCGGAATCAGCCGGCCGTGCTGCTGAATACCGGTGTACGAATTAAACGAGATACGCGGGGCACCGGTTTTGCCGCGTTTGGTCGTCACTACGATAACCCCGTTGGCCGCTCGCGCACCGTAAATAGCTGACGACGAGGCATCTTTCAGGACCGAAATACTTTCAATATCATTTGGGTTCAGCACACTGAACGCATCTTTGGTCGGTACGCCGTCGATGATAAACAGCGGGCTGTTGTCATTGATGGTGCCCACGCCGCGAATCCGGACGGCAACGCCCTCGCCCGGCGCACCCGACGACTGTGTTACCCGAACACCGGCGGCTTTGCCCTGCAAGGCCTGATCGACACCGCCCACCGGCAGCAGGTTAATGTCTTTGCCCGAAATGGTCGATACGGCACCGGTGAGGTCGGCTTTCTTCTGCGTACCATAGCCGACAACGACCACTTCGCTCAGTGTTTTGTTGTCTTCTGCCAGCGTAACATTAATCTGCGTGCGGTTTCCGACGATCTCTTCTTTGGTAACGTACCCTATAAACGAGAACTGCAGAACGGCGCCGTCGTCGGGCACACTCAGGCGGTAGCGGCCGTCACCGTCGGTGGTACTGCCGGCCGTTGACCCTTTGATGATCACGTTAACGCCCGGGATCGCCTGTCCTTTTTCGTCCGTCACTTGTCCCGCTACTTGTTTGTCGATGGCTGCGGGTCCGGTCGACTCCAGCGGGATTAGCTCCGGGCGGACAGCCGCCGATTCAGAGGGAGTGGCGGCCATACCTTTTGGCGCACGGCGCAGTACAATCAGCCGGCTGTTAACTACTTCGTAGCCCACGTTTACCGGCCCCAGCAGCGAATTGAGCACATTATCCAGCCGTTCGTTCCGGACATTCAGGCTAACCCGGCGGCTGCCCTGAATTAGTTCGTAGCTGTACGAAAACGTGACGTTCGCCGCCTTTTCGACCTGTGAGAGGACGTTTTCAATAGGTTGATTCGCAATGGTCAGGCTCAGGGTACGGCGGAGCACGTTCTGCCCCTTAACCGGATTGGCCAGCAAACTGCCCATGCAGCCCAACAGCAGACAGGCGTATACCAGAGAAAGTCGCATAAGCTGAGTCAACGGAAAACGTGAATGGATCCGGTCACCCACCGTTTGCCAAAAGGCCAACGCTTGCCGGAAAGGCATACGGGTGCCCAACGGGTGTTGAGTAAAAGAGTGTTGCATCATGTTGAGTAAACTGGACTGATATAGTATAGCCGGAGCGCCTACTGGCAACCCTGACCTGGTACAATGCGAATGCTGCCGTCGGGCGTCAGTTCGTACGTAGCCCCCGTACTGGCCGTGATCACATCAAGCTTTTCGAACAGGGATTCGTTTTCGAGCCGTGTGGTCAGCGTACAGTGCGTAAAATCGGCGGCGTTATACAGCAGTTTGATGCCGTATACCTGTTCGATGGTTGTAAACACCGCCGGTAAAGGTGCTCGCCGGAAGGTGAAGCGGTTCGCCAGTGCTTCGGGCGTTACCGTCATGCGGGCTTCAACCGCCGACTTTTCGGCTTCGGGTGCTCCCTCGCGGTAAGTTGCCTGCTCATTGGCGGTCAGCATCACCGTATGCGCTGCCGGCGGGGTAGCTGGTTTGGCCGGCTGCACCGGATACACCGCCACCTTGCCCGTCCGGACAACGACGCGTGTGGTCTGCCCGAGTGCAGGGGCATAAATGGTAAAACTGGTGCCTACAACGCGCGTGGTCAGCTGGTTAGCGTAGACCAGAAAAGGCTGCGCCGGATTTTTGACCACCTCAAAAAAGGCCGTGCCGCTCAGGTATACCTCCCGCCGGTCAGCGTCGAACGTGGCCGGAAAGCTGATACGGGCCCCTCGCTGCAACTTCACCAGACTGCCGTCGGGCAACCGGACCAGCCGTGGGGTAGTACCGGTATTGGCGATCTCCGTTACGGTTGCCGGAGCCTGTTCCCTGAAGGCTTCATAGACCGAATCAGGCGTCATCCAATGGCGTTTGGCCCAGACACCGGCCAGCAGCAATACGGCCACACTGGCCGCCACCGCCATCCATCGCCACGGGCGACGCGCCAGCGGCAAGACCGGCGTTTCGTATAGGGCTACCCGTTCATCGCTGACCTGCTCCATCAGTTTCCGGATATTGCCCGAAACCAGCTGATCGGACAGGGCCGGTAAGTCGCCGCGTGCGGAGAGCAGAAACTCCCGGGCAAGTTCGGCGCTGGCTTCATATTCCGGGTGTGCTGCCAGCAGGTCTTCCCAGTACAACCGGTCAGCTTCTGCGGCCTCACCGACGGGGTTAAATACCCATCGCCTGAATGATTCGTTATCGATTAATTCCTGTGGCGTCACCGCTTTATTGTTCTTGTTTCATACCGTTGGTATAGCGATGAGTATCGGGAAAAGAAAAAGTAATCTTGCTGTGGTGAAATTTTTTGAAAAATTTTAACGGCGCAAAAGACAATGGATAAAAGGAGAGACGTATCCATATGCGTTAACCACATAGTCACATAGAAAACATAGATTGTATGCTTATGTGCCCTATGTGGCTATATGGTAATTTTTGTGACTCATAATCAGTATGTTGTACTTTTTGGTGAAGCATGACCAGCCCGCTAGCTAAGCCAGTACCAGGTCAGCAGGACGAGCAGGCCGGTGAAGACAATCTTCTGATAATGTTTGCGGAGAGTCTGCAACGCGTGTTGCAGATAATTGGCGACCACCTGCCGGTTCAGGCCCATGACGTGGGCAATCTCCTCGTACGACAAATCCTCAAAATAGCGGAGGTAAATGGCTTCACGCTGGCGTTGCGGGAGCTGGTCGAGTGATTTTTTGAGTTGCTGCTGCTGCACCATGTCATCTTCGTGACGCAGCAACAGCCGTTCGGGGCTGATATCAGGAGCCTCCGCATCGTCGGTGTCGTTGAGCGGACGAAACAGGCTGTCGCGCTGGGTGCGATGCAGAATGTTATGGCGGATGGCCGTAAACAAATACGCTTTAACCGACCGGACCGATGGCAGGGCCTGTTGCTTTTCCCAGATGGTCAGAAATAGGTCCTGGAGGCAGTCTTCGATATGGGCGTGATTCGCCGTAAATTTTGTACTATAGTGAAACAGAGGACGATAATAGCGGGTTGCCAACGCCTCGAGCGCTGATTTATCGCCCGAACGGATACCGTCCCAGTGCTCATGATCAGTGTCCGAAAAAGAGTTGTCAAGCGTTACCATGGGTAGTAATCGTAGGTCGTGCTGCTATACTGCAATAAATTGACGGAATAGTGTTAAAGCTATAACTAAAAAAGGGTAGGTTTTGTATGCATGTGAAATAAATTATTATCCGGAACGCCGGAAGTGTTTACTTAAAAGGCGGGTTTTGAGCGGTTTAGGGTTGATAATTGCAAGGGTGGTGGTATATTCTCTTTGATTTTCAGGGAATAGTCTGTTATTTTGCGCCCCATTCGCTGAGCAATCAGAGGATGCAGGGCCAAAAATGGGGGCCTTTTACATAGGAAAATCATCCATACTGGATAAACAAGCAATTGATGTTCAGTATGGATATACAGAGAGGTGTCCGAGTGGTTGAAGGAGCACGCCTGGAAAGTGTGTATGCGGGAAACCGTATCGAGAGTTCGAATCTCTTCCTCTCTGCAAAAGGTAAAGATGATAGTGCGGGCACCCCTCCTGGGGTGCTTTTTTTATGTAAATCAAATCTTTAAATGTTTTTATGGGTATGTAGTTAAAATTCAGTGTCTTAGTCTCGACTAAGTATCAGCTAGTACAGGATTGAGCTCTATACGCTTCAGGGAGGGCCGGAACGTCGCACCGTTCCGGCCCTCCCTGCTTACGCCTTCGCCAAAGGCAGGCACGAACAGGCTGCCTTTGGCGAGAGCGTGAGCAGGGAAGCTACTGTCCTTTTGGACAGGCGGTACCGGAAACCTCAGTCGTATAGCTGGTTGAACACAGGCCGTTGTAGACCTTGAGGGTATAGGTGCCGGGCTGGGTGACACTAATGCCCGCCAGCTCCCGCGATGCAACTGTGCGGTGGACGTTACTAAAAACATAACCACCGGGGCCTGTGACGATGTACCTATCCCCAAACGCGGTAGCCAGTAGCGGTACCGAACAGGCATTGGCCGACAGGGGGCCACTAGCCCCGAAGCCTGTAGCGGTTGAAGCTACCCCTTGGCAATTACTAAATCGGGCCAGAAAATAGTGTACTCCTCCAACAGAAGTAAGCTCATTACTGCCTGGTGCCGACGGGGTGTTGAAGTTTGCCGTACCGGAGAAGTAGCCTGTCACATACACGCCATTGGCATCGACAGCAATGCCGTTACCGACATCAACAGTCGTTCCACCAGCGCGTTTAAGCCACTGCACAGCTCCGTTGGCATCATACTTCGCTACGAAGATGTCAGCGCTTCCTGCTGAAATGAGGGTGTTGCTGGCCGGGTCGGAGGGGGTGTTGAAGTTGGCCGTACCGGAGAAGCTCCCTGTTACATACACCCCGCTCGCATCCGCAGCAATCCAGTAGCCAGAACTACCCCCTGTTCCTCCGGCGCGTTTAATCCACTGCACAGCTCCGTTGGCATCGTACTTCGCCACGAAGATGTCAGAGCTTCCTGCCGGAATAAGGGTATTGCTGGCCGGGTCGGAGGGGGTGTTGAAGTTGGCTGTACCGGAGACGAACCCCGTTATATACACCCCACCCGCATCCAGGGCTAGTGACCAGCTAATATCATTACCCGTTCCACCCGCGCGTTTAATCCACTGCACAACTCCGTTGGCATCATACTTCGCCACGAAGATGTCAGAGTTTCCTGCCGAAATAAGGGTGTTGCTGGCCGGGTCGGAGGGGGTGTTGAAATTGGCTGTACCATTGACGTACCCCGTCACATAAACCCCACTCGCATCTACGGCAATACCATAGCCAATATCAGTACCCGCTCCTCCGGCACGTTTGAGCCACTGCACAACTCCGTTGGCATCATACTTCGCCACGAAGATGTCAGCGTTTCCTGCCGAAATAAGAGTGTTGCTGGCCG
>NZ_CAMFHL010000188.1 GCF_945952095.1 uncultured Arsenicibacter sp. | reverse complement strand
GGGCGTCAGAAATTTAGCGTCGCGACCTTCCTGCTGCGCAATGCCCCACAACGAATACATCATTTCCTGTCCGCTGTAGTCGCTCCACGTGTTGTTCATTTTCACGTCGTTGAGCTCGCCCGTATAAATCACCAGCTGGTGTTTAATCACTTCCACTTTTCCTTTCGGAATCTGCCAGTCGCTCAGACGTGCCTTGGCAGGGCCAATTCCCAGCTGACCGTCCACCCGCCAATGCTGCGGAAAGCCTTTGTTTTCGGGGTGATCTAGTATGGCGATATGCGCCCAGTCGGAACGACCTTCAATCTGCATACCTACATCAACCCAACCCGCACGCTGCCCCTCTGCCTTCTCGTTTTTCTGGCGAGCCGCATTGACAACCTCCCCTTTAATGCCCTGCTTCCACGGCATCCGTACAAACAGACCGCCGTAGTCGTACTTACCGATGGTCACATCGGTTTGGGCTTCTCCTGCCCATTCCAAATCCAGCAAATAGCGGCCATCCTGTTCGCGCATCACCCACGTCTGGGTTTCGGTCAGTACGGCGTTGCCTTTGTCATCGAGCAGGTCATACACCGTTTCCCATTTCACTTCCGTGCCCTGTGCTTTGATGACTTTGGCCGAAACTTTACGCCAATAATCGCCTTCGGGATGATGGAAATAATCGCGGCCGTTGACCCGCGTAAATCCCCAGTAAATCCCCGTTTGGTGTTTGTGATGACCTGGGCTGTACTCCGTCAGAATCCCCTTACCATCGGGCGCCACGATGGGGTGCAGATACGGCCGATGATCGGGTTTGACGTTTTGTACGAGGATAGGCGTTTTGCCGCCCGGCCGGAACACGGAAATCGTTGCAGCTTTTGGATCCTGAACCAGTAGCAGTGAATTTTTCTTAGGCGGGACGGTTAGTTTAGGTTTTGGTGCCGGGGTAAAGGCAAACCAGCCGGTAACACAAAGCAAACAAAGAAGCAGGAAGCGGAAAAGTTTCATGTTCAGCAGGGTTTAATTGACAACCATGTAGGGGCGACCCCACGTGGTCGCCCAATCCCCACGTAGTCGCCCAACAGGTTCCACGTGGTCGCCCGAAAGGTTCCGCATGGTCGCCCGATAGGTTTCATGATCAGCAGGGTTAAATTGACAATGCCGGATGGTAAACCGGCATCTGTTGTCAAAAAAACAAACTGTACAATTCCTACTTAAAATCAGTATATTCTACCCTTAAAATCTGCGTTTTATCAATCTACGACGTGGTTTCTCAATAGGCCGATGCCCTCAATTTCCAGCTCGACAATGTCGCCCGGCTCCAGAGGCCGGTGTACGCTGAAGTTATTTTCGATCAGGCTGCCCCAACCAACCGTCCCGGACCCCAATATATCGCCCGGCATCAGGGTCACGTTATTTTCAGAAGCCCGCTCAATCATCTGTTCAAACGAATAGAACACTGTTTTATAGTTTCCTTCGCAAACAACTGTTCCGTTAATCCGTGTCGTCATCCTGAGGTCAAACCGGTCAGTTTCTACGGACGGAACCCGCAACGGCTCCACAAAATAGTCACGGGCAAACGGAACCCGGTACTGCTCCATTTCGTCGGCGGTTACGATGCAGGGGCCGATGGCGTTGGCAAAATCCTTGCCTTTGTGCGGCCCCAGCGGAATTTCCATCTCCTTTTTCTGAGTCGCCCGGGCCGTCCAGTCGTTGAAGACCGTGTAGCCGAATATGTAAGGGCGTGCTTCCTCCGCTTTAATGTCTTTTCCCCGTTTACCGATAATACAGGCCATTTCCAGTTCTATATCAAGCCGTGTCTCGCCGGCCGGTCGTTTAATGGCATCCTCCGGTCCGTATATCGCCTGGTGGTTGGTGAAATAGAAAATAGGCATGTCATACCAGGCCGCCCCAACCGTATGCCCGAACGAACGGGAGGCATTCAGCATGTGCATTTCAAAGCCGATGTAATCCCGGAAACTTCGAGGATTGGGCAGGGGCGGCAGTAGCCTGACCTCGTCTACCGCATAATGTGGGGCAACCTCACCCAGCTCCTGAATAACGGGGAACAGGGTTTCGTGGTGATCAATAAACGTGAGCATGTCGGCAGGCAACCGGCTGTCTGCCAGCTGCATATCAACCACGCCGCCATGCACCAGCCAACCGGTTCGGGGTTGCTGGTTTTTATCGGAAAACGTTACGAGTTTCATTGGCTTTCGGCTTAAATCGGTGCTGTTAACGCCATTGTTGTTTTGCCCATCAGGGCCCCCATGTTGGCACCTTCCGGCAACGGTTGACCGGAGTACTCCAGTACTTCCCACTTTCCGAGGGTTTCAGAAGCCTCTACGACCATCTGACAGCGCTGAAGCCGGCGGGCCATAAAGCCGGCAAATGCCTCCTCTATTGTCGGTGCGGTCTGAAGTTCTTCAGCCAGTACCACGGCATCTTCAATAGCCAGGGCCGCACCGGAACCTAGCTGCGGAATGGTAGCGTGTGCGGCATCTCCGATCACGATCACACGGTTTTTATACCAGGGAGCAGACAGTTTCAACGTTTCCAGCGGCCGGTAATTGACAAGTGCAGCCTCCGTTACCTGTTCTGCCAGAGCCTGGATCATCGGAATTGGGAAAGCCTTCATATAGCCCCTGAGCTTATCGGTCAGCTGATCTGCGGGCACATGCGGATCGGGGCCTTCCGCTGAGTTTACGAAGATGTAACAGGTTTCGGCCGTCATCGGAATAATGCCGATCTTACTTTGCCGCCCAAAATAAATGTAACCGGTATCGAGCGCCTGAGGCCGGGGAAAGGCATACCGCCATACCGACAGTCCGACATAGTCTGGCTTTTGCTCGCCGAAAACCATCGTGCGTACTTTCGAATTGATGCCGTCGGCAGCAATCAGGAAATCGTAGCTGCCGGTTGTTCCGTCGGTGAACGTTACCTCCACGCCATCAGTTCGGTTGTCAATGGCATCGACGGTAAGGCCCATCCGGTAGATGACACCTGTCCGTTGAGCTTCGGTGTACAGTACATCATGCAGCATACGGCGGGAGATGCCGTTATGACTCGGAAAGCGCCCGATTGGCGGCGTACCGGCCTCACCGATTTGCTGACCGGTCGGAATGCACAACTTCACCTTCCCGTACGGATACCCACAGCGGATGGTTTCGTCGGCCACGCCGATGGCGTCGAGGGCACGCAGGGCATTGGCCTGCTGAATGATACCAACCCCGTAAACGTTAAACACTTTCTGTAACTCAACGATTTCCGTGGTGTAGCCTTTCTTTTGCAGCGCAATCGCAACCGACTGCCCACCGATGCCACCACCAACGACTAGGACTTTTCTGGTCATTTTTTCAGGTAAGGTTAAGGGGTTTCTGATCGTCCGGAAATGCTAAAAAAATACCGGCTCATCCGGATCATCCAGAATGGCCACGGCACGGGTCCAGCCGGCGCTGGCTTTTTCGATTTTAGCAGGGAAACAGGCTACTTTGAAGCCGAACGGCGGCAACTGATCCAGATTGGCCAGTTTTTCGATCTGGCAGTACTCTTTTTCAATGCCGACATAATGAGCCTGCCAGATTACTCCGTCACGCGGATTCGCTTTGTAATCGGCGACCTGCAGGTGCAGCGGAATATCCCAGCCCCAGCCGTCGGTTCCCATTACTTTAATACCCTGGTCAATGAGCCAGTGTGTGGCTTTTGCTGAGGCACCAACGTGGATTTTCACGAAGTCATCCTCATGAATCCGTTTGTCGGCATCACAGCGGATGAGCACAATGTCGAACGGTTTGAGCGCATAGCCGATAGCATTCAGCTTTTCCTGCAAATTTTCCGGCTCAATCATATACCCGTCCGGTTTGTCGGTAAAATCAAGTACGACACCATCATTGAAAAACCATTCGAGCGGCATCTGATCAATGGTGCGTGCCGGTTTTCCTTCACTGGTCGGGAAATAATGCCAGGGGGCATCTACATGCGTCCCGCAATGGCTGGTTACGGTCAGAAACTCCCCTGCCGGGCCGTTGCCGTCGATAAATACATCGCCGTCAATACCCTCAAACAGTTTACCGCCCATTTTTTTAGCCCCTTCCTTGTGGTCTTCATACACGATTTTTGTGGGCAGCGGTTCTTTTATCCGTTCTGAAATGGTAACTGATAAATCAATGATTTTCATAGTATTTACGGTTAAGGCTCAAAAAACGCTGGCGGGATAATTACAGCCGGGCGGCAATCCAGTCATACATGGAAAAGGTTTTGGTGAAATCGTCGATACAGCAGTGGGCCGAGCCGCTCTCTTCTTTCGGAATAATTTCCACCACATGCTCACAGGTCAGGGCATCCCGCACCTTATACGCGTTTTCGACCACATTCTGCCGGTCGTCTTCGCCGTGCAGCACATAGGTCGGCATCGTAATTTTATCGGCTACCCCGTCGAGCGAAAACAGTTTCAGCCGCTCGCGGGCATCTGCCATCGTTTCAGCACCAACAATGTGTTTAACGATCTCCGCAAGCGGGTGATTATCTGGTCGGCTTTTCCAGATATCATAGTACGACCACACGGCACCAAAGATCATACAGACCTTAAACCGCGGTTCAAACGCAGCACAGCGGGCAGCCATGTAGCCGCCCATCGATACAGCTCCGATGCCAACGCGACTTGTGTCCACATGTTCGCCAAGGTTAGCAATCACCCAATCAAGCACGGCAGTGCCGGCCACGTTGAAGTCATACCGGGTCAGGATGTGATTCAGGCGTAAGGCAGCCCCCTGACCCGGCCCGTCCATCGCCAGCAGGGCGATACCCCGTTCGTTGAGGTGCTGCGAAATGCCGAAATAAAGCTCTTCGGCCAGGCTGTCGAGCCCGCCGAACATGATCATCAGCGGCGGGTTCTGAATGCCAGCCGGGGCAAAGAGGTAGCCAGGCAGAAAAGACCCGTCAAAAGGTACGTCGACCTGAAGTGGCCTCTGGTCAAAACGGTCAATGGCTTTGATAAACGCATCTCGACATTTAAGGTAGGCCGGAAGCTTACGGGTATCTGAGGGGACAAGAAAAAACTCCGAAGTCCGCAGGTAATTGAACGCCCGCAAATAGGTTCGCCGGGCGGAGACCTGATGCCCTGCAGCGGCATACTGTTCGGCACGGTCATACACCTGACTACCCATCCTGAACCATGCCTGATGAAAGCTTTCGTTATCGCCGGGTGTAATCTGCGCGGCAACCGCCAGCACCTCTGCAAACTCACCGCCCCCATAGTGCGCCTGGGTCAATGCACGGTTGACCTGATACGAGGGCATGTATTGCCCTGGAAAAAAATGCCACATAGCAATTGAGAGGATTAAATGTCAACCGGCTTCACAACGCCGTCTGTGAGACCCATTTTCTTGCCTTTACCCATTTCGGCAAACGGATTAGCGCTGCCCCAGGCATCATTCGGGTTATCTTTCAGGTAATGAACATCCTGATGGTCAGGCGCAAAGACCAGCCGGGCACAGGCATAATATTCAAACAGAATACCGCTGCCCGGATCGGTGATGTAGATAAAGAAACCTTCATCGGCTTTGTGGCGGGTTGGAGCACCCATTACACTTTTAAAGCCTTTTTCCAGAAAATAGTCGAGAGCCAGCAGTACTTCTTCGCGGCTGTCGACATTCCAGCAGATGTGGTTCAGGACCGCTTCGTTTTCGCCGATATTTGGATCGGTAAAAACGGCGATGTCGTGCGACAGGTTAGCAATGGTCCAGAGGCCGCCAACCGGAGGGATTTCGTCAGTAATCCGGATTTCGTCGGGATTTCTCAGGCCCAGCCCCTGCCAGAATGCTTTTTCGGCGGCGTATTTTCCTTTGGCAACCATGTAGGTGACGTGGTCAATCCGCCGCGGATTGGCGCCTTTCAGCCGGTTACTGGCATAGCGGTCAGCATAAATACTGCCTCTCTCCCCTTTTTCCCGCAGCCACACTACCTCCCAGAACACTTCGTGCATATGCCCGTCGGGCGACTGAAACCGGTAGGCTTTCCCATGCCCCTGATCGCCGTCGACCCATCCGCGACCGGCCCCGATGTGTTCGAGGTAGGCCACACATTCCTCCAACGCCTCCTCACTATCGGCCCGCCAGCCGATATGGCCCAGGCCGGACGTTGGGTTTTGGGTAAGTTTCAGGGTATGATGATAGTAATCGCCCCAGGCGCGCAGGTATACAGACCCCGCTTCGCGGCCGGTTTCATCCATGCCGACAACATCGCGGAAAAAGTCAACCGATTTGTCAAGATCAGCGGTTAATACTTCAATGTGGGCAAGATGCGAGAAGTAATGCGGGTTTTTCGGCATGATTATAATTATTTGCTTATTTTCTATAGCAAATCTAATCATGCAGACACCCTGAGTAGTTAGCAATAAACGGCTAAAAACATGCAGAATCCGGCCGTTTCTTCGGGGTTTTATAAAAAATGCCTGCTCAGTATGTGCAACAGAGCAGGCACTTTAGAAAGCATCTACAGTAAAACGCCGGCTATCCGCATGAGCGGCTTACCGATCAGACGATCAAAAGCTCAGGCCGTGGCCGAATTTGAAGCGTGCATACGTGGCATCTTCAAGATAGCCAGGCACATCAGATTTATTGCCAGCTACTGCTTTTTCAGAAGCCGGAATGGTAAACGGCAGCTTTCCGGTTGGCTTGTACGTCCCCTGAACGATGTCCAGCAGGGCGTCAGTAGTGGTACCAAAAGTAGCCACCATCGTCTTTGCTGCACCGGCATCCAGTTCATCGAGTACCCACGGGCTTGAGAAGTTAACAGCCAGAATTGTCGGTTTTGCCTTCAGCAGTTCGTTCACATGGGCTATGTCGATGTGATTTTTTGACAGACTCAGTTCAATGGGCTTACCGGCCGAACTAAACAAACTTCCACCCGTCGGAATCAGCCAGAGGAGTATCACATCGGCTTCTTCTTTTGTCGACACAAATTCCAGGGTTCCGGTTGATGCCGGTTTATTGACCCGAATCGGGTTACCACTCCGGCCGTTGTCATAATACGTTTCGAAATAAACCTTTGTTTTTGCCCTTACCGGCAGCAGCTTTGCGTCGTTCTGCAACAGCACCACCGATTTGCGGTGGGCCAGATCTGCCTTTTTCTGAAAGGCCTCATTACCTACCAGTTGTGCTGCCTTTTCAGCATCCACGTAAGGATTTTCGAACAGTCCCAACACAAATTTTTCGTGCAGCAGCCGGCTAACAGATTCATTGATCCTGGCTTCGGAAACAAGCCCGGTTTTTACCGTTTCCAGCAACATAGCCGGATCAGCCGTACCGGAGAAAATATCGACACCTGCATCCAGCGCTTTCTGGTAGCGCTGCTGCACCGTCAGGTTTTCAACCCCCCACGGCATCATATCAATCGGACCGGTATCGGAATTAATGATTCCTTTGAACCCGAGCTGTTTACGCAGTAAACCCTGAATGATTGCCTTGTTGTAGGAGAAGCCAACCTCCTCAAACTCTTTCCCTTTCGGAGCAGAATAATACGGCATAATTGCCGATGTACCGGCTTCGATAGCCGCTTTAAACGGTTTCACATGGTAGTCGAACATGCCGCCCGGATAGTGGGCAAACTTGCCCCAGTCGAAATGCGAGTCCTGCCCATCGACCTGCGGGCCTCCACCCGGGAAGTGCTTGGTTGTCATAGCCACCGAAGAGGCTCCCAGCTTTTCGCCCTGAAAGCCCAGCACAATTTCACGGATCATATTTGCCGCCAGATCAGCGTCCTCGCCAAATGTACCTTCAACGCGTTGCCAGCGTGGTTCAGTTGCCAGGTCAGCCATATACATATAGCCCTTCCGGAGACCGACGGCTGCCCACTCCTGCGCCGCAATCTGCGCAAACTCACGTGTCAGTTTCAGATCACGCATGGCAGCAAGGCCCAGTTCGCCCGGCCATTTCGAAAAAGCGGTTGTGCCAACACTCAGGCCGATTGATGCATCAATCGTTACGTGGTTGCGGGGGTTTGATGCCACCACCGCCGGAATGCCGAGCCGGGTTTGCTCACATAGCGCCTGCAGGTTATTGGCCCAGGCGGCAATCGTGCGTGCCGGTGGATTTGCCCGAAGGATAAAGTGACGCAGGTGAAATTTCGTTACCCCCTTCGTTGTGCCTGCCGCCGACATCATTGGCAACGGCAACGGCTTCCGGGTAAACATATTATTGGCCTGAATCTGATCTTCTTCGTTAAATCCATCGGTAATCTCCGACTTTGGTGCGTTTTGCTGAAAGGCTAAATCGCCGGCCATCCGGGTTGTACTGATCAGCATAAAGCCCACCTTTTCTTCTAGGGTCATCTGAGCCAGCAAATCCCTGACCCGTTCATCGACCGGTAAACGCCAGTCTTCATACTTGTCGAGTTTACCGTTTTTATTCAGATCCTTAAAGTTAAATCCTTTGATTGTCAGTAGCTCAACGGATCGTTTGCCTAATTGTGGCTGTGTGACCTTCTGGGCATAAACGCCGGTGTACAATGACAATCCGGTCAGCAGGCTGATAAACATTCGTTTCATAAAATCAGGCAGTTAAAAAGGGTTCTTTGGGGACAGAAAGTAAACCGGCTTGCCGGGTCTCCTGTAATTTTGACATAAAGAAAATACCGGCGAGTGCCAGAAAAGCTGACACCCACAGAAAGGCTGATGGGTCGACCTGGTCGGAGAGAACACCGGCAAAGGCAGGTACGAGTACACCGCCCACAATTTCGGCGATACCCGTTACCAGCCCGAGGGCCGGGGCTTTGAGCACATCCGGAACCGCTTCGGAGGGAACAACGGCAGCCACAACCGGCAGCAGCCCCATCATAAAATAGGTCAGAAACATCGCCGGTAAATGAACGGCCGAGCCTGCCGTATAGTAAACTGCAAACGGATACAGCAGACCAACCAGACTAAAGAAGATCAGTACTTTTTTCCGGCCCAGCCTGTCAGACAATGCCGGGACAATGATGGACGATAAAAGACCCGAGACGCCCAGAAGCCCCATTGTTTTTCCCATCTCCGCAGCGGTCATGCCCTGCTGTTGCACAAAGTAATTCGAAATAAACGGCAGGGTAGCAAACCACCAGCCAAAGACGCAGCAAGCCGCCGGAATCCCCCACCTGATATTGTGGTATTGCAGCAGCTCCCGGATAGTCAGGGGCGATCGGGTTGTACGGGACGCACTTTCTGCCGTAGTCCGACGGACAAACTGCCAGGCCAGAAGTCCCAGAACAAGTCCGGGCGCTCCGGCAATAAAGAAGGCATTACGCCAGCCCATGTTTTCAGCTATCTGAACAAGGACAACCGGTGCCAGAATTGAACCGCATAGAGCCGAGCCAAATGCCTGGAGAATACCGGCATTCAGTCCCAGCCGCGTCGGCGACGACTCCCGCTCCACAAAGTTCTGGGCAAGCGGGATAACAGGTCCTTCCGCAAAACCCATTAGCAGCCGGGCAATCAGCAGTGTTCCAAAGGAAACCGCTAATCCTGACCCGAATGAACAGATCGAGAAGATAAGGACTGCCAGTACAAACACGGCCTTTTTCCGGTTGGTTGCATCAGCCCAGGCAGTTGAGAAAAAACTGGAAAACGCCCAGGCCAGAGACAATGCTCCTGCCAGCAACCCGATTTGGGTGTTATTCAGGTGCAGATCCGCTGCCACGTAGGGCATCAGAAAATTGAGGGCAAGGCGGTCAAAAAACAGACAGCCAAAGGTCAGGGCCATCAGCAGTACCAGACCATTTTCATAGGTTAAAAGGCTCTTTTTCAAGGTTACATCGGGTTTAACATTAGCTGGAAAGTCCTTGAATCTGCCTACTTCTTCATCAACCCCTGATTCACCAGCCAATCGCCGAAACGCTCATACCAGCTGTCGACCGGCAGGTTTTGTTTACGCATTCCGAAACCGTGGCCCCCTTTTTCGTAAATATGCAGTTCAGCCGGTTGACCGGCATCGTACCATTTTTTGTAAATGCTGATGCTCATGGGCATCATCTTTAGCTGATCGTCTCCGGCAACAGCCAAAAATATCGGTGTCCGTACTGCCGGAATGGCTGATCCGATAACAGCAGGTTCATAGGCATAGATCGGAGCAACGAAATCAGGATGGTTCTCTGCCGTAGCATTGTAAACGACCGAAAGCGTCAGGGTGGCACCTGCCGAAAATCCCATGAAACCGATCCGCTGCGGATTGATGTTCAGTTCACCGGCATGGTCACGGACATATTTCACCGCTGTCAGCCCGTCGGCCATAGCCAGCGGGATTACAGGTGCGTTTTCTTCGTCCAGCTTTTTAAAATCCTGCATTTTGGCGGTTAGCTCCTTAACCGGATCATCGGTGAAGCTACGGGCTACCCGATATTTCAGTACAAAGGCAGCAACGCCCCTGCTGGTCAGCCATCTGGCGACATCAATGCCTTCACTGTTGATACTTAATGTATGAAACGCACCACCGGGCGCGACAATTACGGCCGTACCGTTAGCAATTTCTTTGGGTGGCAGAAAAGCCGTTAAGGTGGGCTCAGACACGTTGTACACGACTTCGGTATTGAATAGATTCCGCGTACTTGTCTGCTCGCTCCACGTCCAGTTTTCAGAGCCTTTGGGTTTACCATTATACAATTTAATAACGGTCTGGCTATACGCAGTCCCTGTGAATGCGAGCAGACACAGGATTTGTGCGAAATAATTTCGTTTCATAAAAGGGCTTACGGGTAAATCTGGTTAGCCTCTGCTATTTAACCCTCGCTGAGGCAGATTATATTAGTTTTCGGCTAAAATATATTACAAATCTAACAGAGTAGAATAATGAAAAATTAGCATTACCCCGCATTTACTATGCAAAATCCGGTATTTTGTGAATAAATAACCAGACAGAAGGGGACTCATAACAGCATACACTCAGACAGCAGCTTCACGCCGGTACTCTTTTGGCGTCATGCCGGTTTTGGCTTTGAAGAACCTGGTAAAATCACTTGGATTCGTTTCTGAAAATTTGAAGGCGATCTCGCTAACAGACAGGGGCGTTTGCTTTAACAGCACCTTTGCTTCCAGAATAATCATGTCAGCCATTAACTCCTGAGCGGTTTTCCCGAGTGTCGTCTTCACGCATTTGTTCAGATGGTCGGCCGTAATAGCCATCAGGCATGCGTAGTCAGTAACTTTATGTAGCTGATAAATATGGCGTGACAGCAGATTTTTATATTTTCCGGTTATCCGCAGGGCTGAATGCTGCGATGCTGTTGTGCCTGGCGGCTGAATTGTTTTTAATTCCGTGAACAGTGTAAACAGGTAGGCCATCAGAACTGCCCTGTTCGGGACAGGGGCTTTTTCATATTCCGTCAACAGGCGGTTGAGAATATGGAGAACCGTTCCACGAAGATCCTCGTTTACCGTTACCAATGGATGGCCGGAAAAATGCCAGAACGGAAAGTCTTCATAGAATGGTGTTTTCGGGAAAAGCGCATTAAACAGCTCAGCATCAAAATGGCAGAAAAAGCCCGTTGCATCCGGACTCATGTATTCGTGGGTCGAAATCTGTAGCGCCGGTAAAAAAAAGAATGTATTACGGCCGAAGGTAAACCGGTGTAAATCCTTGCTTCGGGAGGATGTTCCTTCGGTTAGAAATATGAAGTCGAAAACAGTTTTCCGGTGTGGGGGTAACGGGAAATTAATTTTTGATACCAGGTCTTCGAGCCGGTTTATGTGAAATAGCCGCTGGAAATCAGTTACGCTCATCACCTCTTCATTTCCGAAATGATGCTGTTGCAGCTCTTTCGGGGAAAGCGGCATGATGTTTCTGAAATGTAGCTCAGCCATTTTTCTACAGGTACTGTATTCGTTCTGAAGTAATGATTTTCCTAATTAAGGCAAAATAATCAGTGAAAACTACAAAAACTGCCATTCGCTTACCGATTCCTTGTATCTATGCGGATACTCGTAAAAAAAACATGTTTGGTTGTGACATTTCAGCGAATGGAATAGACTAATACTTCCGAACAGCAAACAACAGCCTGACTATGTCGCTTGAGAAGGAATTTATAACCATCGTTCAGCAGCACTCCGGTATTATCAACAGCATTTGCCGGGCCTATTATCCGGACGCAGATGACCTGAACGATGTCAGGCAGGATGTTCTGCTCCAGCTCTGGCGCGCTTTCCCTGCCTTTCGCCGTGAAGCTAAACTCAGTACCTGGCTGTATCAGGTAACGCTGAATACCATTCTGACCAGACGTAAAAAAGACCGGCATCAGGCACGAAATGAATCGATTGATGAGCATCACCTGAATCAGCTTGCCGCCGAGGCGAACCTGCCGGTTGAGGATGCGCAGGAATTTTCGTGGCTGATCAGCCAGCTCGATGATGATCAGAAGGCGTTGCTTATTCTGTCTCTCGAAGGATATGCCAATAAGGAAATCGCCAACATGCTGAATCTGACGCCAACCAACGTCAGTACCAGACTCAACCGTATCAAAACCAAATTAAAAGACCTGTACCGACATGCACTCCGATAATCTGAAAGCCGGCTGGACCGAGCACAAACGGCAGGCAGGCTCCGACCACATCCCCGAAGCCGAGATCCTGGCGGTCATCCGGCAGGAAGCCGCCCAACAACACCGGATCCGGCGGCTGCTGTATCATTCCTCCTGTTTTATGTTCTTACTGTTCTTCTGCCAGACATGCTGACCAGCTATATTCTCTGGCACATCAGACCGGAAGTGTTTCCGGGTCTGGCCATCCCCCGCTGGTATGGACTATGCTGGGCGGCAGGCATCTGGCTGAGCGTGTATGTAATGCACCGGATTTTCAAAGCCGATGACCGGCCGGCTGAGGAAGTCGATAAACTGACGCTCTATCTGATAATCGGTACATTGGCCGGCGCGCGTCTCGGACATGTCCTGTTCTATGATCCGGTATATTACTGGCATAATCCGGTCGAAATATTACCCGTTTCACTTCATCCAACCCTTCACTTTACGGGTTTTGCGGGTCTGGCTAGCCACGGCGGCGGCCTTGGTGTTTTGCTGGCAGCCTATCTGTTTGCCCGCAACTACCGGATTTCCTATTTGTGGCTGCTGGACCGGCTGGCCATCATTGCGCCACTTTGCGGTGCATTTATCCGGCTCGGGAACCTTGTTAATTCAGAGATGGTCGGCACGCCAACTGATGTGCCGTGGGCTTTTATTTTCCCCGCAGTCGATACGCTGCCCCGACACCCCGCTCAGTTATACGAAGCCATCTACTGCATTATCCTGTTTGTGCTGGCTTATCAGTTCTGGAAACATCGCCGGCATTCGTGGCAACAGGGCACCCTTACCGGTTTGTTTCTTATCATTTTGTTTTCACTCCGGTTCATCGACGAATTTGTTAAAGTCAATCAGGAGGCCTTCGAGGAAAGTATGTGGCTGAATATGGGGCAGTTACTCAGCCTTCCCTACATACTGGCAGGCCTGTATCTGCTGCTTAGCCGCAACCGCCGGTCAACCATACAGCCACCGATTAATTAAACGACCGCCGGAATTCCAGTGGCGACAGGTTTGTTTTGGTTTTAAAGAGCTTACTAAAGGATTGGGAGTGCTCAAAGCCGAGCGCATAGGCAACTTCACTGACGCTTAACTCTGTCGCAGACAACTTTTCCTTTGCTTTGGCGATGAGCTTTTCGTGCAGAAACTGCCGGGCATTCTGTCCCGTCAGCGACCGCAGCATATCACTCAGGTAACCAGGTGAAAGGGCCAGCTGATCGGCCATATAGTGTACGGACGGTACGCCTGACTGTAAAGCCGTGCCGCTTTCAAAGTAGTCATCTATGAGTGCTTCCAGCTTTTGTAACAGCTGACTGTTGACCTGTTTGCGGGTAATAAACTGGCGTTTGTAGAACCGGTTTGCATAATTCAGCAATAACTCAAGCTGCGATAGCATCACCTCCTGACTGAAATCATCGATCCTGCTGTTTAGCTCCCGTTCGATCATACTGAAAATAGCGAAAATCGTGTTTTTCTCGCTTTCAGACAGGTGTAGTGCTTCATTAGCGGAATAGGAGAAAAACCCGTATTGCCGGATTTTTCCGGCCAGCGGGCTACCCAGCAGAAAGTCCGGATGAATCAGCAGAATAAACTGTGAGCAGCTTGTGCCCTCTGCCCCACCCCTTTTTTCGTTTCCAATGATCTGATTAGGAGCCGCAAACAACAGCCCGCCTTCGTTGAAATCATAGTAATCCTGCCCGTATTTCAGATTCCCACTACGGGAAGGCAGGTACGAAATTTTGTAAAACCCCAGCACATGCACGTTTGGAATAGTCAGCTCACCAGGCTGCGGATTAATCCGGTTAATGACGCTGATCAGGGGATGGGCCGGTTTTGGAAACCCGAAGGTCTGATGCGCTTCCGATATGGAATTAAATTTAAAGAGGCTGTTTTCTTCCTTTTTCATAGTTTCAACGCTATTTACCGGAAACCTGAAAGACAGGCCTCCGGCATTTAATAAACTGACTATTAACAACTTGATTTACCCCTGTGCAGCGGCGGCTACATCGTCCCACGCTTCCCAGACAGCCAGCCGCTCTTCGTACACGGCCCGCGTTGACGGCAGATTATGGCTGCCGAGGAACAACCGCAGCGGCGGATTGTCGGTATCTACAACGGTAAAGATCGCCGCAGGGGTTGCTGCCGGATTGCCCCGCTCCAGTTGCTGCAAACCGGCAAAAAAAGCCTGCTTATAGCTTGTATAAATGTCCAGACCCTGCGCAAATTTCAGGGATGCCTGACTACCAAAC
>NZ_CAMFHL010000187.1 GCF_945952095.1 uncultured Arsenicibacter sp. | reverse complement strand
GAGACAGACAGAGTAAAATTCTGTCTGTCTCCGGGGCGGGCCGGTGTATATCCCTTTAAGTAAGCAGAATTAGATCTTACCAGAAAATAAGCTGTTGTATTTCAGCGACTTATTCACTCAATCGCACATTCACTAATTCACTCAATTACCTGCAAAGGTCAGTGCATGGCCGAAAACGGTTCCAGCGGCGTTGTCCGCGCAGGTTGCATACGGTTAAACAAAAACAGAATAACCAGCAGTCCCGCCAGTGGCAGCAACGAAAAGTAGAATGCCGTCTGCCCGCCGTATGCATCAAACACATGCCCGACCAGAATCGACCCGGTAGTGCCGCCCAGTGCTGAAAAGACAACAATCAGGCCCGACATCGGCCCGTGTTGCCGGACGGGCAGATTACTCAAAATTACCGAGTTAATAGCCGGATAGATCGGGGCGAGAAATAAGCCGATCAGCGGAAACACAAACGCGGCCAGCGGCGCAGTGCTCCAGCCGGTAATGGCCGTACCATCGCTCTGATGCGCCGACGCCGCCAGTGGCAGCGCAACCAGTACCAGACCGGCCGCCACAATCAGGCACACCGACAGCAGCGTGAACCACGGCATCCGGCGCAGAATAATCCCCGCCAGAAAACGCCCGAAGGCCGTTGATGCCGCCAGAATACTAGCCATCTGAATACTCAGTGAGGTAGGCAGGTGCAGAATCCGGCTGTTGAACGTCGGGAGCCACGACATAATGCCTTGTTCCAGCAGCACATAGACAAAGGCGCTCATCACAAACACCATCACCAGCGGCCGTACGGCCAGTTTCAGCATATCCGACAGATCATCGGTCAGGCTTTTACCGGCCTCGTGGGTGACACCCGACTCGTCGATAGGCGTTGACAGCAGCAGCAGTAAGGCCACCAGTGTGATGCCTGCCAGCAGGTAATACACGTTCAGCCACGCCCGCGACTCCGGGTGATTGTCATCAATAAACGAACTGAACAGAAAATAGCCGGACAAAACACCGATCATAAAGAACGACTCCAGAAAATTCATGAAGCTGACGTGGTCTTTCTGGTCATCGGTAATCAGGCCAATGGTGGCAAATACGGATACTTTAATGAGGGCAAAGCTGACGCCGGTTACGGCAAAGAGCAGTTTGGTCATCCAGAACGACGGCAGCTGCGGCATAGCCAGACAGGCAACAGAGACCAGTACCAGGCTCAGCATCATCGACCGCTTGTAACCGATCCGGGTCAGGTAAGACGCCACCACAAAGGAAGCCGCTGCAATGCTGAGATCTTTGAACGCTTCCAGAATACTGGCCTGCGAGGCGGTAATGCCGTAGTTATTCTGGACCTGCAGGATAACCGTACCGACACTGTTCAGCAGGATGGCAAAAACAAAATAATTGAGGATAAGCGACAGTTTAATGCGCTGGTTTGACATATAGGTTAAGGAGTTACGTTTGGGTGCGTAAACATAACGCCGCGGCTGATTTTTTCAAATCAGAAAGTGTGTATTTTTGACGCAGAATCAGACCGTAACTTCCTGATAACTTGTCGTTCATGACTGCCACTACGCTTTCTCCCGCCGAACAGCTCGGGAGCTTGTTTGATGCGGTGCAGATGCACCGGATTTTTCCCGATTCCAAAACCTTTGCCGATTGTCTGCCGCTTCAGGATACGGCCGGTATTTATGCTGCGTATCTGGAGAACAAAGACCAGCCGGGCTTTTCGCTGGCAGCCTTTGTGAAAGAACACTTTGCCCTGCCCCACACACCGCAGACGACCTGGCAGAGTGACATTACCATCCCGACCGAACAACATATTGATAACCTGTGGCATGTTCTGACACGGCCCGCCGATCCGCAGACGGCCGGAGGGTCACTGCTCCCGCTACCCTACCCCTATGTGGTTCCGGGCGGGCGGTTCCGGGAGATTTACTACTGGGACAGCTATTTTACGATGCTGGGTCTCCTGCAATCGGGCAAATACACGCTGATCGAAAGCATGATCGCTAATTTCGGCAATCTGATTGACCGGTATGGCTTCATCCCGAACGGTAACCGGAGCTATTACCTGAGCCGGTCACAACCACCTTTTTTTTCGCTCATGGTGCGGTTACTGAGTCAGTGGGTGCCGGATGCGTTTCTCCGCTATCATGATCAGCTCGAACGCGAATATGCCTTCTGGATGAATGGCCACCAGCTGCTTACGGCCGACAGCCCTGCATACCGGCGCGTCGTGCGCATGCCCGACGGGAGCCTCCTCAACCGCTATTACGATGACTTGCCGACGCCACGGCCGGAATCGTACCGCGAAGATGTAGAACTGGCCGATACATCGGGGCAACTGCCGGAGACACTGTATCGCCACATCCGGGCGGCGGCCGAGTCGGGCTGGGATTTCAGCAGCCGGTGGTTCCTCGACGGGCAGTCGATGGCTACCATTGCCACCACCGATATTGTACCCGTTGATCTGAACTGTCTGCTCTGGCACCTCGAACAGGCCCTGGCCGAAGCCAGTCAGCAGGCGGGGGACGTTGCGCGGTCGGCATGGTATCAGGAAAAGGCTGACAGCCGGAAGGATGCTGTCCTGGCCTGGTGCTGGGACGAGAAGCAACGTTTTTTTATGGACACTAACCTGACAACCGGCCGGCCGACGCCGGTTCTGTCACTAGCCGGCGTCTTCCCGTTATTTTTTGGATTTGCTTCCGCCAGTCAGGCAGATTTGGTCCACCAACACATTTTACAAAACTTTTTATACGCCGGCGGAGTCATAACAACACCCGTGCAGACCGGGCAGCAATGGGACGCGCCGAATGGCTGGGCACCCCTGCAGTGGCTGACCGTCCGGGCGCTGACACGCTATGGTTTCCGCGACACTGCCCGCACGATTCAGCGCCGCTGGCTGGCTCTGAACGACCGTGTTTTCCGGGAAACCGGCAGGATGATGGAGAAATATAACGTAGTGGACGAGGCGCTCCCGGCGGGCGGCGGCGAGTATCCGACCCAGGACGGATTCGGGTGGAGTAACAGTATTTATCTGGATTTTCTGCACCATACAATCTTTTAGGATACCATACGTTTTCCTGTAAAAAAGAAAGAATCCAGTCTGCGAATCTTATCATTTGTTTTGACCAAAAACAGGAAAACCTCATATTTAAATGGTCAGACCATTGGATAATTCTTAGATTTTAAATTTTGAACATACCAGATTATCAGGTAATTTCGTTTTTCTGAATTGTAAGCCCGTTCTAAACGACGGGCTTTATTGTCAGATTAAACCACAACAAATACCTGACGCTTTGATTAAACAAATTGGACTATCACTGGTGATGGCAATCACGAAACCGATTGCTTTGCCAGCCATGATCAAGGCCGACACCAATCAAGTTTTCGTCGGTCATCGTGGATTGAATTCTCCTTCATTGATGAACGTTGACACACTCCACCGAGTGTTTCCGGTGTTCTTTTGTGGTGAAGAAGTACCAGTCGGCCAACCAGGCGTAAGCCGCCGCTGGATGACAACCCTGCAATCGTTCAGTAAGCAGGAAGAATGTTTGTATGACCTGAGAAAACGCTCTGCCGTTTTCTTCCCGATCATTGATCCCATTTTAGAGGAATATGGTATTCCGCGCGACTTCCGGTATCTGCCATTGGCCGAAAGTGAACTTGTCAATGATTGTGTTTCTCCCAAAGGTGCCTCCGGCTACTGGCAGCTCATGCCGGGAACAGCACGGGCCCTGGGACTAAAGGTCTCCCGAAACGTAGATGAACGGTATCACCTGCAGAAAGCAACCGTTGCGGTTTGCAAATATCTGCTCGACCTTCATCGCGAACTTGGTTCCTGGACACTGGTCGCCGCCGCCTACAACAGCGGGCTGACCCATATCCAGAAGCGGATCAGCCATCAGCAGCACAAAAACTACTACCGGCTGCGGCTGCACCGTGAAACCAACCAGTATTTATTCCGGGTCCTGGCGTATAAAGAGCTGTTATCAAATCCGAATCAGTACCGGTTGCTCTTGTCCCAACGGACCATTAATTTCCTCACACGTCCATTGCCCCGCTGGCTGGCCGCTGCCACCCTCGATAAGAAATCGAGAGACGAGGCGATAGATGCTGAAAAACGACAGGAAGCAGGCCTGTTTGCGAGCCGTACATGGGGGCCGCGGGTTAATACTGCTTTGTGGGGAGAACCATCAGCGGTGGAACGCTGGCTGGCAAGCGCTTTAGGCGGCGACGAAGAAGACGACGATCTGTCTACGTCGAAATCAAGTCTGCCCATCAAAAAGCTGCTTGGCCTGGTTGTCCTTCGTTTCCGGCGGCCGCGCTTTCTGCGCTGGCGGCGGGGACTCACCTTACGGCCTGTTCATCAATGGGAATGGGTATAACGACAAGCGGGGGCTGTTTAGCAGCCCCCGCTTTTTTTATTCGCCTTTGAGCGTTGACCGGTACGTGTCAATCGCCCGTTGCCGGGCCATGGCATGCTCAACGATCGGTTTAGTATAGCCAAGGCTGTTGAATTCAGGAACCCACCGGCGGATGTATTCGCCTTTCGGATCAAATTTCTTTGCCTGCTCAGTTGGGTTAAATACCCGGAAATAGGGCGCCGCATCGGTTCCGGTTCCGGCCGCCCACTGCCAGCCCCCGTTGTTGGCCGACAGGTCATAATCGCGGAGCTTACGGGCGAAATACGCCTCTCCCCACCGCCAGTCGATCAGCAGGTGCTTACACAGAAAACTAGCCACTACCATCCGGACACGGTTATGCATCCAGCCGGTTTCGTTCAGTTGCCGCATACCGGCATCAACCAGCGGGTAGCCCGTTTGCCCTGCGCACCACTTCTCAAATTCGGCTTCATTGTTCCGCCACGGAATGGCATCGTACTCCCGCCGGAACGATTCTTTTTCTACATGCGGGAAATGGTGTAACACCTGAAAATAGAAGTCGCGCCAGCAGAGCTCATTGAGGTAGGTAGCACTGGTAGCCTGTGCCTGCCGGGCCAGCTCCCGGATACTGATCGTACCGAACCGCAGATGCAGACTCAGCTCCGATGTGCCTTTCTGAGCCGGAAAATCGCGGGTTTCCTGATAGTGTTTCAGCAAATTATCGCTGGCTGTTTTTTTGGGGAAGGACTTACCGGCCGGTTTAAAATCCATCGCTGCCAGACTGATCACCGGCTGCTCTTCCAGCTGATGAAAAGCATCGTAATATTTTTCGGTCGGGTATGACTTCAGATAAAACGGGTTAAGCTGCCCAAGCCATTTACGGCTGTATGGAGTAAAAACCGTATAAGGGGTGTTGCTGCCGGTCAGAATTTCGTCGTGGTCAAAAATTGCCTGATCCTTAAAGGCCTGAAAAGCGATACCGTGTTCAGCCAGTAAACCGCTGACGGCCTTGTCACGGTCTTTGGCATATACCTCGTAATCGCGGTTGACAAAGACCTCTTCCACCGGAAATTCGTTCAGTAATTGCTGCCAGACCGGCAACGGTTCGCCGTACCGGACAATCATCGAGGACCCTGCCCGGCGCAGTCGGGTATGCAGGTCAAGAATTTCAGTATGAATGTACTCAACACGCTGATCAGCACGGTCATCGAGCTGATCCAGAATGACTTTGTCAAAAATAAAGAGAACGATAACCTTGCGGCCGGAAGTAAGTGCATGGTAGAGTGCCGCATTGTCGTGTAAGCGTAAATCCCGGCGAAGCCAGACAACAGATACAGGTTCGGACATAAAAAAAGAGTTTGATGACACAGCATTGAGGCTGTGACTCAAACTCTTTAAACCATACCACTATATAATTGTTTTAGTGTCTGCTTATTTCGCAGAGACGATTTCAATGTCAAACGCGAGCGGTGCGTAGGGGGCAATGACATACACACCGTTATTGGCCCGGCCCTGCGAGCCATAGCCCAGCGACGACGGGAAGATGATGGTTGCCTTTTCGCCTACGCGGAGTTGCCCCACGCCTTCTTCGAAACCCGAAACCACCTGACGCAGACCAAGAATCATGGACAAGGTTCCGGCATCGAAGTCGCTTGAGCTGCGGAACGTCCGGCCGGCATATTTCACCGTTACCGTCTGGTTGGTTGCCAAAGCAGCACCGGTGGGATTATCCAATGTCTTAATAATCCGTAGTCCGGTCGTTGAGCGGTTTGTCAGTTTATAGCCTTTTTCAATGATGTAATCATCTATTTGCTGGTCTTCCGTGCGGGAGCGTACCAGCTGTACATCAAACCGGACAACTGAATTGGCCGGAACTTTCGAGTTACCCTGCGTACCATAGGCCAACGCAGATGGCAGCAATAACACAGCTGTTTCGCCTTCACCGATCAACGATAAACCCTCTTCCAGACCCGGCAGCAAAGCACCCAGACCAAACGGATAAAATGCCGGTTTAGCAGTGCTGTCAACGACAGTACCATTCAGCAGCGACAGTTTATAGGTAAACATTACTTCCTCTCCCAGCGATGGTTTTTTGCTGGATGGAACACTTTTAGTAATTGCAAAGTATAAACCTGAAGCCGTCTGTTTACCGGCCAGTTTCTGGGCGGTTGCATAGGCGTCGATCTTTTTCAGATCTTCGTCATATGCAGCCTGAGATGAATCTACCTGATTTAGATTACATGCGTTCAGGCCAAGCAGCATGAGAATGCCACTGGCCAGCATTAAAAAGGAACTCTTCATTACGCGCGTTTTTTTACAAAATTACGCATTGATGACCCATAGCGTTGCAAAAAGGTTGGAAAATCAATGCACAGATAACAAAAATGGCCGGAGCAATGCCCCGGCCATCGGTATAGTATTCAGCCTGCTGCGAGTTACCTACTGCTGCAAAACCTGATCGATTACATGAATTATACCATTGGTGGTAAGCCAGTTAGCCCGCTTGATATTGACCGCCGTTGTGTTTTTGGTACCTTTCAGCGTGGCGACTCCGGTCGTCGAGGCCGTTACCGTCACCTTTCCGGCGTTAAGCATCGTCAGCTGTCCTGCTGCCAGCTGGCTTGAGAAAAGCAGCGAGTTGGTTGCATGATAGGACATCAATGCCGACAGAGCCGTTGGCGACAGCGTATTGATGGCGGTTGCCGTTAAGCCGGCAGCGGTCATCGCCGCATTATCCGGCAGGAAAACCGTCAGCGGGGTAGCCGAACTGCCGCTCAGCAGTAATGTCAGTGTCGGGTTTACCGTGGAGGCCCGCGTTACGGCAGCGACAACCAGTGAGAAATTAGCCGGATCAGCTTTGGCAGCATCCAGCATATTGGTGACCGGCGGCACCAGTACCCGGTCGATAACATGCAGAATCCCGTTGGCCGACTGTACATCCGGCGTCACAATTTTCGCCCCGTTGATGCTTACCGTGGCTACGGTACCGCTGGTTGTTTTAGTGATATAGGCCGATTGTCCGCCTTTAGTTTGCACCGATACGTTTGTTCCGCCGGGAATATCAGCAACGGCAACCTTTCCATTTAACACGTGATAGTTGACGATGCTCTCCGCGGTAGCTACCGGCAGGGCCGAAATCGCTGCCGCATCCGCATAACCCGACGCCTGAAAAGCGGCATTGTTCGGCAGGAAAACCGTCAGGTTCGTTGCCTTGAGCGCATCTGCCAGGTTGGCGCGGGTCAGTGCAGCCTGAAAAATGCTGTAGTTAGCGTCTTCCTTAACGACATCGGCCGCAGTTTTAGGCTGGGCAGTGCCTCCTCCTCCGTTTTCACCGTCTTTCTTACAACCAAACAGAATACCACTGACTAATACCCCGAATGCAAGGGCTTTTACGAACGGATTACGAACAATACGCATAAATAATCGTGTGTTTTTCAACCAGATGACTATGGATTACCGGGCCGGAACACGCCCGATCTGCAAATCAGCACCAATGATACTGAATAATCAGCAAAACTATTACTAAAACTTAATACTTCTAACGTAGACAGATGCCATTCCCTATTCGGTTAGTCTATTTTTATTCCCCCTACATTTCCGTAAATTTGCCAACTCATTTTCAGCTGGGTACTGACAGATCAACGCGATTGATACTGTTTTAAGGGGCTGTCAGACCGGAGGTTTACCCTTTCGATGTCATAGTCCTGTCAAAATAGTCCACGTGTAAAGGTCTTAAATTATTGTCCCTGCGTTAAAAAAACTTAAAAGACGGGTTTCTGCATGAAGGAACACATCGACCCGCGCAATCTGCCTAAGCACATTGCCGTTATCATGGACGGAAACGGACGCTGGGCCAAGCGACAGGGCGCAGCACGGGTATTCGGCCACCGTAATGCCATCAAAGCAGTCCGGGAAGTAACAGAAGGATGCGCCGAACTCGGCGTTCAATACCTGACATTGTATGCGTTCTCGACCGAAAACTGGAATCGCCCGAAATTCGAAGTCGACGCGCTGATGCAGCTGCTGGTGCATACCATTGGCGGAGAGCTGAAAACGCTGATGAACAACAATGTTCGCCTGGCGACCATTGGCGATACAGCCAGCCTCCCTACTGATTGCCGGCATGAATTGCAGGAAGCAATTGAGGCAACAAAAGGCAATACCGGCCTGACGCTGGTACTGGCCCTGAGTTACAGCGGACGCTGGGAAATTCTGGAAGCAACCCGGCAGCTTGCAGCCGAAGTTGCCGCCGGACGACTCCAGCCGGAGCAGATCACGGAAGAGGTATTCAGCCGGCACCTGTGTACCCGCGATATGCCCGATCCGGAGCTGATGATCCGGACAAGCGGCGAGATGCGTATCAGTAACTTTTTGCTGTGGCAGCTGGCGTATTCTGAATTTTATATGCCCGACGTGCTTTGGCCCGATTTCCGGCGGGAACACCTCTATGAAGCCATCCTCACCTACCAGGGCCGCGAACGGCGCTTTGGTAAAACCAGTGAGCAGTTGGTGAAGTAACAGGTAAAGATGGATGACAAAGTTTTTAACATACAATTACATCGTGTTTAACCTCAAAAACTGGCTCAGCGTTAGCGTTATAGCCGTTGGTTTGTTGCCAATAGCCTCTTTTGCCCAGGTCAGGATAGGTGTCGGTGCGGCACCACGTGCGGGTGCAGCGGCCACCCCGGCCGCCCCGGCCAACGAACTGACTAACTATGCTGATCCGAAAGATTACGAGATCGGAGGCCTTACCGTCACGGGAACCCGCTTTCTGGACCCAAACTCGCTGGTCTCGCTGTCGGGCCTGAAAGTTGGTGACAAAATCCGGATTCCGGGCGAAGCACAGGGTTCTGCCATCCGTAAACTGATGGATTCGGGCCTGCTCGATGAAGTAGAATTGTTTGCGAATACGGTACAGGACGGTAAAATCTCCCTCAATTTTGCGGTAAAAGAACGTCCCCGTCTGTTCAAGGTTAATTTTGTCGGCATCCGGAAAGGCGAACAGGAATCACTGAAAGATAAGGTAAAGCTCAACATCGGTAAAATCATCACGACAACGGTGGTGAAAAATACCCAGATGTCGGTGCGGAAATTCTTCGTTGAAAAAGGCTTCCTCAATACCAAAGTAAAGATCACAACGATCCCCGACAGCAGCCGCAACAACGCAACCATGCGTGTGCAGATTGACAAGGGGCCTAAGGTCAAAATCCATGACATTCAGTTTGTCGGACGTTCTGAACTCGATGAGTCGAAGGTGCGTCTGAAAATGAAGAGCACGAAGCAGATGCGCTTTGGCCGCGTGTTCTCGCCGTCGAAATTCGTGCCGAAGAAATACGAGGAAGACAAACAGAAGCTTGTTGAATACTATAACAAGCTGGGCTACCGCGATGCCGCCATCGAACACGATACGGTTATCAATAAGGGTGGCAATACCATTGATCTGGTGCTGAACCTGAACGAAGGCCGTAGATACTACATCCGTAACATTGACTTCGAAGGCAATTACCTGCATCCGGACACCCGTCTGCGCGAGGTACTTGGTATCCGCAAAGGAGATGTATACAACACCGAAGAGCTTGAGAAAAAGCTGAACGGTAACCCGGGTCAGGATCTTAGTTCGCTTTACATGGATGATGGCTATCTGTATTACAGCGCCACACCGATTGAGCGGACGATTGAAGGCGACTCCATCGATCTTGAAATCCGGATTTTTGAAGGCAAGCAGGCAACGATCAACCGCATTATCCTGAACGGTAACTCGAAAACCAGCGACCACGTGGTTATGCGCCAGATCCGGACGCTGCCGGGCCAGAAGTTCTCGAAAACAAACCTGATCCGTACACAGCGCGAATTAGCTACCCTCGGCTATTTTGACCCGGAAAAAATCGGTATCCAGCCGGTTCCGCAGCCGGACGGTACGGTTGACATCGAGTACACCGTCGAAGAAAAGCCGTCTGATCAGATTGAGCTTTCCGGTGGCTGGGGTGGTTTCATCGGCTTTGTCGGTACCCTCGGTCTGACATTCAACAACTTCTCGGCAAAGAATATCGGTAACCTCAGCTCATGGCGGCCACTGCCATCGGGTGACGGTCAGCGCGTATCGCTGCGCTTCCAGGCCAACGGTAAGCAGTTCCAGACCTATACCCTGTCGTTTGTTGAGCCGTGGTTAGGTGGCCGCAAGCCAAACGCCCTGTCGGTCAGCATGAGCCACACCGTATACCGTCAGTACGGCCTTGACTTCTACACACGGGGTGCACGGGGTGCCACGGCAGTCGGTGCTTACGATAACACGGCGATTACGGTCGGTCTGGGTCGTCAGCTGAAAAAGCCGGATGACTTCTTTACGCTGAATCACTCGCTGACGTATCAGCGCTACAACCTCGAAAATATTGACCTGTTCTATAACGGTTACCGCAACGGACGGTCAAACAACTTTACGTTTAACACAACGCTGGCCCGGAACAGTGTCGATAACCCGCAGTTCCCGCGTTCAGGGTCTACGTTCTCGGTAAGCGGCTCGTTTACGCCGCCGTATTCGCTCTTCCGCCCGGCCGATTACAAGCCATCAGCCGAAGACCGGTTCAAGTTCGTTGAATACCACAAATGGATGTTCGATGCCACCTGGTACCAGACCGTTGTCGGCAAACTGGTATTGAGTGCCCGCGCTCACATGGGCTTCCTGGGCCGGTATAATTCGCGTACCGAAATCGGGCCGTTTGAACGCTTCGTGTTAGGGGGTTCAGGTCTGGCCGGTCAGGGCGTATTTGCCCTCGCGCAGGACATCATCGGTCTCCGCGGTTATCCGGATCGCCGGGTATACACAGCCGACAACAACCGGGCGGTTGATGCCAACCAGGCTAGTCAGGGTGGTGTCGTGTACAACAAGTACGTGATGGAACTCCGTTATCCGGTATCGCTGAACCCGTCGGCAACAATTTTCGTACTGGGTTTTGTTGAAGGCGGTAACAACTGGGGAAGCTACAAACAGTTTAACCCGTTTGATATCAAGCGGTCTGCCGGTGCAGGTGCCCGTATTTTCATGCCGGCCTTTGGTTTGATCGGTATTGACTACGGCTGGGGCTTTGATGCCCTGCCGGGTGTTCAGAAAGCCAACACCGGTCAGTTCCACTTCACGATCGGTCAGCAGTTCCGATAAGAAATTAATCATCCGTTCGTTTCATAATAAAAGAAGATAAATAGCCCGTTACGTACTGATTCTGACGTACCAAGCTATTTGTCTTCTTTTAGTTAAGGCACCGGTTAAACCTCCTTCCCGATTGGCAATCTAACAGACAAAGAGTCTGATTCAGGATTGACAATCAATTTGTTACTAAACCACGACCTGCAAAAAATTCAAGATTAAGCGCATGAATAAAGGACTCTTTTTCGTAATTTTGTGTTTCTTTTTGGGCACATACGACACTTTTGCGCAAACCCAGAAGATAGGCTATGTGGATACAGAGTTTATTTTCAGCAAGATGCCGGAGTACCAGAAAGCACTCTCAGAGATCGATAAGTTTGCCGACCGTTGGTCTAAAGACATTCTGGACAAGCAGACAGAAATTGAAAAGCTGCAACGGGCTTATCAGGCAGAAGAGATTCTGCTGACCGATGACATGAAGCGTGAGCGCCAGCGTGTTATTGCGGATAAGGAACGGGAAGCACGCGAGTACAACAATAAAGTATTTGGCTACGAAGGCATGCTTTATCAGAAAAAGAAAGAACTGATTAAAGTACCGATGGAAGTCGTTCAGCGGGCTATCGACAAGGTAGCCGCCCAGAAGCGGATCGATTTCATGTTCGATAAAGCCAGCGACTTTGTTATGTTGTATACTAACCCACGGCACGACTACACAGACTATGTCATGGAAGAGCTGGGGTTAGATGCAGACAATAAAGCAAATAAAAAGGCTCCGGCAGGAGGCCAGCTGACTCCGGATGGTCCGGCCACGCAAACAACCGCAAAACCAAAATAACGTACAAACAAAGTTCCCGATGAAGAAAAGTCTCGTCATGGCGTTCGTAGCTGCCCTTCTGTTAGGCGGCGTCAGCGCTCAGGCACAAGCCCAAACAGCACCAACGACGTCAGCAGCTGGTCCGTTGAAACTGGGTTATACAAGCATGGATTATCTGTTGCAGCAAGTACCGGAAAGCAAGGATATCCAGAACCAATTAACGATCCAGCAGCAACAGGCTGCCAACGAACTGAAGCGGTTGAATACGGAACTGCAGACAAAATTCGAAACGTACCAGAAAGGTGCGGCTCAGATGTCTGACGTAATCCGTGCTGACCGTGAGAAGGAATTGCAGGGTCTGCAGACGCGGATTCAGGAATTCGAACAGAACGCACAGCAGCAGTTACAGGCTAAATACCAGCAGCTGGTAAACCCTGTTATCCAGAAAATCCAGAAGAACATTGATGCCGTGGCAAAAGAAAACGGCTATAACTACGTCTTCAACCTGGATGCGGGTGCAGGTACCGCCGTTGTCCTGTTGTATGCTCCGGAAGACAACAACATTACGGAACTGGTCCTGAAAAAAATGGGTGTAACCCCTCAGCCTGCTCCTGCGGCAACCGGTACCGGTGCGGCTACGCCTCCGGCAAAAACACCGGCTCCGGCCCCTAAGAAAAACTAATTTACTGAATAGTCCCTTTTATCCGGATTTCAGTAAACAGCATACAGTCTTTCTGTTAAGCCATTCATCTTGTGATGAATGGCTTTTTACTTGCTAGAATATGCTTGAAAAATACAATAAAACTGACCACCAAGAACGTTTTGACTAAGAAAAGTATCATCGGCAATAATCTTCGTTGTATTTTTGCGTTTCCGTAAACGAACCCCCTCTGATAGTTTCTAATGATAATTCCATTAAAACCTATAATCGGATTGGTGCTGGCACTGTTGGTGTCGTTCACCGGTTTCGCCCAGGATAATAAACCACTGCGTATCGTTCTTCCTCAGCAGCCCGACTGGAATGTAGTTCAGGAAGGTCAGACACTGCGTTTTTCCCTTAAAGCCATTGGCACCAACGCTGATTCGGTCTCGTTCCGGCTGGCGCAGGGGCAACTGGATGGCATGTTACTCGACTCGGCCGGTACATTTACCTGGAAACCCGGTTATGACATTGCCGACCGCATTCAGACCGTAAAAACAATCCCGCTTCTTCTTGAAGTACATAACCAGTTTGGCGAGTCGGCCACGCAGAGTATTGACCTGAAAGTCCGGCATGTAAACCGCCCGCCGGTTATTGGTGAACTCCCGCCGTTCTACGTACGGTACCGTACGCAGAATGTGTACAAAATGGACCCTTCGGCCATCAAGGACGAAGACAATGATCCGATTGTATTTATTCCGATCAGCGATCAGATGCCGGAAGGCAGCAAGCTTAGTTCGCAGGGAGAAATGACCTGGACGCTGTCGTTGAACCAGTTCAATAAGCTTAAAACCGAGAAGTTTATTTACATTGAATTCTGGGTCGAAGACCAGCCGGCAAAAAGCCGCACAAAAGGCCGCCTGAAAGTAGAAGTTACCCAAATGGATCTGCCGCCGGACATTACAGTAGTTCCCAAAGAACAACGCTACAAGGTGAAGGAAAACGCGTCGGTAAACCTGAAGTTTTACCTTTCTGATCCCAACGGCGACGACGATATATCGGCCTTTGATTTTCTTTCCGATAATCAGAATATACCGAAAAGCGCCCTGATAAAGAATACGGACAATCAGTATGAGTTTATCTGGACGCCCGGCTACGATTTCGTGAAAGATCCGTTGGATACGTTACAGGTGCAGATTACGTTCTATGCCCTCGATAAGGCCCAGAACCGCGATGAACGTAAAATTACCTTTACGGTACAGAACGCCATTAATGAGGAGGCAAAGGATCGCGCCTTGTATGCGCAATACCGGCAGGTACTGGTTAGTGCCTGGAATCTGGTTGAGCAGCTCAGCGAAAAGGAAGAAGAACTGAAACGGAGCTACCGCAAAGCCAAAAAAGGCAAACGTAACCGCTCAGTGGCCAATGCTTCACTCGGCGCCGTTGGCGGGATAACACCGGCTATCATTGCCAACAACAAAAGCCAGAGCGTTCAGACCAATATGCGCTATGTATCGGCGGTTGGCGGTACAGCCGTACTGACCATGGGTACGCTCGAAGCGACAGAAGTAATCGGTAAGTCGATGAAGGACCTGCTCGAACGCTATAACTACGTACTGGGTAAGAAAACCGAAATCCAGAACAAAGGCGATGTCTTTGCCCGTGAATTTGCCCTGAAAGCTTCCCGCCGCGGCGGTGATTTCGTGAAACGCCTTGATGACTTCCGGGCAATCATGAGTCTGAGCGGTCTGGTCGCCCTGGAGCTGGATGCCAACTGGCAGAATAAAAAAGAAGCTACGGATAAAGCCATTAAGCGTACGTTTAAAGACTTTACTCCGCTGCAAGAAATTAAGTAAGTTTCTTTCGGATATAAAGCAGA
>NZ_CAMFHL010000186.1 GCF_945952095.1 uncultured Arsenicibacter sp. | reverse complement strand
GAATTATATTATTGCGGATGCCGAAATGCTGGAGCAATAACCGATAACCTGCTGAATTTGAGTAAAAAGGCCTTTTAAGGCCTTTTTTATGCAAAAAGTTTAGGAGGAAAGTTGACAGGAATCAACAAATTCCTCATATTTGCACCCACAAAACGCGGGGGTATAGCTCAGTTGGCTAGAGCGCTACAATGGCATTGTAGAGGCCGTCGGTTCGAATCCGACTATCTCCACAAATACAGTCAATAAAAAGCCGCTACGATTAGCGGCTTTTTTGTTTATCTTGCTGTAAAAAAATCCCGATAAGTCGTATTTTAGCAAACTACAAGTACGTAATTAGCGAGTAAGGGTTGAAACTTCTCGTGTGTCAGATACATGCATACTGTCTATATCATTTACAGCGAGTCGCTTGACAATTATCATATTGGTCTGGCTCGTGATCTGCAAATCGCGCTTTGGCAGCATAATGCAAAAGCAGTTCCGGCCACGGCCGACGGGAAGCCCTGGGTGCTGAAATTCTCGAAAAGTTTTGAAACACGTAAAGAAGCCCAAAGCCTGGAAATGAAACTCAAACACCGGAACCGCGAGTTTTGGGAGGAGTTGATACAGTCGGCTGCCGTGGGTCAGTAACACATCAGCACACAATTGCCATCGGAAGGTGGCATTTTTTTTTGCCTATGGTTCTCCTGGAAGTATTCGATGAAGCCAATCAGCCGCTTGGCATTACCAAAGAAAAAGCCGCTGTGCATACCGACGGTGACTGGCACCGTACGTCGGAAATCGTGGTCATTAACCCACAAAACGATATTTTGCTGAGCCTCCGGCACCCGGACAAAAAATACCTGCCCAACTTCTGGGACGTTTGTCTGGGCGGTCACCTTGATCCGGGCGAAAGCTATGAATCGGCGGCCTGCCGGGAACTGGAGGAGGAAATCGGGATCAAACCTGCCGACGGCGAACTGGTTTACCTGGGCGTTATGGATGTGGTCGCTATTGATCCGGCCTGCCAGCTGATTGACCGTGAACATGCCGGCGTGTTTGTCTGGCGGGTGGATGTGCCACTTGAGGCGTTGCAGATGCAGCCGGACGAAGTTGCCGACCTGAAATGGGTGTCTATGGATGCGGTAATGGCGGATATGGACAGCGAAACACCTTCCCTGCGGTTTACCCCGCCGCATCATACGTATCGGGAAACGTTACAGTGGGTGAAAAAGTGGCTTAGTACCCGCCAGGCATAAGCTGGCAGGTACTAAGGCTCAGAAAGGCCGGACTGCCTTCACAAACCGGCCTTTAAAATAATCGGTAAACAGGTTGTCTTCACGCACCCCCCGCGATGAGGAAGCGTGAATAAACCGGATATCGCTCCGGCCGCGCACTTCCGTGACAATGCCGGTATGGGAAATATAGCCCGCTTTCCCCTTGTCCGGCACAAAAAAGAGCAGGTCGCCGGGGCGGACTTTGTCAACTTCTACTTCGTAACCAATCTCCGACTGCTGCCACGAAATGCGCGGCATCTGCAACCCAACTGTGGTAAAGGCGGCGAAGAGCAGCCCCGAACAGTCGATGCCTGACGTAGACGTACCACCCGACCGGTAGGGGGTTCCGGTATAGGTGCGGGCAATACTCACAACGTCTTTTGCATACTGCCGCTGGTAGGTAGATGCATCGACGACCTTACCCGCCGGTTTTACTGCACCGGGGCGGCTGCCGGGTTTCGGGGCGGGGTTCCGGTAAACGACCGGCTCCGGTTTAGACCGGAACAGACTGCATGAAGTAAGCAGAAACAGAAAAACAAAGGAAAGGAACGTAGTAGTTTTCAGTTGTTGCATACGGCTCGATGCTTGGTAAATTTCTGTAAGGTTGTCAGGAAACAGTACAGATACAACGAAAAAAAGCTATTTCAATTGACTGGCTTTAATCTCCTGCACCCATTTTTCTTTGCCGTTACTATCGTAGACGGTGACTTTCAGCATTCTGTCTTTCATTGGGCCGGTGACGTTCATCATGGCAAAGTTGCGTTCGGTCACCAGCGTTCCGTTGATTACGGTCGGCTGTTTCAACTCTTCGGCCAGTGGTTTGGCCGGCCCTGACGTGAGCGGCGAAATGGTGAAATCATAGAGCGGATAGGTGCCCGGCCGGTCGAGTTTGTGTACAATCGAGTGGTGACGGTCGCCCGTGATAAAGATAACGCCCGGAATCTTCGCATCGGTAATGGCGTTGATCAGCCGGTTGCGCTCATCGCCAAACGTAGCGTAGGTTTCATAGACCGCCATCGGGTTAATAACCTGCCCGCCGATGATCACAAACTTAAACGGTGCCTGGCTGCTGCTCAGGGCATCAATCAGCCAGTCGAACTGCTTCTGGCCAAGCATGGTGCGCTCCACGGTTTTCAGGTCATTAGGGGTGCGGTAGGTCCGGTCATCGAGCAGGAAAAACTGGCAGTCGTTCCAGAAAAAGGTCCCGGTGCAGCCTTCGTTAAAAATATAGTTCGGATTGGCCCAGAACAGCTTAAATGCTTCGAGGGTGATCGGCTTAAACCAGTAGGCCCGGTCGGAGTCGTTAGGCCCGAAATCATGGTCGTCCCACATGGCGTAGTTATGCGTTGAACCCAGCAGCGGCTGCATTTCGGGCAGGGAGCGCGTGTGGGTATACCGTTTTAACACACCCGAACGGGTGTTCCAGTCAACTTCGCGGAGGTAGGTGTTGTCGCCGGTCCAGGGCATGAAATCCGGTTTTTTGGCAGCAATGCTGGTAAAGATTTCGTAGTTGCCGCCGTAGGGCATGCCGGGCCGGTCAACGTCCGGCTCGTTCACGTACGCGCAGCTGCCGACAGCAAACTGAAACGCCGGCGGATCGGTGCGCCACTGCCAGAGCGTCTGTGTCTGGAACGTGGTCGGGTAGTTGAGCGCCACTTTCTTGCCGTTGATCAGTACTTCATAGTCGTATTTTTTGCCGGGCTGTACCTGATCGGCCAGCAAATGGGCGGTAAACGCCGTTTGTTTGGCGGTCTGCACCTCGTCGGTCAGAAAGGTTTGTTTCGGGGCGACCTGGTCCCAGTACCGGATCTGCACACGGGCAGGTTCTTTGGTTTGCGCCCAGAGCATGACCTCGCGCATCTCGGAATAACCAACCATCGGACCCGATTGCAGCGGGGATTGAGCATGAGCCGCCACCAGCAGGAGCTGGCACAGGAAGAGGAGAATCGTTTGTTTCATAAAAAATGATTTAGCGGCCGGTTCATCACATCAGCGTAGTGAACCGGCAAATTTGTTGATGTACAGGTCAGCATTTCCGGTCCGTCAAAGCAAAAGGAATATTTAACGATTATATTTGCACTTCTTTTTGAAAAGACACCGCAAGTCGATGCAGTTAGCACAAAACCGTTATACCATTCAGGGCGTTGATGTACTGGAAATTGCCGAAGAGTTTGGCCTGCCATTGTACGTGTACGACGCCGACAAAATTATTGAAAAAATCGGTGTACTCCGGTCGTCCTTTACCGGCGTTAACCTAAAGATAAAGTACGCAGCCAAAGCGCTGACCAATCTGTCGATTCTGAAGCTGATGCGTATGCAGGGGACCGACATTGAAGTGGTGTCGGTCAACGAGGCGCGGCTGGCCTTGCTGGCGGGTTTCGAACCGGCGCAGATCATGTTTACGCCCAGCGGCAACGCCTTCGCCGAAATTCAGGAAGCGATCGGGATGGGGCTGAAGCTGAACGTCGACAGCATCCCGCTGCTACAGCAGATCGGTGAGGTATACGGCGGTTCGGTTGCGGTTGGTCTCCGGATTAACCCGCACATCACGGAAGGCGGTAACGTAAAAATTCAGACCGGCCACGTTGATTCTAAATTTGGTATTTCGGTGTTGCAGCGGGCGGATATTCAGGCCGTCGTGACGCAGTATGGCATGTCGGTAATCGGGCTGCATATCCATACGGGCTCTGATTTCAAAAATGCCGATGCATTCCTGAAAGGCGCTGATGTGCTGTTCGAACTGGCGTCGGATTTTCCGGACCTCCAGTTTCTGGATTTCGGCAGCGGGTTTAAGGTGGCTTACAAGGAGGGCGATCACTTTACCGATGTGGCCGATCTGGGCGCCAAGGTCTCGGCGGCATTTCAGGCGTTCTGCGCCGGATACGGCCGTGAGCTGGAGCTTTGCTTCGAGCCTGGCAAATTCCTCGTGAGTGAATCAGGGCATCTGCTCGTGAACGTAAACGTGGTGAAACAAAACCCGAACCGGACTTTTGTTCAGGTCGATTCAGGGTTGAACCACCTGATCCGGCCGATGATGTACGACGCATGGCACGATATCGTAAACGTATCGAATCCGGCGGGAGACCACCATCGCTACAACGTGGTTGGCTATATCTGCGAAACCGACACGTTTGCTACCGATCGGGATCTGCCGGAAGTACGGACCAACGATGTGCTGGCGTTTAAAAATGCGGGCGCTTACGGGTTCTCCATGGCATCAAACTACAACTCGCGGCCCCGTCCGGCCGAGGTATTGGTCTACGACGGCAAGCCGTATCTGGTTCGTCAGCGCGAAACGTTTGACGACATCCTGCGCGGACAAGTAAATTTATCTGTACTGAATGAAGCTGCGACTGTGGCCGGTGAGTAAAAACTCGTCGCGTCCAGGTTTGCGTATCATCAATTGACTTATAATTTTTTCATTTTACAAAATGGGAAGAGCATTTGAATACCGTAAAGCACGGAAAATGAAGCGGTGGGGGCAGATGGCAAAAACCTTCACCCGTATTGGTAAAGATATCGTTATCGCGGTAAAAAGCGGCGGACCGGACCCTGACACCAACGGTCGTTTGCGGGCGGTAATCCAGAACGCCAAAGCGGCAAACATGCCGAAAGAAAACGTGGAGCGGGCGATTAAAAAAGCATCGTCGAAAGAGCAGGAGGACTACAAGGAGCTTACCTACGAAGGCACCGGCCCGCACGGCATTGCCTTTGTGATTGAAACCGCTACCGATAACCAGAACCGGACAGTTGCCAACGTGCGCAGCTACTTCAATAAAGTTGGCGGAACGCTGGGTACTTCCGGGATGAATGACTTTTTGTTTAACCGGAAAAGCGTATTCCAGATTTCGGCTGATGGCGTTGACGCAGACGAGCTTGAACTGGAACTGATTGACTTCGGCGCTGAAGAGTTTGAGTTTGACGAAGAAGCGAATGAAATCGTCATCTACGGCGGCTTTACGGCATTCGGCGGCATTCAGAAATACCTTGAAGGAAAAGGGTATGAGCTGAAACGCGCTGAATTTGAGCGTATTCCGACGATAACCAAAGAACTGAGCGAAGAACAAATGGCCGACGTAGAGAAGCTTATTGATAAGCTCGAAGACGACGACGATGTGCAGAACGTGTACCATAACATGGTATAATCATACAGCATTCAGCTACAAAAGCCCTGAGCAATCGGGGCTTTTGTGTTTGTAACACGGAATGATATTTCGTGGGCAGAAAATAATTTTTTGCAGCAAGGCACCTCGTTCCGGGTTACAGGTGTATGATACATACAATGGGACGAGGCGATCTGGTCGGCAAGGTGACACTGGTAACCGGCGCAGGTTCAGGAATCGGGAAGGCAGCGGCGCTGCGCTTCGCACAGGAGGGTGCCAAAGTGGCCGCACTCGGCCGGACAGAAGACGAGCTGGCCAAAACGGTCGGCGAAATCGAAAAGGGGGGCGGAGTTGCCCGCATGATTCTGGCCGACATTGCCAAACCAGATGACATGCAGCGGGCGGTCGCTGATATCGAAGATGCCTGGGGACAGCTCGATATTGTCTTTGCGAATGCCGGCGTCAACGGCGTCTGGGCGCCGCTCGAAGAACTGGAGCCCGACGAATGGGAAAAAACAATTCAGATTAACCTGACCGGCACCTTCCTGACGGTCAAGTACGCCATACCGCTGCTCAAAAAAGTAGGCGGGTCAATCATCATCACTGCCTCAGTCAACGGCACCCGCATCTTCAGCAATACGGGCGCTACGGCTTACTCAAGTACCAAAGCCGCTCAGGTGGCCTTTACCAAAATGGCGGCCCTGGAACTGGCTAAGTACAAAATCCGGGTCAATGTCATCTGCCCCGGAGCCATCACCACCGAAATCGACGAAAGCACCGAAAAACGGGGTATCGAAGCGGAGAAAGAGCCGGTTGAGTTTCCGGAAGGCAACATTCCGCTAACCGACGGAGAACCGGGCACGAGCGAACAGGTAGCTGAACTGGCCCTGTTTCTGGCCTCGGACCGCGCCAGCCATATCACCGGCACACCGATCTGGATCGACGGCGGCGAATCACTGCTGATGGGTTAGGGTAGCAGACCGGCCCCTTTTTTGATCTGGTCGCAGGCTTCCCTGATGTTGTTCAGAGGCGATAACTGGTCTTCACGGGTCACGAGTTTGACCATGCGCTGTGTATTCGCCTGAATGGACAGAATATTTGGTTCGAGCGTATCGGCAATGAACGTCCGGAAACGGGCTTTCCGTTCTTTTACGGTCTCAATCTGACGCTGGTGTTCGGCGAGTTCCAGCCGGGTACGACGCAGGGTGAGGTGTGTATTCGCGAGCTTTGCCAGCGCTTTCAGTGAAAGCAGCTGATTGTCCGTTAGTGTCCTTGGCCGGTTGTCGATCACACAAAGTGTACCCAGCGCAAAGCCATCTTCATCAACGAGCGGAACGCCCGCATAAAAGATTACATAAGGCATACCAGTGGTTAAGGGATTGTCGGCAAAGCGTTCGTCAAGACGTGCGTCAGGAACAATCATCAGGTTATCGGGCTCAACGATGGCATGGGCGCAAAACGAGTGATCACGCGGCGTTTCAGTATCTGCCAGCCGTTTTTTGGCCTTAAACCATTGCCTGTCCTTGTCTATAAATGCAATACTTGAAATGGGAGTACGGCATATTTCAGAGGCAAGGCGAACAACGTCATCAAAAACGTCTTCCGGGAGTGTATCGAGTACATTATAGGAGGCAAGTGCCTTGAGCCGATCGGATTCGTTGGCCGGTAAAGGAGCTGATTTCATTACACAAACGTCAATATTCACTTCTAGAACGTGTGAATATAGCGAACGGAGCGTGTCCGGGCAAATGAATGCAGCCCTGAAACGGGCAGATTTGTCAGCTTACTGCACCCGGATAAGTTGCTCAACGCTGACCGGACGGCCATAATTGGTAACACCCTGCACGGATACCCGCAGGTACCGGACAACATCCGAAATCGGGAAATTCAGTTTTACCTGTCCCTGTGCGTCGGTTTGTAAAACGGGTTTCCAGTAAATCACATCCCGGCGGTCAATCGGTTTGGTGCCGTCAGGCATAGCCTCAAACGCCGGTATATAAAACTCACGGACGGTCGGAAATCCGATAACCGTCAGTTCAGTTGCCACTGGATCGGCTGAGGCAGTTTTGGCTTTCACCAGTGTTTTCTTCGTGTAAATAATAATGACGCCGTTAGCCCCGCGTGCTCCGTAGGCTGCTGCTCCGGCATTTTTGATGAAGTCGATACGATCAATCGAATTCGGATCAAGGCTAAGCAGAATACTCCCCTCGTCGCTTCCCGTCAGATAAACCCCGTCAACAATATACAGTGGCTGGACACTGCCCGTGAGTGTGCCAACCCCGCGGATGACAACGCTGTATCCGTTGGTGGATTGAGGCACCCGTGATACCTGCACGCCCGGCACGCGCCCCATCATCATCTCATAGACGTTGGCATACTGTGACAGCCGTTCATCAATGACGAGGCTATAATCCGGCATCCCCAACGAAGTGGTGCGTGGTCTTTCTACATCCCTTGGTTTTTCGGCCCGCACTGTCACTTCGGTCAAGAGTTTGGCGTTTCGCTGGCGGTAAAACTGCGGTGTTGCTTCCTGCCGGGCCCTTGCTGCCCGTAAGGCTGACGCCAGCGCTACCCAATCGACCAGTGTACTATCGTTCACAAAGCGCGCTTTCGGATCTACCGGCATTGATGCCGTTGGTTTGTCGAACAAAATGGTGGCACTGATGGCCTGTAGTCTATAGTCAAACACTTGTGCCATCAACGTCAGCGTATCCGTAATCATGAGGCCGCCCAGCCGGAAACGACCCTGATTATCAGCGCCGGCCGACCGGTTGAAGGGCCGGCCCGATGTACGTGAGGTAAACATGATTTCGGCATTAGGCACCGGTTTGCCTTTTTTATCAATGACGCGTCCGCTGATAACAATGCCTCCCAGCGTGTCGGCATCTTCCGTGGCGGCGGACTGCGTCTGTTGCCAGTTGACGCGTCGCCAGCCGGCTGTCATAAGGACCTGATCGAGTACTACCTTGTCTGCATGGGCATTACTGCGTAGTGCCGGCGCCAGGCCAGCCATCGGGCGCCGGAGTTCGCCGGTAAGCAGCAGATGACAGTAAATATCGGTCGTCAGGGTGTCGGGCGGTAACTGATCGGCATCCGTAATGGCGGCCGACAGGTTGGCATTCAGCGGAAACCCGCCGCCGTCGGTAAGGGTCATGGTAAGCTGCGCCTGCTGCCGTGGCTGGTAGCGGGTCTGATCCATCTGCATACTGAACTGCACGGGGGGCAAATGTTCCGGAATAAATACCAGCCGTTCGGCCCACGGCCGTGCATGCGCATCAAACAGCGTGATCTGGCACAAGCCGGGCGGTAGTTTGGCTACGAGCAAATCCAGATTGGCCTTGCCGTCTTCCAGCTGGATTTTATTCTGTTGCAGCAACTGGCCACGGCTTTGAATAGTCAGGTAAATAACCTGTTTAGCATAGGCCGCTGAGCCGCGGATATAAATGGCCAGCCGGCTGCTGTCGGTGGTGACGTCAGCTTTCAGGGTTAGTCCTGCGGGGTCGGGTTGGCGAAGGGTAATCATGCCCGAGTCGCTTTCGGTTTGCCAGTGCGCCACAAATGTCTGGTTGTCTGCGGGAGTTACCGCAATCAACCCCATGCCATTCGCGCCCGTTTCAAACCGGACGGGTTCTCCTCCCTGCGTTGGCTGTACCCGTCCGCGGAGGGTAATGCCTTTGCCATGCCGGTCCACCGCGCGGATAGCCAGCCGGCTGGTCAGGCCGGTAACCCATCGTCCGCCTTCCGGCAAAAATTGTACATCAATCGTCGGGCGACCAGCCAATGCAACCGGGACTCCTGTTTGTATAGCCGGATTAACGGGTGCTGCCGGTGGGGCAGAGGCCTGTGCTGCCGGAAAGAAATTATAAACCGACAGAGTACGCTGAAAAGCCGGCAATGAGTCAACCCGCTGGCTTTCGGTGTAGGCATAGAGGTGATAGAGCCCTGTCCGCAGGGTATCCGGCAGGAAAAAGTCCCCGCTGCCACGGCCATCGTGCAAGGCAACCCATTCGTGGCGGACGATTTTTCCGTCAGGCCCGATAAGGGCCACATGGATGGATGGATCCAGATCTGAAAACGTGTTCGGAATCAGTTGCAGGCTGGAGGCATGGAGGTAGAAGGCGCTGAACCAGAGCCGGTCGCCGGTGGCATAGAGGGCCTTATCGGTGTGCAGGAAAACGGCGGGTGTTTGCCGGGTATGCTGCTGTTCCCAGGCACGGGTGAGGGAATCAAGGCGTTTATCGGCCTTCATAATGGTTCCGGCACTGGGTACCTGCGCCGCTAGCGAAGCACCTTTAACTGGCGGGTACCAGTCGGCAGGCAGCATATTGGCCAGCCGGTCGTTGCCGAGATAACCACGGATTTCCATGCCTTGCGCCTGCGTAATAGTACCGTCAACGTTTACCTGGCAAGTCCCTTTCGGCAGCATCATCAGCGAATAGGCATAGGGCATATCACGGTACGGCGATGTTTTCGAAAAACGATGTGCGTAGAAGATTTCGAGCGGTTTGCCCGTCGTCATAATCCGTTCAAAGGACAGCTCGCCTGGCTTGAACAGCGTATCGGTTTTAACCGGTTTCGACCGGAATTGATTGTCGTTAAGCAGAACACGGCTTGAGGCCATCGACGGAACATGGATGCTGCTTTCGTATACCATAAAGCCCTCGCGTTCGGTCGTACCGGCAATCATACTGGCCAGCAGGTGTCGGGTCGATCCGTCATATGCCTGTTTGCGGTGCCGCTGCCAGCGTTCGGTCTGATCCGGATTGGCTGCTTTCAGCTCTTCGAAGCGGGCGGTCCCGGCATAAAACGTAGCCATCTGATACAGATCGAAATACGACAGGTCGTAGGTGATCCGGTAGCCAAGGGCTTTGTTTTCAATGATCAATGGTTCGGTGATGCTGGCTTTAAGGTGACCGTCTTCCTCTGACAACTGTACAACGCCGGAATTGACGATAACGCACTGACTCTGAAACGGCGAGTCGCCGAGGAGTGCCTCGCGGAAGAGGCGGAAGCGGCGCTCCCAGAATTTACTGCGTTTTGCCGATACGGTAACTCCGGTCAGCTGGCTGGCGTCGGCTTTCAGCTTGATCTGCACCGAATAGGCCGGCCGGTCATCCAGCCGCAGGTACTGCCGGATGGTTGAGTAACCGACAAATGAAGCGACAATTTCGATGGTGCCGATCGGTACGTTAGGTAGCCGGTAGTTTCCGTTTTCATCGGTTGACGTACCGCGCGTGGTGTTATTGATAAAGACGTTGGCAAAAGGCAGCGGATTGCCCGTCGCTTCATCAACGACTTTACCCGTCAGCACGGTGGTCGGCGTGCCGGACTGGGCCAGAACATCCGGTGTCAGAAAGCGGAAAAAGATCAGACAGAGTAAGAGGAGCGAAGGCTTCATACCAATCGGCTTAGGTAAGGTAAAGATATTGAAAAATAGAATTTTAAAGGAAGATGTGTTGATTTTCCGTGGCCGGCGAGCAGATAGCCGTCAAGGAACGGGCTAAACAGACTCAAAAAGTAGAATTCCGGTTCGGAACCGCTTTGTTAAGTAAAATCTGACAACGTTTCCGATGAACCGACGCTATTTTACCCGCCTTTTTTCGGCGCTTCCGCTGGCCGGATTTACCACGACACATAGTTTCGCTGCCACGAATACCGCGCCGGCTATTCTGGCCGAAACAGACCGCGCCTACTGGCTGCAAACCCTCCTGAAAGTGGCCGATCCGGTGATTAATGCGTTAGCCAAAGGCCAGCTGAAAGCAACCATGCCGGTCGAATCGGCACCGGGGCAGGAGGAAGGTCGCCGGCGTGTTTCGCATCTGGAAGCACTGGGCCGCACCCTGGCCGGACTGGCCCCGTGGCTCGATGCCCCGGCAACCGGCGCGGAGAAAGCACAGCAGCAGAAATACGGCGATCTGGCGCGAAGGGCCATTGCCAACGGCGTGAATCCGCAGTCGCCGGATTTCCTGAACTTTACGCAGGGGGGGCAACCGCTGGTGGATGCGGCTTTTCTGGCGCACGGGCTGCTGCGGGCTCCCGATCAACTCTGGAAACAACTCGATAAAGAAACCCAAACCCGCCTGATCACGGCCCTGAAAGCAAGCCGCGTGATCAAGCCGGGTTATAACAACTGGCTGCTGTTCAGCGCGATGGTCGAAGCGGCGCTCCTGAAATTTACGGGCGAGTGCGACGAAATGCGGATGGACTATGCTATCCGGCAACACCAGAACTGGTACAAAGGCGACGGCGCCTATGGTGATGGCCCTGACTTTCACTGGGATTATTACAACAGTTACGTGATTCAGCCGATGCTGCTGGATGTGGTGCAGACGCTGGTTGATGCGAAAAAAGGGGACAAGAACCTGCTGGCAACTTTGCGGGAACGAGCACAACGCTACGCCATGATTCAGGAGCGGATGATTGCGCCCGACGGGTCGTTTGCGGCCTATGGCCGGTCGCTGGCTTACCGGTGCGGCGCGTTTCAGCTCTTGGCGCAAATGGCTTACCAGAAACACCTGCCCGCCGAATTAACCGCCGGACAGGTGAAGGCCGCCCTGTCGGCCGTAATCCGCCGGACGATGGACGCACCGGGTACCTTCGACGCCAAAGGCTGGCTCCAGATCGGCTTGTGCGGGCATCAGCCGTCGATTGGCGAAGGCTATATCTCGACCGGAAGCCTGTATTTATGCACCGAAGCCTTCCTGCCGCTCGGCCTCGGTGCCGATGACCCGTTCTGGACCGCACCGGCCGAAGACTGGACGGCGAAAAAAATCTGGTCGGGGCAGGATGTCAAGGCCGATCATGCCATAAAGGGATAAGGGTCGCAGTAGCAAACCGGCCGGAGGTTCTTTGTTGGAGTACAACGTATTAACTCCTCCAACCCCTTATCCAGACTACGTATGTCGACCATTAACCGAAAAACATTCCTGAAAGAACTTTCCCTGCTGGCGGGCGGATCTATCCTCGCTGGTAGCAGCGTTGCGCATGCTTCATCGTGGAAAAAAACAAAGATGAAACTGGGATTTGTAACCTACCTGTGGGGAAAGGACTGGGACGTGCCGACGATTATCAAAAACTGTACGGACACCAATATCCTCGGCGTTGAATTGCGGGTAGAACATGCTCACAAGGTGATGCCTGAGCTAAGCGCTGCCGCCCGGCAGGAGGTCAGGAAGCGGTTTGCCGATAGCCCCGTGAAACTGGTCGGTCTGGGTACCAATCAGCAGTATGATTTCATCGAACCTGACCGCGTAAAGGCATCGATTGAGCGTACAAAGGAGTTTATCCGGTTGAGTGCCGATGTGGGCGGAACCGGTGTAAAGGTGAAACCAAACGCCTTACACAAGGAAGTACCGGCCGAACAGACGCTCGAACAGATCGGAAAAGCGTTAAACGAGCTGGCGATTTACGCAGCTGATTTCGGGCAGAAAATCCGGCTGGAAGTGCACGGCGAAGCCACGCAGGAACTACCGGCCACGAAACAGATCATGGATGCGGCTCCGAACAAAAACGCCGTTATCTGCTGGAACTGCAACCCGCAGGACCTGAACGGACAGGGATTCGAGTATAATTTCAATCTGGTAAAAGACCGGTTCGGCGATACCTGCCACGTCCGCGAGCTTGACCGTACGGATTATCCCTACGCCGCCCTGCTGACCAATCTGGCCAACATGAAGTACGACGGCTGGGTGCTGCTCGAATGCCACACGAACCCCGCCGACAAAATCGGGTCCATGAAAGCCCAGCGCGAGGTATTCGACCGGATGGTGGCGAAGTTGTAACACAGGCTTTTTGGCTAACCATTAACTCCCCGAGGGTTTTGAACCCTCGGGGAGTTATCATACAATTACCGGCTACAGAAAAATAGATACCGAAACTCAGGCAATTTCTGTCTTTATCAATGCAACGGTTATCTTTGCGGCTCAATTCGGGTTTCGGCCCGGTGAAATGTATTGACAATAACCAGCGGAAAGAAAGTCCCTCATGTCAGATAACAAAGAGACGCAGGCAGCAGCGACACCGGCAACCTCGTTGCAGGACATCATCGCGCACGCGAAAGAATACGGTTTTGTGTTCCCTTCTTCGGAAATTTATGATGGTTTACAGGCGGTTTACGACTATGGTCAGAACGGCGTTGAACTGAAAAATAACCTGAAAACGGCGTGGTGGAAGGCCATGACCCAGCTGCACGATGAGGTGGTGGGTATCGATGCGTCGATTTTCATGCACCCGCTGACGTGGAAAGCGTCGGGCCACGTTGACTCGTTCAACGATCCGATGATTGATAACAAGGACTCGAAAAAACGCTACCGCGCTGACCAGCTCCTTGAGGGCAAAGCCGAACAATACGAGAAAGCCGGTGACGAAGCCCGTGGCCAGGCATTACGCAATGAGCTGGGCCGCTTGCAAGGCGCCGAAGACATGGAAGGTCTTCGTGACCTGATTATTGCCGAAGGCATTGTCTGCCCGATCTCCGGTACATCGAACTGGACGGAAGTGCGCCAGTTTAACCTGATGTTCTCCACGCAGGTGGGTTCGGTGGCCGAAGATGCCAGCCTGATTTATCTGCGTCCGGAGACAGCTCAGGGTATTTTCGTGAACTTCCTGAACGTGCAGAAAACCGGCCGGATGAAGGTTCCGTTTGGTATTGCCCAGATCGGTAAGGCGTTCCGGAACGAGATCGTTGCCCGTCAGTTTACGTTCCGGATGCGGGAGTTTGAGCAGATGGAAATGCAGTATTTCGTACGCCCCGGCACCGAAATGGAGTGGTACGAGAAATGGCGCGATACGCGTCTGGCGTTCCACAAGGCCATTGGTCTGCCGGCCGCAAAGCTGAAGTTCCACATCCACGAAAAGCTGGCGCACTATGCCAACGCGGCCGTGGATATTGAATATGAATTCCCGTTTGGCTTCCGCGAGATGGAAGGTATCCACTCCCGGACCGACTTTGACCTGAAGAGCCATCAGGAGCTGAGCAAGAAAAAGCAGCAGTATTTCGACAACGACATTAACCCTGAAACGGGTAAGCCATACGGGAACTACATTCCGTATGTGGTGGAAACATCGGTAGGGGCCGACCGTCTGTTCCTGGCTACGTTCTGCAATGCGTTTACGAAAGAAACAGTTGGCGAAGGCGAAACTCAGAAGGAGCGGACATACCTGAAATTGCATCCGGCCCTGGCACCGATCAAGGCGGCCGTGTTCCCGCTGGTACGTAAGGATGGTTTGCCGGAAAAAGCAGAGCAGATCGTGAAGTCGCTGCGGAGCGAGTTCCGCGTGATCATGGAAGAGCGCGACGCGATCGGTAAGCGGTATACGCGTCAGGATCTGATCGGAACCCCGTATTGTATTGCCGTGGATTACCAGACGCTGGAAGACGACACGGTTACGATCCGTCACCGCGACACAACCGAACAGGAACGCGTACACATCAGCGAGCTGAAGGCCAAAATCGGCCATGCCGTTTCGATGGAGCGGATTCTGGAGCTGCTGTAAGGCCGCTCATCCGGATTTGTAAATCCGGATGCTGCTGACT
>NZ_CAMFHL010000185.1 GCF_945952095.1 uncultured Arsenicibacter sp. | reverse complement strand
AACGATTTATCTAGTCCAGGTTTTTGATTTTACGTGGTACGGAAAAAACTACCGCAGCCTCGTTCCCGAATTCGGGATCGGCATCCGCCAGGACCTGATGGGCGACCGCCGGTGGGTGCCCTGGGTGAATGCCCCGCCGAAAACGCAGCAGCGGATGAATTTCTTCTGCCTCATCAGCACGGCGGCTCCGGCCAAAGCCCTCGACGAGGTCAAGCGGTTTACCAACAACGATAAATATCCTGAGGTGCCCGGCTACAAAACCATGTCGAGCCACTTTCACAACGAGCATACAATGAACACCGTGCTGGCCGGAAAGCCGGTACCGGAAGTGCCCAACTTTGTTAAGGTCTTTAAAAACTCGGGCGTTAATATTGTCCATCTCGGCGAGTTTCATGGCCCCGGCCACCCCAAAGGACCGGATGATCAGCGGCTGCTGGAACTGAAAACGCTGTTCAGTGAGTGCCGCCGCCTTTCAGATAAAGACTTTTTGCTGCTTCCCGGCGAAGAGCCGAATAACTTCTTCGGCGGTCACTGGCTGGAGTTTTTCCCGAAGCCGGTGTACTGGATCATGTCGCGCAAACCCGATATGCCGTTTGTGACCGAAGATCCTGTCTATGGGAAGGTGTACCGGATTGCCGATAAAAACGACATGCTGAATCTGCTGAAAGCCGAAAATGGCCTTGCCTGGACGGCCCACGCCCGGACCAAAGGCTCTACCGGCTACCCGGACAAATACAAGGAAGAGGCGTTTTTTCACTCGGAACACTTTTTCGGCGCGGCCTGGAAAAACATTCCTGCCGATATGTCGGAGCCGAGGTTAAGCCGCCGGGTGCTGGATCTGATGGACGACATGGCCAACTGGGGGCATAAAAAGCACGTCATTGCTGAGTCGGATATCTTCTCAATGGAGCCTCAGAATGAAACCTATGCCCACCTGAACGTGAACTACCTGCAACTGGACAAGCTGCCTGATTTCAAGGATGGCTGGCAGCCGGTGCTGGATGCCATGCAGCAGGGAAAATTCTTTGTCTCAACGGGTGAGGTTATGCTGCCGGTGTTTACCGTAAACGGCAAATCGTCCGGCCAGACGCTGACCCTGCCCGCCGATGGTGCCGTAACGGTGAATCTCGGCGTTGCCTGGACCTATCCGCTGACCTTTGCCGAAATCATTTCCGGCGACGGACAGCAGGTATACCGGGAGCGGATTGACCTGACCAACACCCTGCCTTTCGGCAAAAAACAATACCAGTTCAAGACTAATCTTAAAAACAGAACATGGGTTCGTATGGAGGTCTGGGATGCTGCCGTCAACGGCGCATTTACGCAGCAGATCTGGCTTAAACCGTAGCCATACATTCTGAAGCTGACACAAATACAATGAAGCGTATGATCCGATAGTTTCCTATCTCCTCTCATTTAATATCACTTCTTTATGATGCGTTTTACGCTTTCATGGCTACTGCTTTGCCTTTTTTTAGCGGGATGTAGCCGAAACAGCCGGGACAGGCAGACAACTACCGGCGCCTCAGCGGCCGGCAAATCCGCAACCGGCGCACCGGTCGCGCGGCGGGGTGAAGTGCTGTTTATCGGGAATACCGGCAAGCACCATGATTCGGGTAAATACGCCCCCTGGCTGGCCATCTCACTCTTTAAACAGGGAATCAACGTGACGTACACGGTTGACCTGAACGACCTGAATCCGGAAAACCTGAGCCGCTATGACGGCATTATCATCTACGCCAACCACGAATACCTGGCTCCGGCGCAGGAGGCGGCACTCAAGGCCTTCGTGGAGAGCGGGAAAGGATTGATTCCGCTCCACTCGGCATCGGGCTGCTTTAAAAACTCGGCGTGGTACATAAAGACCATTGGCGGGCAGTTTAAATCGCACGGCACCGGCGCCATAACGGCGAAAATCGTGAATAAGAAACACCCCGCCATGCAGGGCCTGCCGGAGTTTACAACCACCTGGGACGAAACCTACGTGCACCAGAACCTGAACCCGGACATGACGGTGCTGATGACCCGTAAAGAAGGGGATCGCGAGGAACCGTATACCTGGGTCAGAAATGAAGGCAAAGGCCGGGTGTTTTATACGGCTTACGGCCATAATGACAGCACCTGGGTAAATCCCGGCTTTCAGAAGCTGGTGAGCAACGGCGTCCGGTGGGCACTGGGGCAAACAGTACAGCAGCAGATTGCCGGTCTGGGCATTCCGAATGTGGATATTTATGAATCATCGGGCATTACCATTACCGACTACACAAAGCGGCACATGGTTCCCAAAATGCAGGAAGCCCTGAAACCCGACGAGTCGAAGAAGCTGATGCAGGTGCCGGTGGACTTTGACATTCAGCTTTTTGCGGCCGAGCCGGATATTACGAATCCGATTGCCATGGCGTGGGACGAACGGGGCCGGCTCTGGATTGTCGAATCGGTCGATTACCCGAATACGTTCCTCGAAACCGACGGCGCGGCCAATGACCGGATCAAGATCTGCGAAGATACCAACGGCGACGGCAAGGCGGATAAGTTCACTGTTTTCGCGGATAAGCTGAATATCCCGACAAGCATCGTATTTGCCAACGGCGGGGTAGTGGTGGCGATGGCCCCGCACCTGGTCTTCCTGAAAGACACCAACGGCGACGATAAGGCCGATGTCCGCGAGAATATCATGACGGGCTGGGAGAAAAATGATACCCACTTCGGGCCGTCGAACCTGCAATACGGGTTCAACAACAAGATCTGGGGCGTGGTCGGTTCGGGGTATATCGGTACGACCAAAGACGGGAAATCCATGAATTTCAGAACGGGGGTGTATAACCTGAATCCCGACGGAACCGAGGTGGATTTTCTGGCCAATACCAGCAACAACACCTGGGGACTGGGGCTGACGGAGGATAATAATGTGTTCATTTCGACGGCCAACAACACCCACAGCGCCTTCTATTCGATGCCGGCCCGGTTTATGCAGCGTAACTTAGCCGGCTCCACGGCACAGGCAGTGCAGAAAATTGCCGGGCATTATGATTCCCATACTATGGCCCCGACCCGCCGGCAGGTGGATGTGGTCGGGGGCTTTACGTCGGCAGCCGGGCACCATTTCTATACGGCCCGGAGTTTCCCGAAATCCTACTGGAACCGCGTCGCGTTTGTCTGCGAACCGACGGTCCGGCTGGTACACAATGCGATTATTGAACCTCAGGGCGCCGGTTTTGCCGAAAAAGACGGCTGGAACTTCCTCGCCAGTACCGACGAATGGGTTGGGCCGGTGCACGCCGAGGTTGGTCCGGATGGCGCACTGTGGGTCGCCGACTGGTATAACTTTATCATTCAGCACAATGTATTCGTTGAACGGCAGGCCCCGTCAGAAATGGTGCTGCCGTTTAAAGACCAGCCACGCGGACAGGGCAATGCCTTTATCAGCCCGCTCCGGGACGTGAATTTCGGCCGGGTCTACCGGATTGTCTACAAAAAAGCGAAGCCATACCAGCCGGTGGCGCTGGCGAAAAACGATCCGAAAGGACTGGTGGCCGCCCTCGAAAACGATAACATGTTCTGGCGCATGACAGCCCAGCGGATGCTGGTTGAGTCGAAAGACCAGTCTGTTTTGCCGGAGCTGTACCGCATTATCGGCAAAACGACCGTCGATGAAATCGGGCTGAACAGTGCGGCCGTACACGCGATCTGGACTCTTCACGGGTTGGGCGCCTTGTCGGGCGCGAACACAGAGGCCATCCGCGTAGTGACGAATGCCCTGACGCATCCTGCGGCCGGGGTCCGGAAAGCGGCGGCCGAAACCTTACCGAAAACATCGCAGTCGCTCGAACAGCTTCAGAAAACGGGCATGCTGAACGACCCGAATATGAACGTCCGGATGGCGGCGGTGCTGGCAACGGTAATGATGCCGCAGTCGGCCGAAACCGGCGCTGCCTTATACCGCGCATCGCTGAAACCGGATAACGAAACGGATGAATGGATGGCAAGGGCGCTGTTTGCTGCGGCATCGACGCACCGGGAAGGCTTTCTGGCCGAGGCAGCCAAAAATCCGCCGCCGGCTTCGGCTACCGAAACGAGCCTGGTACGGCGGCTGCTGACGGGCATTGACAAGGAAATATACGCCTTACAGCGCCGCGCAACGATCACGATGCCGCCCGACGTGACGGGTAAAGAGATTATCATCAAAGGCAACGTAACCCGTGGTAACCGCAAACTCGAAGGCTTTATTGTCGGTCAGGGTGGCAAGGAAGGAGGCTATGGCGTTTACGTCCAGAACGATCAGCTGACGATGGTCGTCAAACAGCAGGGCAAGATTTATTCGGCATCCACGAAAGAGGCCCTGCCCGAACGCTTTGATTTTGAGACGCAGCTGGCCGATAACGGTGCCATCAACATCCTGATCAACGGAAAGGTAGCGGCAACCGGTAAGGCCCCGTCGCTTTTTACCCAACCATTGTCGGAGGTAATCCGGGTGCAGCGGGACTTTGCCAATGAACACTCAATCGGCGCCTATACCGGTGCCTACGATACGAGTTTTGATTTCGCGGGTAATGTCCAGAATGCGACGCTCGAAGTCAGAAAGCCGGTCCGGAAAGAGCCCGTTGCGGCACCGGCGGCAGTAGTTCCGGATAAGGCAACGGTTATTACCATTAAGGTGATTGAAGAGCAGATGAAGTATGATACAAAGCTGATTACGGTGAAGGCCGGTCAGAACGTGATCCTGACGCTCGACAATCCGGATATTATGCAGCATAACCTTGTGATCTGTAAGCCCGGGACCACCGAAAAGGTCGGTAAGGCGGCGGATGCCCTGGCCCGTGATCCGAAAGGACTCGAGAAAAGCTACGTACCGCAGACACCGGATGTACTGGCATATACCAAACTGGTCAATCCCGGTGAGTCGTATACCATTGAATTTGTGGCACCGGCCAAACCGGGAGACTATCCGTTTATCTGCACGTTTCCGGGTCACTGGAGCATCATGCAGGGCGTAATGCGGGTCGAAAAGGCAACAGCAACGACAACATCCCGATAATCGAAAAATATGAAACACGTACATGTATTCCGGAAAGCGGTACAGTCTGCCGCCTGTCAGCTGATCGTGGGGGGGCTGCTGTCAGGTATGGCCCTCATGATGACGCAGTGTAAGCCGGGGCAGAACACGTCCGCAAAGAGCGGCAAACCAATCCGGGTCCTCATCGTCGGCGGCGGCAGCTCACACAATTTCGGCATGTGGTACCGCAACGCCGACGGGCAAACGCTGGGCAAAGACGGGTTTGCCACGGTTAATTACGTGGGTGACCCGGACTCCATGCTGGCCTTTCTGCCCAAAGCCGATGTGTTGTATCTGAGCAACAACCGGCCCATTACCAATCCGGCCGTGCGTCAGGCAATTTTTCAGTTTGCCGATGCCGGAAAAGGGTTGCTGATCGCCCATGCGGCGATGTGGTATAACTGGAAAGACTGGCCGGAATACAACCAGCAGCTGGTCAGCGGCGGCTCAAGGGGGCACGATAAATACGGTACCTTCGATGTGACAGTGACGGTACCTGACCATCCGGTGACGAAAGGCGTGGATCAGAAATTCACCCTTAAGGACGAACGCTATTATTACATCCCCGACGCATCCGGCCCGGGCATTGATGTGCTGGCCAGTTCGAGTGTGGCCGGCTCCGACAAAATCTTCCCGTCGGTTTTTGTGGTGAAGCACCCCAAAGCGCGGATTGTCGGTCTGGCGCTGGGCCACGATGCCGAATCGCATAACCTGCCGGTTTACCATAACCTGTTACGGAACTCGGTGAAATGGCTTGCCCGCCGGTAGCCGGGCCGCTTCCGCAACTGCGGATTAGTCCTGCATGTAGTTTACAACCCAATCATTATCAAACCTGTATTTAGTATGAGTGAGCAGAAAATTACCGTCGTTATTGTGGGCATGGGCTTTGGCAAAGAGTTTATCCCGATTTATCAAAGTCACCCGAATATCAAAGCCGTGGGTATCTGCACCCGGAACCGGAAAACTCTGGACGAGCTGGCGGCAAAATATAACCTCGACCCGAATCTGTGTTTTGAACACTTTGAGGATATTCCCGGCCGGGAAGATGTCGATGCGATTCACATCGTAACGCCGGTACCCGAACATGCTAAAATGACCCTGGCGTCGCTGAATGCCAATAAGCACACGGCCTGCACGATCCCGATGGCGATGACAGTGGAGGATTGTAAGGCGATTGTTGAGGCCAAACGGCGGGCCGGCAAAGTATACATGATGATGGAAACCGCGCTGTATACCCGCGAGTTTCTGTACGGGCTGGCCCTCGCCGAAAGCGGTGAATTAGGCCGTATTCAGTTCGTACGCGGCTCCCATATTCAGGACATGAGCATGGATGGCTGGGCCGAATACTGGAAAGGCTACCCGCCGATGCTGAACGGCACACACGCGATCTCGCCGTTGCTGCGGATTAATAACACGAAGGCCGAAACGGTGGTATGCCACGGTTCCGGGCGCCTGAGTGAAGACCTGGCCAGCCGCTACGGCTCCCCGTTTGCGGTTGAAACGGCGACATTTACCCTGAAAAACTCCGATGTTATTGCCGAGGCTACACGGTCGCTGTTCGACGTGGTACGACAGTACCGCGAAAGTTACGATGTGTACGGTACAAAAATGTCGTTTGAGTGGGAGCAGCTCCAGGACGAGGAGCACGTGGTATTCGACGGGGGCGAAAACGCCCGCCGCGTAAACGTGCCGGACACCGACGAGCTGCTGATTGAGCCGATCAAACACTTTACAAAACGGGAAAAAATCGACGACCCGAACCACGTATCGTTCCTGCAGGGGGCCGGGCACGGGGGCTCACACCCGCACCTTGTCCAGGAGTTTGTGGCGGCCATTATCGAAGGGCGCGACTCGGCCGTAGATGCCGAACTGGCGGCAAATTACACCTGTGCCGGTATCTGCGCCCATGAGTCGGCTATGAACGGTGGTGTCCGGGTGACTATCCCTGATTTTTCCGAAAACGCTTAATTAACCCTAACCCTGTTTAACCGGCTTCTCCGCTGCTGATTCCGGTCAGCAGCGGGAGGCTGACCTTACGCCAATGATTAGATTCGGGGTGAGTACCTTTGTGTGGGTGTCGCCGTTTTCGACCGGCGACTTCGGGTTGCTGCATAAAGTCGCGGCGATGGGCTATGACCTGATTGAGGTTGCTGTAGAAGATAAGTCGCTTATTGACTGGGTCTTGCTGAAAAAGATGGCCCGGGAGGCGGGCCTCGCGGTAACGATCAGCGGTGCATTTGGCGCTGACCGCGATCTGGCCAGCGATAATCCGGACATCCGCAAAAATGGCCTGGCATATATCCTGGACTGTATCCGGCTGGCCAACGAGATGGAAAGTCCTGTTTTTACCGGTCCGGTCTATTCGGCCGTTGGGAAAACACGGCTTGTTCCGGAAGCGCAGAAGCAGCAGGAACGGAGCTGGTGCATCGAAAACCTGCACCTCGTCGGGGCGGCGGCGCAGGCGGCCGGTGTGGTGATCGGGGTAGAGCCCCTGAACCGGTTTGAGACCGACATGATCAATACGGTTGATCAGGCGTTGTCGCTGGTGGATGAAGTTGGTCATCCGGCCATTCAGGTTTCGCTGGATACCTTTCATAATAACATCGAAGAAAAGAACATTGCTGCTTCCATCCGGAAGATCGGCAGGGAGCGTTTGTGCCATGTTCAGGCCAATGAAAGCGACCGGGGTACGCCCGGAACGGGAAATGTCGACTGGAGCGGCATCCGTGACGCGCTGACGGACATCGGGTACGAGGGAGCCATGGTCATCGAAACCTTCGGCGCGCCCTCTGCCGAACTAGCCCGTGCTGCCTCAATCTGGCGGCCGCTGGCCAACAGCCCGGACGAGCTGGCCAGTGAAGGGCTGGCGTTTTACCGGTCGTTTTTCGGATCCTGAACAGGGATTGCGGCGCAACCCGACCCCTTGACCGGCCGCTTCGGCACCGGCAAGGGGTTTTTCGTGGCTGCACCGGCGGGCTTTCCGAAATTAGCACCGGCCGTTGTACCTTTGCTGCCGGGTACTGAATGCGGATACGTTTACTGAACTATGCAGGTATTGATTGTTGAAGACGATGAGCGGGTCGCCGATCTGATCCGGCGGGGGCTGGAAGAAGAAGGGTTTCAGGTGGAGCTGGCCCCGGACGGGCTGACGGGCCACCGGATGGCGCATGCCAAAACCTACGACCTGCTGATTCTGGACATTATCCTGCCCCGCCTCAACGGCCTTGACCTCTGTCAGCAGATCCGCAGGAGTCAGCCCGAAGTGCCGATTATGATGCTGACGGCGCTCGGTACGACCGACGATAAAGTTGAAGGCTTCGATGCCGGGGCCGATGATTACCTGGTGAAACCGTTTGATTTCCGGGAGCTTTTCGTCCGCATCCGGTCCCTGCTGAAACGTCAGGCCAAACGCCCGCAGGAAGCATTGCTGAGCCTGGCCGACCTGCAGCTCGATCAGCGGACCCGGACCGTCTGGCGGGCAGGGCAGGAAATTGAGCTTACCCCCAAAGAATTTAACCTGCTGGAATACATGCTGCTGAATCAGGGGCGGGTGCTGCCACGAACCGAAATTGCCGAACGGGTCTGGGACATGGCTTTTGATACAGGCACCAACTTTATCGATGTTTACATCAATTACCTCCGTAAAAAAATTGACCGGGATTTCACGCCTAAGCTGATTCATACCAAGTCCGGCATTGGCTTTATTCTGAAAGAAGGATGAAAATTCGTAACCGGCTGACTATCCTCTTTACGGCCATTATCACGGCGATCCTCCTGTTTTTTGCCGTTACGGTGTATCTGGCCTATGCCGATTTTCGCGACGATCAGTATGTGAAACGCATTGAACAACAGGCTTATACCAAGGTTCGGCTGTTGTTGCAGGGGCAGATTTCACCGTCGGTGCTGAAGGTCATCTACGAAAACCAGCCCAATACGCTTTTTCAGGAAGAAATGGCAGTTTACGACGATCAGTTTAAGCTGATATACCACGATGATATCAGCGAGGATTTTGTGAAGGAAACCTCAGCAATGCTGCAGCAGATCTGCCGGACCGGTAACGTACAGTTCAAGCAGGAGGACCGGCAGGTAGTCGGGTTTCTGTATCAGCACGGCGAACGCACGTATCTGGTGACGGCGGCGGCTTATGACGAATACGGGCTGTCGAAACTGGCCAATCTGCGGAACACAATCATCCTGACGTTTATCATCAGTATTCTGGTGGTAGTCGTTGCCGGGCGTTTTTTCGCGAGTCAGGCGCTGGCCCCGATGGCCGATGTGGTGCGGCAGGTCGGGCAGATCACAGCCACCAGCCTGCACAACCGCGTACCCGAAGGCAACGGCAGGGACGAAATCGCCGAGCTGGCCATCACCTTCAATCAGATGCTCGACCGGCTCGAAAAGTCATTTGAGGCGCAGCAGCACTTTGTATCCAATGTGGCGCACGAAACCGGTACCCCGCTGGCCGGCATCATCGCCGAACTGGACCTGGCGCAGCGGCGGACACGGCAAACGGAAGATTATCAGCAGATTATCCAGCGTGTGCTGGCCGATGCCCGCCGCCTCGGCCGCCTGACCGATGGCCTGCTGAACCTGGCCAAAGCCAGCTACGACCCTTCGGTCATTACCATGAAACCCCTCCGGATTGACGAAATCCTGCTGGATGCCAGTCATCAGGTAATCCGGAAAGACAGTGCCTGCCGCGTCGATATGGCTTTCGACCCACTGGCCGATACCGACGAACCAATCATCGTCCGGGGCAATGAATACCTGCTTCGGGTGGCGTTTGCCAACATCATGGAAAACAGCTGTAAATTTTCGGCCGACCACCACTGCCTGGTCACCATCCGGCAGGAAGATCAGGGGTGTGCCATTTATTTCAGGGACGAAGGCGTTGGGATTCAGCCCGATGACCTGCCCCATCTGTTTACCCCGTTCTACCGGGGTAGTCAGGCCAGACAGGCAGAAGGGCACGGAATCGGCTTATCGCTCACGTACCGGATCGTTACCCTGCATCATGGCCGGATTAATGTTCAGTCGGTGCCGGGAGCAGGTACTACATTTTGTATACACTTGCCGCTAGAATAGTTCTTCTAACAGAATTCTAATAAAACCTTAAGAGCTTCCTAACAGTGCCCGGGCGGCTACACCCGTACTTTTGCGCTCGCCGACCGTAGCTGCATCTTCCTGTTTTGTACACCTTTCAAGTACCTGTCAGCGTATAGTCAGCAGTCAGGTTGGCATCTTATCTTCACATATAAACAGCAGATGCCATATGATGAACTGCAAGGCCGGGATGCGTAACGGTGCTCCCCGAAGGCACGGAGTACGTATGTGGGTGGCCGTCGTCGCCGGCATATGGGCGGGCCAGCCGGCTGAAGCCCAGCGTGTCCGGCCGCTGACCCTCAGCGACGTTATCCGGCAGGTACAGGAAAATAGCCCCGAACTGCGGGCCGGAAAACTTAATCAGGAACTGGCGAAGGCGGATGTCGTTACGGCCGGACTGCGCCCGAATCCATCGCTCAACAACCAGTCGCTGCAACTCATGCAGCCATCTCATTTTCCGGAACGAACCGGCGCTCTGAATAACCGTAACCGGCAGGTATGGTGGCAGTTAACAACGCCGGTGAATGTGGCGGGACAACGGCAGAAAAGCGTAGCACTGGCCGAAGAAACCGTAGAGCTTCAGCGCCGGATGCTGGCCGAAACCGAACGGAATCTGCTGCGCGCGGCGGCCCAGACGTGGCTTGATGCCTGGAGCGCTCGGCAGACCGTATTGTACACCGAACGGCTGCAGCAGAACCTTGATACACTGGTTCAGATCAGCGATGTCCGGCTGAAAAATCAGGTCATTACCCAATCCGACCGTTCCAGAACCCAGTTGCTGGCCGACCAGTACCGGTTACGCGGCCGCACCGCCCGGCAGGAATACCAGAACCAGCTGACCCGCCTGCACTACCTGCTGCAAACAACGGATAGTCTGGAAATCGACCGGACCGACAGTCTTTTTTTCCGGACCGATCCCCGGGTGTCGGAGCAACTGCTCGCCGAGCGTGTGCAGGGCCGCTCCGATGTGCAGGTAGCTGAGCAGGCCATTACGGTTTCACAGCGGAATGCCGACCTTCAACATGCCTTACGGGTACCGCGCCCCGAACTGGGGGCCATCTACAACCCGCAGAACGGAGTTCCGTATGTGGGTTTTTATGGTACCATGGCGCTGCCGTTTTTCAACAAAAATCAGGGCGAAATTCAGAAGGCACGGGTGGCCGAAGACCAGTCCCGGCAGATCGCAGACTATACCCGGCGGCAGGCCCTGACCGAAATACAGGTCGCACTCCGGAGCTACGCCACGCAGCGGGATAACCTTACCCGCTATGCCGTTATCCGGCAGCAGGCGGCACAGGTACTGGCTAGTGTCCGCTACGCCTACTTCCGGGGCGGCACAGCCATCGTCGATTTTCTGGAAGCACAACGGGCCATGCTGTCCATCGAAGAAGAATACCTGGCTACCGAAGTGGCTTACCGACAAGCGTACATTGACTTACTATTTGCTACAGGACAGATTCAGCGCATCGCCAACCCATGAAACGATTTATAGTGTGTATCAGCCTGTTTGCTGCCGGTTGTCAGCATCAGGAACAACCGGTGAAAACCACCGCCAATCAGGTCGTGCGGCCGACGGTAGAGCAGGGGGGGGAGCAGATTCTATATCCTGCCAACGCGCCGCAGCTGTCGTACTACCAGAGTGAAGTAATCGGCCGAAAGGCTATTTCGACGAACTATCAGGCCCCGGCCCACGTGGTGGCGTCGGTGGTTTCGTCGCCGGGAGCATCGCGGGCCCTGGTTCTGTTCGATAACCCGGACCTTACTGCCGATTACAGTCAGTTGCAGCAGCACCTGGCTAATATCCGGCAGATTCAGGGCGTAAACATCAAACAGAAGGAAACCGAACTGGCCCGGGCGCAGGATCTGGCGCAGCACGGGGCGGCAACCGGCCGCGACGTGCTTGAAGCGCAGACCGAGCTGTCGATGGCGAAAACGGACCTTGCGAACGAACGGTCGCTGCTGGCCGAACACGAAACACAGCTTCAGGTTGCCGGTTTTAATCCCGGTAGTTTGCAGAATGCCCGGCCCGGTCAGGTGTGGCTCGTTTGCGATGTGCCGGAAAGTCAGGTCAATAAAATGAAGGTGGGCAGCCAGTGTACGATCCAGTTTACGGCCTACCCCGACGAAATCATCACCGGCCAGATTGAATCGTTCGGCGATGTAGTGGATAACGTTACCCGTACCATCAAACTCCGTATCCGGCTGAATAACAGCCAGGGACGCTACCGGCCGGGGATGTTTGCCAACGTTACGTTCGGCATGTCGGAAGGCGAAACGCTGACGATCCCGCAAACGTCACTCATCACCGTACAGGGCAAAGACTATGTGTTTCTGACGGATGGCAACCGCTTCAGCCGCCGTCCGGTGCTGATCGGCCCGCAGACCGGCGAACGGATTGTGGTGTATAGCGGCCTCCGTCCCGGCGACCGCGTCGTCACGAAAGGTGCCATTCAGTTAAAAGGTCTCAGTTTTGGTTATTAAGCCGGTCCGGTATGATTCAATCCATAATTTCATGGGCGCTTGATAACCGCATTGCGGTCGTTATCACGGCGTTTCTCCTGATGGTAGCCGGGCTGGTGAGCTTTACCTACCTTAAAATCGAAGCGTATCCCGACATCGCCGATACCAACGTCATCGTTATTGCGCAGTACGAAGGGCGCGCGGCCGAAGAGGTCGAACAACAGGTAACGATTCCTCTCGAACGGGCGCTGAACAATACCCCGAAAGTAATTGCCCGCCGCTCCAGGACCATTTTCGGACTGGCCGTAGTGCAGCTGAATTTTGAAGACGGTACCGACGATTATTTCGCCCGTCAGCAGGTCATGGAACGGTTGTCGGCCGCTGAATTGCCGGATGGCGTTACTCCTGAACTCGGGCCGCTGACTACCGCCGTGGGGGAAATTTACCGCTATGTGGTAGAGGCACCGGAAACGTTCACCCCCATGGACCTGCGCGACTTGCAGGACTGGGTAATCCGGCCCGCCATCACGCAGGTGCCCGGCGTGGCCGATGTCGTGACGTTTGGCGGACCGGTAAAACAATTTCACGTACTGACCGCCCCCGAGCGGCTCCGGAAATATAACCTCACCCTCGAACAGGTGATTCAGGCGGTGCAGGTCAATAACCAGAATACCGGCGGGAACGTCGTCGAACGGGGCGATCAGGGCTTTGCGGTTCGCGGGTTAGGGGCCATTCAGAATGCCACCGATATCGGAAACATTGTGCTGACGAATATCAACGGCGTACCGGTCTATGTCCGCGATGTGGCCAGTGTGGAACAGGCTCCGCCGCAGCCGCAGGGTATTCTGGGGTACACCATTCCGGCGCAGGGCATCGACGTGAACTCCGGTGTGGAGGGTATTGTGTCGCTCCGCCGCGGGCAGAACCCGACCGAGGTGCTGAAAGCTGTGAAGCAGCGCATGAACGACCTGGAAGAAAATGACCTGCCGAAGGGCGTCCATATCAAAGTGATCTACGACCGGTCGTCGCTGGTAAATTATACGCTCGACACGGTGTCGCACACCTTGCTGGAAGGACTATCGGTGGTAATCATCATCCTGATTCTGTTTCTGGGCGATGTGCGGTCGGCGCTTGTAGTGGCCGTTACGATTCCGTTTGCGCTGCTGTTTGCCTTCATGCTGATGAAGCTGACGGGTATTCCGGCCAACCTGCTGTCGCTCGGAGCCATTGACTTCGGGATCATCGTTGACGGAGCCTGCGTGATGGCGGCGCACCTGATGCATGCCTACCGCCAAAATGCCGCGCACCAGCGATCCGAAAGCATCGTCAGCCTCACCGGCCGGGCCGCCAAAGAGGTGAGCCGCGAAATCTTTTTTGCGGTTATGATCATTATTCTGGCCTATGGTCCGATCCTGACCATGCAGCGGGTAGAAGGTAAACTGTTTTCGCCGATGGCGCTGACGCTGGCCTTTGCGGTCATTGGCTCGATGTTGTTTGCCCTGACGCTGATTCCGGTTCTGATGAGTCTGGTATTCCGGCGGTTTGTGGAACATCCGAAGCCGAAAAAGCACGGTAAAACGGTCTTCAGCCGGTTAGAGGGGGCCTATGAACGATTGCTGCTCCGGACCTTCCGGCAACCGCGCATCGTGGTGCTGATTGGTATGGCCGGTGTCTTGTTCGTCCTGACCTTTGCGGTGAAAATCGGTACCGAGTTTCTGCCGACACTCGATGAGGGGTCCATCTTTATGCGGTCGTTCCTGCCGTCGGGTACCAATATCCGGACCAACCAGACCATTGCGCCGGTCATCCGCCGGACAGCCACGCACCACCCGCAGATCGAAAGCATCATCACCCAGTCGGGCCGCAACGACGACGGTACGGACCCGTTCCCAAGTAACCGGACGGAGATTCTGATGGTGCTGAAGCCTTACGATGGCTGGGTACATGATACCACCAAACAAACCTTACTGCTGACCATCAAGCGTGAGCTGGAACAGCAGTTGCCGGGCATCAGCCTGTCGTTCGGGCAGCCGATTATTGACCAGGTGACCGAAATCGTAACCGGCTCGGCTTCCGATCTGGCCATCAACATCACCGGCAACGACCTGACCGTGCTGCGAAAACATGCCGACGATATTCTGAAGATTGTCCGCAGTGTCGACGGGGCGTCGGAATCGGGGATTGAGCAGGAGGGCCCGCAGGCGCAGATCAGTATCCAGATTAACCGCCAGCAGGCTGCCCGCTACGGCATCAATGTGAACGGCATCGGCCCCGGCTGGTTCAAGACCGAA
>NZ_CAMFHL010000184.1 GCF_945952095.1 uncultured Arsenicibacter sp. | reverse complement strand
ACGCCTGCTACTCTGCTGATGGCCAGTGGGCAAGAAAACCCTCCTTTTCTTTACTTACCTCCATAATGCGTTGATTATCTGAATAAATAATCTTGATGGAACATTTCGTACGAATGTAGACGACTCCCCTACCTTGTGCTGAAAGTCTTTCCGGGCATTGGCTACTTTCTGATGTTGCAGCGCCAGCTTCTTAACCGCTTTCTTGCGATTGTTGCTCCGTTACGCTAAACTTATACAAGTCTGAACCTCATGGCTCAGACTGCCGTTAGCTTCCTGCTTCACAGCGGTCCGTTCGGACTTGTCCGTTCGGTTGTTTGCCGCTCCACAGGCAACCCCCGCGTAACTCGCGGTTGGACCATCCAGTCCGGGATAATTACTCAAATTAATAGCCGCGTTCAAATCCCGGTCGATTTGTAAACCACACGACTCACAACTGTAGGCTCGTTGAGACAGCTTCAAGGTTTGCTTTTTGCTGCCACAGCCCGAACAGGTCTTGCTACTGGCAAAGAAACGATCAGCTACAACGACTTCCGCGCCATACCAGCCGGCTTTATAAGTCAGTTGCCTACGGAACTCAAAGAAGCCGCCATCCAGAATAGCTGATGCCAGTTTATGATTCTGGCTCATGCCCCGCACATTCAAGTCTTCGATGACAATCCGGCTGTGGTTCTTAGCCAGATGCGTCGTGAGCTTGTGGAGATTATCCGCCCGGATGTTGGCGATCCGGGCATGGATACGGGCTACTTTCGCCTGTGCCTTGCGGTAGTTATTGCTTTGCTTTTTGGTGTTTTTGCGGTATTTTTTGCTGACCCGCCGTTGAGCCAGTTTCAGTTTACGTTTGTGTTTCTTGTAGGGTTTAACAGACTGAAATACATCACCATTAGAGAGCGTTGCCAGCGTCTTGATGCCCAGATCAACGCCCACACAACCGGTCGTTTTTTCGGTCTTGGCAGGAGTATGCGGCACTTTAAACGACACAAACCAATGGTCAGCCGTGCGGCTAATGGAGACGTTCTTAATCGCCGTGCCATTTGGGATCGCTTCACAGGTACGAACCCACCCCAAATGCGGGAGTTTGAGCCGCTGGCCATCGGCTTTGATGCTCCCTTCCAGATAGAATCCGTCGCGCTGCCCCTTCTTTTTGAACTGTGGTAGCCCCTCTAACACGGTTTTTGTTTGACCGTTTCTACGGATAGCCTTGCGCTTCTTGTAGCCCGATGGTTTCTGGATCCGGTGAAACGCCTGATACGCCGATTGCAGGTTGCGAAGGGCTTGCTGACCCGCGCATTTGGAGACTTGGTAATACCAGGGATTCGCCGTTTTGACCTCAGCAACCAGCCGTTTGTGGAGGTCAATAGCAGAGGGTATTTTCTCTTTGTTGTTAAACGCTTTCTGACATTCGGCCACGCCCCAGTTATAGGCATGACGGGCTACGCCTGCGTGTTTGCGGCAAAGCGTTGTCTGCTTCTGGTTGAGGTTAAGGCGAATTTTAAGCGATTTCATGCAAGAAAATTCAGTAAAACTTTGATTATCAATTAATTTGTGAACCTTCCGTCCTTCTGCGTCTCCCGGCATGCTGCCAGTACCTGCTCCAGTGTAGGCTTGTCATGGCGGAAGTGACCCGTCAGCCGGTGTTTGGAGACCTGAATGAGTTGACTTTGCGGCATTTCCAGAAAGCAGTTATTGACGCCGTGATAGTGCATGCGGACAACGAACGCCGGATTAATCAGGTGGCGCCTGTGCACCCGGATAAAACCGGGCAGCTGCCGCTGGTATTCCATCAGGGTGAGGGCCATCAGTACCCTCTGGTTGTTATCAAGGTGAATGACGGAATAGTTGCCGTCCGCCTGAATCCGGATAATGCGGGCAGCATCAACTGGCTTTCGGTTCAGATATATAGACATTCGGGGATTTCGGTTTTGGAAAGAATAGAGATGTACAGCGTGCATAATAACAGCCGGCCGTATGTGCCGGATGCTGTGTTTCCTGCTTGCGGCAAGGGTTCAACTGCATTCCAACTACCGTCTGTACAGACGGTAGTTGGAATGCAGTTGCCTGCTGATCCAGGATCAGCAGGCGTTACGACCGGTTTGTTTATGCCGGCCGGAACGGGATGAAATGCGCACGTGTACAGTCCTGTTCTCCCGGAATGTACTATGGTGTATGTGCTGAACAGCACATACACGGCCCAAAGAGTTTGGTGATCTGAAGCGGCCGGCTATGCGGTGCATTGGCTGTTTAGCCAATACACGGTACCGGAGCGGCACCGGCTGTTTGCCGCCGGCATAACCGCAAATGTTGTTGTTGGATTGCCGGCTGTTATGCAGGCGCCCGTGATACCGGCTATCAGGGAGAAAAGGGGCCGGTACCGAAAAAATGACCGTTTGTTCGGTTGCGATTGCACTGATCCCAGCAACTGCGTACTTTTGAGGAGCATTCATAATCTCGTAAGGTTTGTTTGCGTCCCCCTTCGCTCGTTCCGCCAAGATAGAAGCGAAGGGTTTTTATTGTATCAAAAGTACCTAAACTCCCCTAATTAGTCAAGTTTACTCAAAGCTAATTCTTAGCTTTTTGTTAAGAGCTTTTGCGACATTCTCAAGTGTTGCAACTGTTGGATGCCGTTCTCCGCTTTCCAATTTGTTGACTGCGGATTCCACAACACCCATTTTAGCTGCTAACTCTTTCTGAGTTAAACCCTCTGCTTTGCGGGCTTTCTTAATTAGTTGGCTTATTTCGCTGGAGATTTCAGACATGATTTGAACTCATAATTGCTACCTGAATTGACGGCACAAATTAGTCAATTCAGGTAGCAATTGCATCCGCCCAATCAGCTCTCTTTCAGATACAGCGTTGTGATACCACACTTGATTTTGTGGCTGAACGTAGCCAGCTCGCGGTCGATGAGTTTATTATCATTGGAATACGGCACCGGCTGCATGATGTATTCAGGATCGATAAAAATGATATTGAGCTTCTGGTGCACCCGGTCAGCCACCCGCCCGGTATGCTTGAGCATGTGTTCGCTGAGTGTAGTGGTTTTCATGGTTTGCGGATCATCGAAGTAGCGGTAGGTACAGTACCAGTAGCGGTAATAATGGTGGTAGTTTGACAGACAGGCCTGAAAGCGTTCCGGATGGCTGCGGACCATTTTCAGCAGCTCATCGGTTTCCTTCAGCTCCCGGAGCTGTCCTTTGCCGGCCTGTTCCAGCAGTGATTTATTAAGCAGCTCATCACGGCGGCTTTGCAGATGAGCGGTTATCTCAGCAGGGCTGATGTCCCGTTTAAGGGAGTATTTATGTTTGGAATAGAACGACAGGGAAATGGCCGGCCGTTCGTAGTTAATCATCTTTACGTGTTTAACAGCCTTTGCCGCCGTGTGCAGGGGTTTAAACTCATGCATCTGATCCTTGGGCAGCAGATAATACTCCAGCTGCTCATCAACCGGCGGATCGCTGATCTGGTGAAGACCGGGGGTGAGCGCCACATGCATGGCGCGTAAATGGATACGCAGCGCGTCAAGCCACTGTGCATCAGGCAGTTCTTTTTTCCTTACAGGCATAAAAAGGGCATTTATTTACTATAAAGGTAAATAAATAGGGTTGTTTTGCAAAATCTCCCTCCCCTTTCCAAAGAAAATCGGGCATTTTGATCTTTATCTAATTATCAATAGATTTTTTGATTGATTTAAGATGCCTGTAATTTGTTAATTATCAGATTATTAAAAGCCAAATTACAAGGTTTAGTCGGTGTAACTACAAGGTTTAGTCGGTGCAAAAGCAGTCAAATTACAAGGTTTAGTCGGTACAATTACAAGGTTTAGTCGGTGCAACTACAAGGTTTAGTCGGTGCAACTACAAGGTTTAGTCGGTGCAAGTAGTTCTTATTTACACTAAAAACAAACCAATATTTGATATAATTTTTTTAATAAAAATCGCCATTCACCTTATATATAAGGCTAAAACAGAACCGCTCACAGTTCTGTTTGTCTCATAATTACAAGGTTTAGTCGGTATGTAATTCATTAATTACTATTTTACTTTTACCAAACTTGTATTTAGATTTGTGCTCTAACTAGCTCACTATCTTTCTTTTTGCGCCATGACTCAAACAGTGGACACTCCCAAAACAGCTCACTCCATTTTTAATAAGCACCCAACTAACTACCAACCAAATCTATTTACAGAGTCCAGACATGAATTTTCTGAGCTGGAAAAAAAGATCGTTGTATTGGTTGTAAACCAGATCGGCCACATGGCTGTAAAAGGAGAAATACAACCTGATACCAACGTAAAGTTTCATATTCCCTATAGTGAGCTTACCCGTGACCGTTATAATCTTATTGCCGATGCGGCAGATACACTCCAGCAAAAAAGGTTGATGTATCGTAACCCTAAGACGAACGATTTTCATTACATCACGCCCTTCCCTTCGGTTAAATCAGCTATTGTAAATGGAAAGAAATCAATTGTATTAACAATGTTTGCCGAGGTTGTCCCCCATTTTGCTGAGCTGGGACAGCGTTACACAAAATATGACATTGATATAATGCTTTCTTTGAAATCCGTTTACGCTCAAAGAATTTTTGAAATTGTCAGTATGTATTTTAATCGAGGGCAGTATCAATTCAGTTATTCTGTTGATGAACTTAAATCCATGCTAAATTGCCCTGAAGCATACAGGTATAATGACCTGTGTAATAATGCCTTATCTGTGGCTCAGAGAGAGTTAAATAAAAAAGCCAATATCATCTTAGACTGGCGCCCAACAAAAAAGGTTAGCCGAAAGGTATCTGAATTAACATTTTATATCAAAACCCCGCGAAAATTAGCAGCTGAGGCCGTTGAGCAGGACCGGCAGACAATCAGCCAGATGCCGGTTCATCAGGTTGTCGCAACCGCCTGGCAACTGATGAAAAAGTATAAGCTGAAAGACTGGCAAAAGGAGCTGATTGTTTCGGATTTCAGTCTGCTGGAAATATTCTACCGGCTGGACTCGGAGATAAGTAACGGTCTGCGCGGCGAGATCAGAAACAAAACCGCCTACCTGGTCAGGTCGCTGGGTATCGATCAGCAGAAGGCTCCGGCAAAGGCCGGAGAACCGGCGCCGGTATCTGCTCCGGCCATGATGCCGGCGCCAAAATCTTCCGGATCTGTTCTGCCGAAGGGACCGGCCGTACGGTCCAATACGCCTATGTCGTTAGGCTCGATTCTGAGCGATCTGAAGATGGGCGGTTGAAGCATCTTAAATGCACAAGGTACGCGTGATTACCAAACACCCGGCTCAATACCGGCCAGGCGTTTGGTAATCACGCATTGTCGCTAATCAAAGCAACTGCCCCTATAACTCACATCCGGTTTCTGTGTTATGAAAACACAAGAAAGCCCTGTCTCAACCGGACGGGGCTTTCACATTTTAATCCATATCAAAGTGCCGATTGCCCGGCACCCATGTATGCCGCAAAGATATTGTATTGGCACCATAAAGAACCTCCCATGGACCAGATGTTTACTTTCTGCAAACGCCGGTATCAGTACATAGCGTAAGCAGGGCTTTTGCGTTGATGGTGGCGGAGGGGAGGGCCGGCAGCGGGCTCAACAGTAAGGCAACGGGTGCGGCTTTAATACAGCAGGTTTCGTTGAAGGGTCAGGGGCCGGCTATCTCCCGAATACAATATCTTACACAGGTAACTTTATTAATGTTTATTGGTATTTAGTGCTGCTTGTTCTTTATTTGTTACAACTAAGCCATACTCATAAACAACTGGTTACCCTGCTATTTCATGAAACACCTGTTCCTCTGCCTTTCCCTGCTGATTTCATTCTCCGTCCGCGCTCAGATTACCCTCACTACGCTGAAAACCGGTAACTGGAATGACCCTGCCGTCTGGTCCTGCGGCCGGATGCCCATCGCCGGTGATGCCGTGCAGCTGCTACACACAATCACTATCCCGGCCGGCGTAACGGCAACCGCCTATACGCTCAGCTACGGTACCGGTGGCCGGCTCCTGTTTGCCGGTAGTCCGGCGGCGCTTGTCTTTGCCCCCGCCAATCCGGCTATTGCAGCCATTATCCCCACGCGCGACGATCATCTGGCCATGGGTAACCCCTCGGCGGCCGTCAGCAGCACGCTCAGCGAGAATAACTACCTTATCCGCCGGCCGACGTACGCTGTTTCCTATAACCGCGCACGGGCAACGCCTAACTGGGTATCGTGGCACCTGTCATCCGCCTGGAAAGGTGGCGTAGCCCGTTATTCGGGTAACTTTATTACCGATACCTCGCTGCCGGCAGGCTGGTATCAGGTCCGTCATGCCGATTATACGAATTCCGGTTTTGACCGCGGGCACCTCTGCCCCTCCGACGACCGTGACAGTACAGCCGATGAAAACAGAAGCACCTTCCTGCTGACCAACATCGTGCCTCAGTCGCCGGTCCACAATCAGCAGGCATGGCGGCTGCTGGAAGACTACTGCCGTGATCTGGTGGAGCAAGGTAACGAGCTCTACATTACAGCGGGTGTTTCGGGTACGGGCGGCATCGGTTCCAATGGCGCGGCCGCTACCGTCGGATCGGGCAGGGTAACAGTTCCGGAAGTACTCTGGAAAGTAATACTGGTATTACCTGTCGGGCAGGATGATGTGTGTAGGGTCAACACGGCCACGCGGGTGATTGCCGTCTGGATGCCGAATCAGCAGGTGGTGGGTTCGCAGCCGTGGACGAATTTCCGCACGTCGGTCGATGCCATCGAGAGCATGACCGGTCTTGACTTTTTCAGTAACCTGCCTCAACCGGTGCAGTCGGTCATAGAAAGTACTGTCGACATGCAGAAAGTGGCGGAGGTATTTCTGTATCCGGCGTTCTGATAAAATGAAATCAGTAAGGGATCCCTTACGCAAAGGAACAATCACCCCGGGGGGGGTATAAAAAAAGGGCATAGCACAGGGGGCGGATGGTGTATCAGCCCCGTTCAGACCGGTAATACATGATATACCGTATTGCCTGATTTAAGCCTTGGGGACTGTCCACAACGTGAAAAACCACGGTCAAAGCCGGCTTTTCTTCGCAAAGATGCTATCTGACTGTTAACGAGCCGTTTATCGGTATAGAAGGGCGCAATCAGCTATATGTCTCTAGGGAGCGATACAAAAAAGGCACTATGTTCGCTTTTTTTACTCTCAGATCAGGGCATCAGGAGCTGCGAGAGCCGGACAGCCGTTACCAGTCAATAGCATTAAACAATAAAGCCGGTCTTCAAGTCGAGCCCGGCTTTATTTCATTAGTTCAAGTGAATTATACTATTGTCTGCAAATAACAACAACAAAGCGGAGAATTTCCGGTTAAGATCTTATTTTCTATCAAAAGAGTTACTTTTTGTGCTTGTTCAGCCACAATCAGGCGGGTTCTGCTAATGAGCCGTTTTGGCATTTTACCTGCTATGTTTCCGTGCGTTAAGCCATTTTGTATAGCTGACGGGTTTCTACACGGTATGTGAAACGACCCTTTTTTTGTAACGTCAAATCCGAAGACACGATACTTATCGTATATATGAAAGATCGGCCGGCCCGGCATATCATTTATCCGGAGCCGGCAGATAAGACGACAGCTTACTTAACGTTTATGACTTCAGATTTATCTTCTCCTGTTGACCGGCAGGCGGCCATTCTTAAGGCAGCGGCTCATCCGGTCCGTCTGCAGCTCATTATGCTGCTGCGTAAAGCCTCTCAGGGAATTAGCGTCCGGCAGCTTCAGCAGCAACTGGCAATTGATCATAACACCGTTTCCCACCATCTGAGTCTGCTGCGGGACAAAGGCATTGTAACGGCAACGCCAAAAGGAAATGAACGCCTCTATTCACTTCGTAATACCCGGCTGGCAGAAGCTGTCAGTGTATTACTGGTGCAATAGCGTGTTGCGTAGATTTCCCCGGAATACCGGTTCTTAGCTGACAGATAACTATTTCAGGACTTGACAACCTACATTACGTCAACGGCCCCATTTCAACAGAATGATACCGGGTATGCCAATGCCCTGCGTTTTATGCGGGCAGAAGGTATTCCGTTTCCGGCCAATGAATCTCCGGATGTGCTTATTGACCTTGCTAACGGACATGCCAAAGCCTGTAACCTGCTGATAATTGACTATGACCGGATGCAGTCTATTGTCTTTGATCTGCGGAAGACACCGGCCATAATATGGGAACAGGATGTTACCATACCGCACACGGGGCAGGTAATCCGTTTTCAGCGCTCCATAGACGACACCTGGCGGCCGGTCACCCCGGTACTGTATTTGCCGGACGGGACATAAACGTTCCGGTAACAAAGCGGCCGGCACTTTTACCATTACATTTCATAGATCCATTTATACTATGCATACACCGGTCTAACCACCGGTATGGGCAGATGTTCCGGTTTTCTATGCTATGGCGTCTTAGGGAGCCGATTGTGTGTATTTCCGGAAAAATCAGCAAAAAAGGGTTTACCGGCTCTGACCGGACGCTCAGATAGTTATCTATAACATTGGTAGTTGTTAAGCTAAAATCCGCTCAAATCAGATTTTCTTCAGATTTCCCCTGTTACTTTATGCTTTTATAGCAGCGACCTGCCTGCCGGCTTTTTCCTTCTTTTGTATGAAATCCCGCTTCTTACTGTTACTCACTGTTTTTGTGTTTTCGCTTTGCCCGGTCCGCGCCCAGCTGACCGGACGGGTGCTGGATGGCAGCACCCGACAACCTATGCCCTTCGCTTCGGTTGCCGTCTGGCAAAAAAACGCCCGGGACAGTACATTGCTGGGGGGAACTTCGACCGACACCACGGGTCGCTTTGTAATCAGTAATCTGCCGGCTTCGACCGTCCGGATCAATATATCATTCGTAGGCTATCAGGCCATTCATCAGCTGGTTATGTTATCAGGTACGCCGGGACGGGCTGATCTGGGAACCATCATGCTCCTTACCGATGCGCAACAGCTCAGGGAAGTGAAAATAACGGGGGAGAAAGCCGACCTGACCATGAATGCCGAAAAGCGGGTGTTTAACGTGGGGAAGAACCTGACCAGCCTGGGCGGAACCGCCGAGTCCCTGCTGCGTAATGTTCCTTCCATTAACATGGATGAGGGGGGCAACCCCAGCCTGCGGGGTATGGCCACAACCATTTACGTCAACGGTAAACCATCCCAGCTTACGCTTGCTCAGATTCCGGCCAATCAGATTGAGTCAGTCGAGGTGATTACCAACCCATCGGCCCGGTACGATGCCTCAACCTCGGGCGGCATTGTCAACCTGATTCTGAAGAAAAACCGGGAGCCGGGTTATAACGGTACGGTAAGTGCCGGCATAGGCAACAATCACCGCTATGATGCCACCGCCAATATTGACTGGCATGAAGGCAGGTGGAACGTAACGGCTCTATACAGCCTGAACGCTACGAAAAACCCGCTAACGGGCTATGTCCACCGCATTAACCAGCAAGCGGGCACCAGCACGCCAACGGGCTATTTTGACCAGAACACACTCATCAACCTCAACAACCGGTTCCAGAACGGCCGTTTGGTGGTGGATTATGCCGCCGGCAGGCGTAATGTGTTTTCACTGGCCGGTACGCTGGCCGGCGGGGCGTTCAATACCATCTCGGCACAGCAATATACCTACCGCAATGCCGCCGGAGCGCTGACCGGTTCCGGCAGCCGCACCCTCGACCCTCAGAATAACTTTACCAATACGGGGGGCGAATTCGACTGGAAGCACAGCTTTTCCCGTAAAGGTCAGGAACTGAGCCTGATGACCTCGGTGACCCGCAATCAGGTATCGAACGCAGCCAACTGGCTGACTACCGCCTACAATGCAGATGGAACAACGCAGCCCGCGTACCCGGAACGGGACCGTATCGACGGGCGCATCATCGGCCATCAGTACCTGTTTCAGCTGGATTACGTTCAGCCCGTCAGCGATTCAGCCAAATGGGAATTCGGCATCCGGAGCTTTACCTATAACCGCGATACAGAGTATTTATTCAATCAGTTGTCCGAAGGTTCCGGCGCCTACGTGTTGCTGCCAACCTATTCCCAGAACGCCGACATCCGGGAAACGGTCAATGCCGCTTACGCCCTGTACACCCGGACGCTCCGGAACGGGATTAACCTACAGGCGGGCCTGCGGCTGGAACAATCCAGCCTGCACGGGCTTTCGCGTTTCGACGGCACCCGGTTTGGCTATGATTATCCCTCACGCACAGGACAAAACCTCTTTCAGTCGTTGTTTCCCTCCTTCTCGGCTACCAGAAAACTAAGCGGGACCTCCGACGTGGGGCTAAGTCTCAGCCGTAAGGTCGGCCGGCCAAACTTCCGGCATGTATTTGTGGGTATTCAGGCCAATGACCGTCAGAACATCACGATTGGCAATCCGGCCGTGCGGCCTGAGTTCGTCAACACCGCTGAATTGACCTATACGCACACCAAAGGACCCTTGCAGTGGCTGGCAACGGCTTACTACATCTACGAGGATCATACCATCAAGCCGTTTACCCGGCCCCTGGCTACTGACCCGACGATCCTGGTTACCACGTTCATCAACGTGAAGGCAGATATTCAGTACGGGCTTGATCAAACGCTCAGGGCAGATCCTGGCCGCAGGTTAACCCTGACCGGGAATGTGAACGTACGCAACTTTACGATCCAGTCCGAAACGCTCCGGAATCAGCTGTGGGTTTACAACGCCAAACTGAATCTGACATACCGGTTTCCGGCCAACATCTCGGCGCAGGCGGGGGTCTTCCGCGATAGCCGGGGCGTATCCCTGCAGGGCTACCGGCAGGCCGTCAATTCAATGGATTTTGCAATCCGGAAGAGCTTTATGCAAAACCGCGCCAGTGTAGTTTTCACCATCAACGATGTATTTAACTCGCGGCGCTTCATTACGACCTACGAACAGCCAACGGTTTTCCAGTCATCGATGAACCGGCGGGAAGTGCGGTTCTATAAAGTAACGCTCCAGCTGCCGCTGGGCCGGCCAGGCACCGCGGCACGGCGCAGCAGCCGCAAACTTGACCGCCCCGACGTCGACTTCAGCAATTAGACAGCCGGGTAACGGTTTTCCCGGGCTGGCAGACTCCAATTAAAAAGGTACGGGATAGCAGCACTGGAAGGAGATGAACCGGCTCTCAGGTTACACTTACCGGTCCCCCCGGAATTTCTTCAGATTCTGCCAATACTTTTAATAATAGTTAAACCATCAACCAGACGACTATGCACATGAAAACCATCCTGATGGCGGGCCTGCTCAGCGGGTTCGCTCTTTCAAACACGTTACCGGCCCTTGCCCTGCCTGCAAAACGTACTGTTCACCCGGCAGACAATACACCGGCCGCAGTCAAAGCGGCCATTGCACGGCTGTATCCGACGGTCAAAAATGTGAAATTTGAAAAAGAGAACGGTGACTACGAAGCAGCCTTCAGCCATAACGGAAAATCGATGTCGGTAGTGCTTGACGCTAAAGGAACTGTGAAGGAAACCGAGACAGCGATTCCGGTTTCGGCCTTGCCTGCTGCCGTCCGCGGATATATAGCCAACCAAATGCCGGGCCGGAAAATAAAGGAGGCTGCCGAGATCATCGATGCCGGCGGCGTCAGAAAATACGAAGCAGAAGTGGGTGGTAAAGATCTGATCTTCGATGAGGCGGGCAAGCTATTGCAGTAAATAAGCCACATACACCAACAGCGCACCGGTAACCCGGACGGTGACTGTGGGCCGGAACTGTCCATAAAGGGATTGAAACATAAAAGCCGGTGTCCCTGATCAGGTTCACCGGCTTTTGGTATAACGTACGTAACGCTGTCTTTTAGAAGGTCCGTTTTCATCATCAGTTATTCAGGCTCTTTCGACTCAGAAAAGGAGCGTTTTGGGAGAATGTCAACCCGCCCTGCCGCAAGCTCATAGGACCCCGCCAGCTGACATAGCAACACCAGCTGGTCAATTATACGCCCTTATCTGAACGCTCCTTAATGCAGGGCTGACAGTGAATCAATAAGCTGGCCCATGTAGCTTTTCAGTGTGGGATAGCGTTTCCGGTTTGCCTCATAAACGGAAAGCTGCTTTTCAAAAAAAGAGAGATACATCCATGCTTCATTTTGCTCACGAAGCTGTGCGGCAACACGGGGGAGCCCCAAAGCAAGGGCAATCCGCACTTCGCCTGCCCGTACCAGATGCTCATTGAAAGAGGTTTCCCAGTCTGTATACTGGGCTTGTCCTGCTATAGGTTTGAACAATGACTTATGCACTGCCAGGGCCGTGGCAAATACCGGCAAAACCGTCAGCGTATTAACAAACGTATGACCGAATTCATGAACGGACAGGTTACGGATTGCTGCTGCATTGTTGTAACCCGTATCCGTTATACGGTTTCCGGTAATCAGCTGCTCTCCCATAGGGGAAGCAATCTGATTGGCTATCGGTCCTCGCCGGCTTAGTACTTGCCAGGCCATACCCCACTCCGCCTTGAAAAAGGGATTGACGATGATTCGGTAGGCAGACTTGCGGGTTCCGTAATACGCCTCCATGACAGGAATGAAATTAGCCGGAGGTAAGTTCTGTTTCACCTGACTGACAGCTAATTCATAGACAGACTGATAACGATGCTGAAAGGCCGCAAAATCAGCATTCTGGTAAAATCCGGCAAGTGTGTGTATATAGTCTTCTACAAACTGCCGGGCAGAATCCGGATCCGGATGAATCGCCTGTAGTATTTCGGATGAGACCGGCGTATGGCGTCGCGGCCTGGGAAAGCCTTCGTAAAAAAGTGGCAGCAGATAGACCCCTGTGCCGATTTTATCCGTCATCCACTGTGTTTTTTTAACCGCCGGATGGCTCCGGAATGATGCAAAATACTCGTAGCTGATACGCATTAGCCGCGTGGTGCGGTAGAGATAAGGATCTGCCAGTGAATCTTTGATAAACTCCGGCGAGTTCTGCACGACCAGTGCATTAACCAGTTCGACACCCGGATCGGCCTCAACAATAATTTGCCCGGGTTGTGCTTTTACGGAAAAAAACAGGCAGCAGAGTGCTGTAGTCAACAGACTTAAGAAAGGGCGGATTGTCAGCATGCTCAAATATAGCTATTACCTGTCAGGCGAGAAAGCAGTCTGTCGTCTTGCGGTGTCTCTCCCCGCTGATATTAAACGGCCATCTGGCTTTTCTAAGTACAGGCATAATTCTTCGTCTCAGATCGGGAGGGTTATTTAAGAATGTTAACCTGCCGTGGCAAAGACAGCCGGAAGATAGACGATGCCTTTCCCCTGCTTTCCGCACGCTCATCTGACTCCAGCCGGCTGACACATCAACACCAGCTGATCAGTTACATTCCCACTCTCTGAAAGCAACGGTTAATCCTTTTTTTGCGCCCGAAACCAGAATTTGGTCAAATAAGGAAAGTCCTGACCAAATAGGGAACATTTTTGGTCAAATAAGGAACATTTTTGTCCGCATGATCAGCCAGTTTTACCGCCGGAAAATCAGCTGATCAATGACCGATATACCCTTCAGCCCGCCAGGCCGCTTGCGGACCGGACTTACGAAACTCGTACTATTCATAGCATCCGTATTCCTGCTTTACTGCCAGACTATCCCCCAGGAACAGCAGGATGATCTTTCCATCGCCTCCGGTGACTATGTGGTGCTGACTCAGAAGGCACTTTCCTATCAGGCCGATTTCGACATGCAGGCATGGGCCGGTATGCTGGCCGACGATGTGGTGTTTATCCCCCCTGAGGGCGGACCGGCCTGTCAGCAGAAGGCAGCCGTACTGGCCAGCTGGTCGCGGTGGCGGCAAAAAAAACGGATCAGTGTCCTGCGGCTCACACAGCTCACCCACCTGCCGGTCCTGAGCCGCGATCAACTGCCGCTCACGGGCAAGGCGGGGGTGTATGTCATCTCCTATTGTCTGGCCGACCTACAGTTTACGGACGGGCGTACCTGCCGGCTGTCGCTGCATATCTGCTGCCATTTCGACCCCCAAAAACGCATCGACTATTACAGCCTCTACTTCCCGGCAGAAGTCTCTGACCAAACGTCTGTTCTTAGTAAAGCGCCGGAACTATTAAAATAACCGACTAAAAATGTGCCTCGATTATCCTGAAAACCTGGCCATTCCGGCCGTGACCTTTGCCGGTCTCAGACACCCTGACAGCGGGCTGTACCAGCTAAAAAGCAGCTGGTACCGAAGAACACACAAGTACACTTATTGTATTTATATGTCTACAAATGCAACAATACACGAAGTTTTTTTCCAATTTGACACGCAGCCAAACATTTTTGAACGAATAGCTAACAGCTTAGCGGCGATCTGGCCGGAACTTGCAGGCAGCAATTTTACCTTTTCTGCCATGTTTTTCCACGTGCTGCTGTCTGTCCTCCCGGCCTGCTGGCTGAGTACCTGCCTGTCCTATTCAAAGGCCGGCCACGCGCCCGCACAGACGACTAATCTGACGCTCACCCGAACCCTTCACCGCCTTTTGAGCCAGCACGCCTGGTCGGGCCTTAACTTTCGTTTTATTGCTGCCGTACGCTACCGGGTAAGGCACCCGGCGAAAAAGAGGTGGGTCCTCCATACAGAATACCTGACCCGATTCCGGCGGATGCGCCAAACCGCAAGGTCTGACACGCTGGTGCTGCGGCAGATCTACCGATCCGTTGTCTGTCATGTCATTGTAGAAAGCCTCACGACCGGTCCGGATGATACAGATCTATACCATCGAAAAACAACTCATCAGCCATGTATGCGCCTGCTAACCGGCCCATGCGCTCTCAACCGCAGTGCCTTGTCCTTGCTAACTAATTTAATCACTGAATACCAACAATCCATATGAGTGCAAGAATACGAATCCGGACCCTCGGCCTGCTGTGCTGTCTGCTGCTCACGCATTGGGTCTTTAGCCAGACTATCCGCTA
>NZ_CAMFHL010000183.1 GCF_945952095.1 uncultured Arsenicibacter sp. | reverse complement strand
AGTGGTGGCACGACTGTCAGTCGTGCCACCACTCTTCATTTACACACCAGAACAATCAGAACAACCAGTAACACATCAGCAACAACCAGCATCAAAACGTTTTGATGTTAGTTTTTTCTCCGAATCTGTTTGTTTCGTTTCCGTAAACCAGCCGGAAATGGCGCTATTTGCATTGCACATTCAGGTGCAGCGGATTGAGTAATCCGCTGTAAACCGAAGCAACGCCTCCATGAAACCGATGCATGTTCTTTTCGCCGGCCTGTTCGCCTTATCAGCCGGTATCACTCCGCTTTTTGCACAACAGAAAAACTATTCTCTTGACTTTAAAGGGGATAAATACGAGACACAGACAATATCCATTAATGGTACTGATCATAAAATCAGGGCCTTTGAACGGATTGTTTATGTCCGGAACCCTGTCGATACAACGTTTCAGATCCTGAACATTTACGTTCCGGAAGGCTATTTCAACGGCGAAACCATTAATGGCTATACCGCCCGAACCGCTCCCATCTTTTTCCCGAACCGAGTCGGGGGGTATATGGCTGCCCAACCGGCGACGGCCACCAACACGCCGGCCGGCAGACCCGGCGGGAATGGTATGCCCCCGCAAGGTCCCGGCGGACCACCCAATGGCATGGGCGGTAATCGTGGTCCGTCAACCGTTGCACTGGCCCTGTCGAAAGGCTACGTGGTGGCGTCAGCGGGTGCGCGCGGCCGCATGACCAAAGATGCACAAGGGATTTATACCGGCAAATCGCCGGCGGCACTCGTTGATCTGAAAGCGGCGATCCGCTACCTGAAATACAACGACAAGGCCATGCCCGGCGACGCCAACAAGATCATCTCAAACGGTACGAGCGCGGGTGGTGCCATGTCGTCGCTGCTGGGAGCAACCGGCAACAACAACGATTATGAACCGTATCTGAACGCTCTGGGCGCGGCACCGGCTAAGGACGACATCTTTGCGGTATCGGCCTACTGCCCGATCATTAACCTGGAAAACGCCGACGCTGCCTACGAATGGCAGTTCAACGGGGTAAACACCTACCGGCGCGGTGGCCCGATGCAGGGCAGCAACACGGCCGGAACGGACCTTACACCTGAGCAGATTTCGGTGTCGGCCCAATTAAAAGCCCTTTTCCCCGCTTACCTGAACAGCCTGAATCTCAAGACCCCGAACGGACAACGCCTCTCGCTCGATAACAACGGCAACGGTTCCTTTAAAGAATACGTCAAAGCATACGTAATCGCTTCGGCGCAGAAGGCGCTTGACAGCGGCAAAGACCTGTCGGTCCATTCGTGGCTGACCAGCTCGGGGGGTAAAGTTACCGGCCTTGATTTCGACGCCTTTGTGCGGTATCAGGAGCGGATGAAAACCCCGCCGGCCTTTGACGCCCTTGACCTTACCTCGCCCGAAAATCAGGAATTTGGCACCGCAACGATTGATAAGCAGCATTTCACCGCCTTTTCAGCCAGCCACTCAACTGTACAGGCACCCCGTGCCGATGAACAGTTTGTGCGGATGCTGAATCCGATGTACTATATCGGCGCGGCGGGCACGCAGACGGCTAAACACTGGCGCATCCGTCATGGCTCGAAAGACAAAGACACCAGCCTGGCCATTCCTGTTCTTCTTGCCACCGCCCTGCAAAACAAAGGGTATAGTGTTAATCTGGAACTGCCCTGGGACCGCCCCCACAGCGGTGATTACGACCTCGACGAGCTGTTTCAATGGGTGGATCAGCTTTGTAAATAACGGTTTCTTTTTATTCCAGCGCGAAGACAATCGGCAGGTTGTAGCGTACCCGAACGGCACGGCCGCTTTGTTTGCCGGGTTTCCAGCGTGGCATTGCTTTAACGACCCTGATTGCCTCTTCATCGCAGCCAAAGCCAATGCCGCGCGGTACCTGCACATCGGTCAGGGTGCCGTCGGTGCCAACAATAAAGCTGACAAACACACGGCCGCTGATGTTAGACCGCGCCGCCTGGCCCGGGTACTGCAACGACTTTTGCAGAAACTTAGCCAAAGCCTCCATGCCGCCCGGAAACTCCGGCTGCTGCTCAACAAACAAAAACGGTTCATCGGATTTAGGCGGGGCCACCTCAACCGCTTTCTCCTGTACGGTTGGCGCAGCCGACTCGACCGGCGCAATGATTTCCTCCACATCGCCCGTCCCTTCAACGGTCTGCTCCCCGGGTTTTGCCTCAGCTAATTCGTCGATGGTAGGCGGCAGATTTTCTTCCAGAACTTCCTCATCCGGTAAGACAACCGGCGGCAGATCACGCACGGTGGTTTGCTGCGGCAGCGGCTCCTCGGCGCGGATCGGGATGGGCTCCTCCTTAAGCTCCTGTACCTGAATCGGCGTCATATCGACGGCAATCATCTGCTCGTCTTTCGGCAGTTTATCCGCAAAAAGCCGGTAGACCGTCGGCATACCAATCCCCAATAAAAAGATAGCGCTGCCGGCCAGCAGGGCGCGGTTGATAGTGCTCCGATATCCCCGCCGCAGGGCAAAAGCGCCGTATGCCTGATTGCGGTTAGCGAAGATCAATTCGTCGAGTGTGTGCGTTGTTTCCATGAATCTGTTGTTTTCCGATGGATGCAGCTGCCTCTGAAATTGCATAAGATAGTTTAGCAGTGGTGGCACGACTGAAGACGATACTCTTGGTAGTGGTGGCACGACTCTAAGTCGTGCCACCACTATGTAAATCGCTAAGCCAACACAATAAAAACAGACTGAACGGGGCTCTGTCATTAAAATAATACAATTTTCCTCTAATGAATTTCTAATTTCATTCTAAAAAGTCTCTTAGTTCTCTGTGCCAATTTTGTACCATAGATTTATGGAATTATCCATCCAACTAACTCAATTAGGTATGAAAACGATAGGTGCATCCATATTAGCTTTTGGCTTATTAAGCGTTGTCGCTGTACCCTCATGGGCACAGACAGTCAACGCAAAGCCACAGCAGCAGTCAACTACCACACAACCCGCTACTGATCAGAAACAGCCGGCCATGCCAGCGGTAAAACAACCGGCAACCGGTGCTCAGCCGGCCACGCAAACAGCTCAGCCGGCCGCACAGGCACCTGCCGCTAATGCGGTAGCCGCGCAGCCGGCACCAAAAGCAGCCAGCGAAGATCCCGTTGAGCAAGGCTTTGACGCCCTGCGCGACGGACAACTTGATGAAGCAAAAGCTATTTTCGACAAGGAAGTAGCTGCCGATAAAAAAGACTATCTGGGTATGGTTGGTCAGGGAAGCGTCGCGCTTATTAAAGGCGATGTAAATGCGGCCAAAGAAACATTTGCCACGGTAGAGAAAAAAGCCAAAAAGAAAAATCCGGACTGGCTTTACCACATGGCCGAAGCCTATACCCTGACTGAGAATAAACAGTATGCCGATGAAGCGCTGCGTTTGATTAACATGGTGCTGGAAAATGAGAAAGCAGAGAAAAAAGCGGAATACTATCTCGTAAAAGGGGACGCTTTCTGGCTTAAAAATCAGGGTGGTGACGCCGTCTCTGCCTATGAAGCAGCCTTGCAGCTACAGCCACAAAATCCATATGCCCTGACTCAAATCGGCCGGATTTTCAAGGCCTCAAAAAACTATAACAATGCCCGTGATTACTTCGTAAAAGCCATCGGTCTTGACTCAACGAAAGCTGATGCGTACTACGAACTGGGTGACCTGTATACGATGGGCCGGAATTACCGCTCGGCGGCTTTCAATTACAAAAAGGCAATCGATAACTCAGCGAACGTGCCGGACAGCACCCTGCTGAATTATACGAAAATGGCCTTCCTTGCAGAGGATTACAAAAACATGATGACGTATCTGGACAAGATTAAAAACAAAGATGCCATTGTGAATACCAATCCTGTACGCCGGATGTATGCCTATGCCTACGTAACGGAAGATTACAAGCAGTATGATAAGGCACTGGAACTGATGAAGCAGGTGCTGGAAAACAACGACGTGAAAAAAGATTCACTGGTCCGGACACTTGATTACGCCGCTATTGGTCAGGCGTATGCTAATCTCGAAGGTCCCGGCTACGACTCGCTGGCAATCGACTATCTGAGCAAAGCCAGCGACGAAGACACAGCGAAAACGTTCTATGGTGATGTAGCTAATCTCTATTACACCAAGAAAAAGGAATATGCTAATGCAGCTTATGCATACGAGAAGCTAAACAACTGGAAAGAAAAACACAACCAGAAGGTCGCTAGTCAGGATTACTTTAACCTGGGCCGGAGTGCATACTTTGGGTTTACCATTAACAAAGACAGTACGCTGATTACCAAGGCTGATTCAGCATTCGCTAAACTGGCCGAAGTAAATCCGACATATGGCGGGGCGTATCTCTGGCGGGCACGGGCTAACCGGTACATGCCGGACTCTATGGCCAATGATCGTGCCGTCGGGTATTATAAAACCCTGGTCAACTTTGCCGATACGGTTTCAGCCTCGTCGCCGAATAAGATTACCCCGAAAGACCTGGCTGAGGCCCATAGCTTTATCGGGTATTCGTACTACAATCAGAAAGATGTAGACAATGCGATGGTTTCGCTCAACAAAGCCATGGAACTGGACCCAACCAATAAAATGGCAACTCAGTTGATTGACAATATTAATAAAAGCAAGACAATTGCTAATTCCGGCAAAAAAGCCCCCGCAACCAAGCGGACAGCCCCCGCAAAAGCGAGTAAGCCTAAGGCCGGAAATGACGATTCTCCCGGTGGTGGCCGGTAGTTTATGATTGTACCTAAGCCGGATAGCGGCACGACTGATGTTGTGCCGCTATTTTTATGCCCTCGGCACGACCATCACGACCTCTTCCTTGTCAATAACTACCTGTCCTTCAGCCAGTCCTTTTGGCTTTCTGACAAACTTTTTCGGTGTTACGATAACCGGACAAAGGCTGTCGTTTTTTCGCTTCGAATACCAGGCGGCGAGTTCGGCGGCCCGTTCAATTACCGTTTTCGGAAAGGTTTTGCCGGCCTGATATTTGATCAGTACATGCGAGCCAGACACATCGCGGGCGTGCAGCCATAAGTCTTCCTTGAAGGCATAACGCTGGGTCAGCAGGTCGTTATTTCTGGCGTTCCGGCCGATGAGAATCGTAAACCCTTCGTACTTTAGTTCTTTGAACAACTCAGCCGGTCCTTCGGCAATGGAGTCGGTCAGCAGCCCGTGTTGTTTGATGTATTTCCGCAGGTTTTTCAGCCCGGTCAGTTCATTCAGCGCTGCCATGTGCTGCCCGATCTGCGCGATTTCCTGTTCCCGGACCGTAATCTGCTGTTGCAGGTGATCTTCTTCTTTTTTCTCGTTTTTAGCTTTCCGGTAAAACAGCTCAGCGTTTTTCTGGGGCGTCTGGTCGGTCTTGAGCTTGATCGTCACCGGCTGATCGCGGTAAAAATCGTACAGCGTAACCTGGTCCGGCGAACGCTGGCCGGGCGGTTCCGGAATATCGTGCAGATTAGCCATCAGGATATTGGCAACTTCCTCATTCTTGATGCTTTCTTCGCGGCCGATCAACCGCTGCATATTGGCATCAATCTGGGCACTGGCCCGTTTCAGGCGTTTTTCCAGCAGCCGCAATACGTCGCCTTTTTCCTTGTCGAAGAAGTTCTGACCGGCATAGGAAATAAAAAAGCGGTTCGTGGCCTCCATCGGCTCGTCGAATTCGCGGATAATTTCGCCAACCGGAAGCAGCGATAACGTAGGCTGGTGGTCAATTTTAGTCAGGTAGTAGCGGGGCTGTTCGAGCTGACGGACAACGTCCTGCAACAAGGCCCATTTTTCAGCCGGTGTTTCGCGGAGGGGTAATTCTGTAGTTAGCCAGGCATTAACGATTTTACCGAAGGTCGGAAACAGCTTACGATGGTCATATCCCGCCTGCTCATAAGCCCCGAATGACTGGTCAATGGGCCGGTCGAGGGCGCTGAGCCGCAACTGGTGATCGGTCTGGAGCTTCTGGTTGAAAACGTCTTCTACGGCATCACCGTTAAAGGCCAGAAAATTAGGTCGGTTGCCAAAGAATTTAAAGAGAAAGGTATACCCGTCGGCCAGTTCAATTGCCAGGCACCGTTCATTCAGAAATGACCGGACACCCGTCACCGGCTTATCGTACAACTGCTCAAACAGATCGACGCTGTTGGTACGGGCCCGCTGTACCACATCCGGAAACAACAGCCCCGAAAAGTCCGGTTTCAGCGTCGCTTTGATATAAAACGGCTTGTAGTAGTTATTTTTTCCCCTCGCCTGCGCAAACACCAGCACCAGCTCGTCGCGCTCCTGGCTGAAGCACTCCATAAAGGTTAACCCGTGCAGATTTTTTTCTAACAAGGGGGCCAGCTGACGAAGGAAATAGTAATTGGTATGCATGACCGACAGGATTCGTATGATTTAATGACTGACAGGATTGACTGAATTGACAGGATACGTATGATTCAATGATTGACAGGGTCATTTGGTAAAGTCTTGAAAAAGAATCCTGTTTATCCTGTAATCCTGTCTGAATAAACAGCCTTCGTATGATTCAATGAGTAACTGAATGACCAGTAAACAAGTTAATGCAAAAGTAATCCCGTTTATCCTGTAATCCTGTCTGAACAGAAAAGATGACCCGTATAAAAGCGAAAAGCGATCCCGAGTTGTCGGGACCGCTTTTCTAGTGAACAATAGGGCTAATTACTTAGCTGAATCAGCTGACATTGTAGCAGCCGAATCAGTTGCCATTGTGCTGTCTGTAGCCATTGTTGAAGAATCAGCTGACATCGTCGTTGTTGAGTCAGTTGTAGCTGCACCTTCTTCAGTTTTTTTCGATTGGCAAGCTGTAGCCAGAGAGATCATTGCCATTGCGAAGAATGCGTATTTTACCAGAGCTTTCATGAGTTTGTAGCGTTTAAACGTTAATGATAAATGTCAACCTTAATACCCTATCTGGAAATAGGTAACCCATTAGATTGAGAAATATTTTATATTTTTTTTTGGGTTACTATTTTCAGGGCGGCGTATTAATCTATGAAGGTAATTAATGAAGGAAAATAGCGGGTTACGATCGCCCGGCACAGGCGCTAACCGGTTAAGGCTCACGGATGATGAGCTGCTGGCGGGTCTGGCCGAAGGCGCAGACGGAGCGCTTGCTCAGCTCTACCAGCGGTATTTTCCGATGGCACTGCACTTAATTGTCAGTAACAACGGAAGCGAAGACGACGCCAAAGATATTTTTCAGGAGGCCATGGTGGTGCTCTATGAAAAAGTCACCGAAGGCTCGCTGGAACTGCACTGTCAGGTAAAAACCTACCTGTATTCGGTGTGCCGGCGGCTGTGGCTGAAACAACTGGCCCGGAAAGGCCGTTACACGCTCTACGATACCGAGCGTGATCCCGGCGAGGGCGAGCCTACGGTTGCTATTGAAACCGACCTGAGTGACCACGCGCAGCGGGACATTCAGTTTGAGGTCATGGAATCATCGCTGACGAAGCTGGGAGAGCCGTGCCGCACGTTATTAGAAGATTTTTATATCCGTCACCTGTCAATGCAGGAAATCACGGATAAGTTTGGATATACGAACCCGGACAACGCCAAGACGCAGAAGTACAAGTGCCTGCAGCGGCTGAAGCGATTGTTTTTTTCGGTGTATAAGGAGGATTGACCGATGGAAGAAGATCAGGACATAGAAAAAGCCCTTGAGCGGTATCGCCGCCGGGTTGATTTACGAAAAAAACTGGATCAGATTCACGCCAGCATGGATATGGATGCCATTCAGAACAACCTGCAATGGCAGCAGCAAAAGCGTCCGACCCTGATCCGGCAACTCTGGCAGGCCCACAAGCAGACACTGGCCATCGCGGCTTCGGTGGCGCTGGTGACGACGTTTGCTACCCTATTCACCGTGTGGCAATACCGGTCAACGCACCAGCAGCAGGCGCAATACAGCATGTTGCGGCGGGATGTACAGGCGATTAAACAGTCGCAGAACCAGATTCTGAGCAGCCTGAGCGCACGCCGCCGGGCGGCCTTTAACTCGACACCGGCACGGGTAGCCGGCACCAGCTTCCTGGTGGCCCCGAATGGCTATCTGGTTACCAACAACCACATTGTACAGGGCGCGGACTCTATTTATGTACAGGATCATAAAGGAGATGTGTATAAGGCACGCATGGTATATACAAACCGTGGCTATGATCTGGCCATTTTACAGATTCAGAGCGACAGCTCGTATAAACCACTGCCGACGCTGCCCTACAGTTTTGAGCCACGTCCGTCGGATTTAGGCGAACGCGTTTTTACGCTCGGTTACCCGCGCGACGAAATTGTGTATGATGAAGGCTATCTGAGCTCACGCACCGGTTTCCGCAACGATTCCTCAGCCTATCAGGTGGCGATCAGTGTAAACCCGGGGAACTCCGGCGGCCCGCTTCTCGACGAAAAAGGCAACGTTATCGGTGTTATCAGCGGGAAACAGGTTTCGACCGAAGGCGCTTCGTTCGCCATCAAAACCGATTACCTCTTCCGGGCCATCGGCGATATTCCGGGCGATTCGCTGAAAGGGGCGTCGCTGAAACTGAACCGGAAAAATACGCTGGCTAAACTGCCACGGAAGCAACAGATCAAAAAAGTACAGGAGTGCGTGTATCTGGTGAAAGTGTTCAAACACTAAGCAGCAGCATTCTTTCCCATAAAAAAGCGGACAGGCCCTTTAGCCTGTCCGCTTTTTTTATACGCCAGGTTGGTGGCGCCGCGCTAATTCCTCCTGTCGCAGCATCCGGTTTACCGCCACGCCGGCTTTGCTCCCCGCCGCCACCGCCATCGCTACCTGCCGCATTACCGTCGTACAGTCGCCGGCGGCAAATACACCCGCTACATTGGTTTGGCCCATCCCGTCGACCGCAATATGCCCGGTCTCCGAATAAGCGCAATCGAGCTGCTCCGCCAGGTCGGTATGGTGGGTAAACGGCACGCGGCTGAATATGGCGCTCAGCGCAATCGTCCGGTTGTCCGCCAGTTGTACCGCCTGCATAAATCCCTCCTCGTGGCAAATAGCCTGCACCTCGTCTTCGACCACTGGAATCCCCAGCTGCCGGACATCGGCCATCTGGTCAGCGGTCAGCGTCGACGGTCCGTTGGTAAACAGGGTCAGGTTGGGGCTCCACTGTTCAATCAGCAAGGCCAGTTCGTGGGCCATATCTCCGTTGGCCAGTAAGCCGATTGGTTCGTTCCGGACTTCGTAACCGTGGCAGAACGGGCAATGCAGCACCGAACGCCCCCAACATTCGGCAAACCCCGGTCTGGGCGGCATCTGATCGGCCACACCCGTTGCCAGCAACAGTTTCCGGGCAGTCAGCCGGTCTCCTTCCTGTGTTGTGAGGGTAAAGCCTCCGGCAGTTTGCTCAGCCGTGATCACCGTCCCGTCGATCAGGTCAACGGTAGGGTAATGCTGCACATTCCGGCGGGCTTCTGCCCCTATTTCGTGCGGTGGGCGGCCATCATGCGTCAGAAAATTATGCGACGCCGGGGTCTGTCGGTTGCAGGGCTTTCCGGCATCAATGACGACTACATGCCGCATCGAACGGCCGAGCACAAGCGCCGCGCTCAGCCCGGCAAAACTGCCGCCGATAATGGCGGCATCGTATGGTTCTTTCATCGTTTTGTTGTTATTGCCAGACCGGGAACGGATCGGTAAACCGCCCCTTTTTCTCCATGTGCAGGACCTCCTGCTCCGTACAGAGACAGTCTGTCAGTTCGCTTATAATCTGTGCTTTATTCAGGTCCTGGCCAATAATGACCAGTTCGTTCTGCCGGTCGCCGAAGCGTTTGTCCCAGCGGGCTTCAATCTGTTCGCGGTGGTCGAGGAACGCGCCGTACCGTAACCGCTGCTGAAACGGCATCGACGCCCACCACACACCGGCCTGCTCGGCCCGCAGACTCCCGCCTGCCTGGCTGAAATTCAGCGCTTCGTCGGGGCGGGATGCCAGCCAGAACAGTCCTTTGCTGCGAATGATGCCCGCCGGAAAGTGTTCGCTCAGATAGTGCCAGAAGCGGACCGGATGAAACGGCCGGCGGTCGCGGAACACAAACGATCCGATGCCGTATTCTTCCGTTTCGGGGGTATGGCCTACACCGTTTTTATAGTTTTCCAGCTCCTGTATCCAACCTGACGACTGCGAAGCTTCGTCAAAATCAAACAGGCCGGTATTCAGAATCAGAGCCGGATCGACCTTACTGAACTGGCTTTCAATAAGCTGCGCCTTCGGGTTTAGTTTTTGCAGGATCGACCGTAGTTCACCCACCTGATAGCGCGGCAGCAGGTCGGTTTTGTTCAGGATAATGACGTTGGCAAATTCGATCTGATCAGTCAGCAGGTTTACGATGGTGCGCGTGTCGGTTTCATCGTCGTTCAGTGACCGGCTGTGCACGGTATCTACAGAACCGAAATCGCGCGGGAAATTGTAAGCATCCACGACCGTTACCAGCGTATCCAGCTGCGAAAACCGGGAAAGATCAATCCCGTTTTCCGCATCGACAAACGAGAAGGTCTGTGCCACCGGCAACGGCTCCGAAATCCCCGTCGATTCAATCAGCAGGTAATCGAACCGGTTTTCGCGGGCCAGTTTCTCCACTTCCAGCATCAGGTCTTCGCGGAGGGTGCAGCAAATGCAGCCATTACTCATTTCGACCAGTTTTTCTTCCGTCCGCGAGAGTGTATGCTGCTGCTGCACCAGTTGCGCATCCACGTTTACCTCGCTCATGTCGTTGACGATAACGGCCACTTTCAGGCCTTGCCGGTTATGCAGGACGTGGTTGAGCAACGTGGTTTTACCCGCGCCCAGAAACCCGCTCAGTACGGTTACAGGTAGCTTTTTCATACAGTTCCAGTGATAACTCACCGGCAAATGTATGGACTTTTTTCTTAAATGCAACAATGTTGCATTTAAGAAAATTAAGGTGCCAGTATCAGCTTACCGCCCGCGCTGAACCGCAGCTGCCCTGCCGTGTCAACCTGTATCTGCTTTACCTGCACCGGGGCCGAAATTGTTACCACATGTCCTGCCATCAACCGGACACGGCTGCTCACCGCCGGAACCGTTCCGCACAGCCAGGTCGAGGCGGCCTGCCAATCACCCGACTGAACCGACTGACTGACAGCAACATCTGTGCAGAGGGGTCTTGTCATAAAGGCCGCTGCCAGCCGGATATAGGCAGCCTGCGTATAAATACCAATCTCCGTAATTTCGTAGGCGTTGTCCGGATAATCCGTATTCCAGTCCTTGTAGGCTTTTTGCGCCGGTTGCCCCTTAGGCGGTATCAGCGCGCCGCTGTAATCCTGATTTGGTCCGCCGATCAGAAAACCGGGGAAGGGACCGGTTGCCGATGTAAGGGCATTGTCATAGACTGTGCCGTCCCAGAACCAGCCGTGATAGATTTCATTCTGTGAGTTCGACGCACCCAGGGCATTCATCTGACTCAGGTAACATTTCGCATTCGGATTCAGACCATGCAGGTAATGCAGGTAACCCAGCGCCGCCTGCTGCAACGCTGTATTATTTGCCGGACTAAGGTTATTTATTTTTAGCAGCTGAAGCTGAACAGCGGCCTGTGCTTTCTGCTGATTTGAGTTCCACGGGTGGTAATTCAGGTATGCCCGATAGGCATCTGTGCGGTTCACAAAGGCAGGCAGTAATTTTGACGATGTTGTGATGAGGGCCGTAAATTTAGTGCGGATTGCGGTGGCATGAGCGGGCGTCGCGTCCGGTGCGTTGGCGTAGGTCAGCAACGCGTCGAGTACCACCTGCCAATCGGGGAAATAAGCATCCGAACCAGCCGACCACTGCATCTGGCTGGTTTGCGCGTACAGGGTTTCAAATGCTGTTTTGTAAGCCGCACCGGCAGTGGCGCCAAACAACCGGAATAAATAGGCAGCCGCCACCGTCGGGTATGAAACACTGCGGTAATAACTGCTGCTGGCCGCATCGCCGTAAATACCGTTGTCAGGGTTAAAACTACCGCCACCATTTATCAGAAACGGCGTATTGTCAAAAATTACGTTCGGGTTTGCGTTTGCCCAGTTCCAGGCCTGTTGGGCAGCTGTCCTGAGCGTATTGGCATAGGTTGCCGAAAAACTGCCGAATACGCTGGCCGCATGGGCAAACACGGAAGCAACGGCATAGGTCGTCAGGGTGCTGGCGCCTCCGTAAAACCGCTGCCGGGTATCTGTACCGGGCGGGCTGCTTATGCCATAGCCTTTGATACTGACCTTACACCGTACCCGTCCATCGCTGTCCTGCATTTTCAGCAACCAGTCCAGTTCGTACGCGGCCTCATCGAGCGGCGCGGGCAATGTACCGGCAACGGCTGTCCACGAGGCCGGATTTTCCTCATAGGCTTTCAGCAGGTTATGGAGCGCCTCTGCTGCATAGAGCGCATACTTGTTGAAATCACCCGCATCATGCCAGCCACCCGACATATTCCGTTCTTTGGCTACATTGGACGGATCCGACACATCGCGGCAATGCGTATCCTGCAAATTGCCGAGGTGGCAGGCTGCATCCTGCCAGATTTTACTACCCAGCTGCCCGAAACGGGCCACCCCGCACCGCTGCATTTTCAGAGCCGCCAATGCCTGCCGCGCCGGAACATCATATACATTGTCGGCAATCACAAAAGGGTACGAACGTTTGTTTTGCCCGACGTCGCAGACATAGTATGTACCGGCCGTCGTCACCGGCGAAAAATCAAACCACCACACCCTGTCGCCCGACTGGTTATGCGTTGCGCCCCCATTCCAGGCCACGAGTGTTCCGCTGAACACTACACTGTTGTCAGCTACCCGCCGAAGCTGATACGTACTGCCCGGCGTGTACTGGCTTGTCTGATTGTACTGACTCACAGCAGGATCCGGGCTGCTGATGACTGCAACCTTCTGTGCGGCCGGCAAATAACCGAACTGATCTGTTTTGATGTGATCGTCGATAACAGCGGCGGCCGTTGTCGTAGTACTGCCAACTGTCACAACTACCTGCCCGGCAGCTCCCCGACACAAACCGGCCGTACAATAGGCCGTATAGGTGGTGGATGTGACCGGTGAAACCGCAAGGGTAGCCGCCGTTGTGCCGGTGTTCCACGTATATCCCAGGCCCGCCGGACAAGCGGCCGTCAGCGAAATTGTTTGCCCCGCCGTTACCGACGCTGATGACGGACTGATGACCGGCACCGGCACAGAATAACTGCCTTTACTAAACGGACCCAGGTACGACCAGATCTGTTGTTCGGTGTTATAACCCGAATTGGCTACGGTTGGCCAGGCATGCCCCAGACCAGCCCGTTTCAGTGCCAGCAGTACAACCGGTACCGGACTGGTGCAGAAATCATACCGGGTGATGTCAGCCGTATTGGTCGAAATCACCGGGGCGGCATTCGCACAGGTCGGCCAGGCATACGAGGCTTCGGGCCAGATCCAGCCACTGTTCAGGTCAGGAAAACCAACCTCCGTGTCGGTTGTGGCGTGGATGTGCAGTACGGGTGTCCGGGAAAATGTGCCGGCAGCAAACTGGCTGTTCAGGTAGGTATCGTTGCCCCACAGACTGGCAGCTACCGGCGCAATACCGGCAATACGGCCCTTCGAGGCATTGGCGATCGTCAGGTAATACGCCATGAAGCCCCCACCCGAATGGCCGGCTACATACACCCGGCTGCGGTCAACGCCGAAACGCCGGTAGAAATAATCGATCAGGTCTACGATAAACTGTACATCATCAGGCGCGTTGGCATCGTTGCCGTTATCCCCTGATCCCGTTGCATTATCAGCAAATTTATTCCACTGTACCGACCCTGCCACCGGTAGTGCATCCGGATATACGCTGATAAAATTTTGCGCATCGCCCACGGCATTAAAGCCGGTATAGTTCATGATACCGGCACCGCTTCCACCGTCGCCGTGCAGCACAATCATCAGCGGAAGATTACAGGCAGGTGTAGCAGCAGGCAGGTGGTAGGTAAACGTACGCGTCCGTGGATTACCGGTTTGCTGGCTGCTGGTGACGGAAATGCTTCCGGTCAGCGTGGTCGCCGCCATCGGGGCGGTCAGGTTGCGGGCGGATACCATACCCGAAAACAGCCATAGGGTGCAGAAAATTATCAGGCTTTTCATTGTTGCGGAATTTGTGGTTAGAACAACGCATGTGTGCCTGCCGGAATACGGCTAAGCAACGTTCTACCAGAAACTTACAATGGAAACCTGAGACATAGCCACCCTACTGAGCCAATGGCCGGTTTTCGCGCGTAAGCGGTCAGATACCTCTTCCGGAAACAGGTCGTGGCCCGACCTGACAGGTGATACTGTCTGATCGGGCCACGATTACGGTGTATACTTTACAGGTTATTTCTGCGCCTGCAACGCCGGTGCTTTCAGGTATTTGTCAAACCAGTCCAGATAGCGGACAAAGCGGTCTTTCTGGTAGCTTGGCGTTGTAATGCCGTGGAATGAGTTCGGGTAAATGATCAGCTGCGCCGGTACCCCCAGCGACTTTAGCGCCTGATACATCTGCTCGCTACCCGCTACCGGCACGTTAAAGTCTTTTTCCGACGCCATGAACATGGTCGGCGTTTTGATCTTATCGGCCTTCAGGAACGGATACGACAGTTTCAGCCACTTATCCAGATTTTTCCACGGAGCACCCAGCTCATTTTCGTATTGGTTAACGTACTGGTCAATGCCGTACATGGTCAGTTGCAGGGAACTACCGGCTCCGCTCGCTGCCGCCTTGAAACGCGGGTCAGTTGCGATGGTGTAATTGGTCAGGATACCGCCGTAGCTCCAGCCACCGATGCCTAAGCGGTCGGGGTCGGCAATGCCTTTCTGCACCAGCTGGTCAGCCGCGCCTAAAATGTCGGAAACTTCCTTGTTGCCCCAATCGGCGTAAATGGTCTTGCAGAACTCCAGCCCACGGCCGCTGCTGCCCCGGTAGTTGACGCCGACTACCGCATATC
>NZ_CAMFHL010000182.1 GCF_945952095.1 uncultured Arsenicibacter sp. | reverse complement strand
GGCATGGGCTTACCAAACCGGTTGGGCATAAACTCCACCAGATACCCTTTCAGCGAGGCCAGAATGTTGCCGCCGGGCAGATTAATCAGGTTATTCGCGTACTGAAATTCGCTTTCGTTAATCTGTAATGTAAACGACCGGGTTTGCTGGTTCCGGGGCGAGAAAATGCGGAACCGGTTATAGAACGGCACCCAGACCTGCCCCGCCTGATCGACACTGCCCATGCCATAGTTGTTCGGATCGACCCCGTCCTTCACTCCCCACAGCCGGAACGTGTCCGATACGGCAGAATAAGCCGCCAGCCCCGCACCATCGACCGGCAGCCAGAACGTATTATGCGCATCTATGAGGAACGACCGGCAGCGTTTATAATAATCGGGCAGTGGGTTACGGGTATGCAGTTCGAACTGGTTACGGGCCGTATTGAGCCGGTAAAAACCGTTCGGAAAACTGCTCAGCCAGTAGGTCCCCTGCCGGTCAACCGCCGCCCAGGTAATGTGAAACTTGTCGGCGGGCTTTGGTATTGGTATTTTTTCCCAGGTCCGGTCTTGCAGGTCGTACCGCAGCCCTGCCATGAAGGTGCCGTACAGCCACAGATACGTTCCCTGCACATCCATGTACGAGAACCACGTATCCGCGTCCGGTTGCAGGATATTGTCAGGAATAGAAATAGCCGAAAACGTTTTACGCTTCAGGTCAAAGGTGACAATCTGCCGCCAGAACCGGATAAACAGTTGCTTACCGACGGGGTCCCGGATCACTTGCGGCAGATTTGGCGTATAGTTATTTTCTTCCTGCACCGGCAACAGATACCGCTCAAACTGATTGGTTAGCCGGTTAAACTGCATCAGGTATTTAGGCGTCGTCAGCCACCAGGTAGCACCGTCGGCTGCCATCGACGAGATCCCGAAATAATCGTTGATGGTCGGGTCGTAGCGTTTGAGGTCGTAAATGGTATAAAATGTTCGTTCGGGGTTTGTAATCGACAACCCGTTCATGGTTGCCAGCCAGATGGACCCGTCGGGGTGTTGCCAGGCATCCCAGAAAAAATTGGCCGCCACAGACGTTTTAACGGCATCGTCATGAAAAAACTCGGTTGACTTCCCCGTGCTGCCCTCAATGAAAAACAAGGTAAATGACCATGAGCTTATCCAGAGATTATGATTCCGGTCGACGAAAACCGTCCCGACCGGAAAAGCTGCGCGGTTGCGGGTGCCCGTCAGGGTAATTGGTGTCCGCATGCGGCGTGTTTTCAGGTCAACCACCACAAGCTGCTTTGCCTCATTGTCCGAAAAAATCAGTGTTGAGTTACCGTCCAGAGCGAGGGCTGACGTGCTGTGCCGCGTAAATATGGGGAGTGCATCGGGGTTGTTCCGGTAGTTGTAAACAATGTTGGTACGGGTATCGAGATAGTTGAGTCCTTCGGCAGTGGTCATCCAGAGGCCGTTGCGGTGCGGGTCTTCAACCAGCCCGTTGCGTGTAATGTCGGCAGTCAGCGCCCCCGGGTCTGCCGGTGAAACGGCAAACAGGTCAAATTTTCCGGTTTTCACTCGGTAGCAGACCAGACCGGCATTACCGTCCGAAAACCAGACATTGCCCTGCCGGTCGCAAACGATGCTGTAACAAACACTGAGCCGCTTTCCGTTTACTGAATCAATCTGCGTCATCTGCTGCGTTTCCGGATTAAAACAGTTGATACCCCGCCGGGTACCAATCCAGATGTAGCCCCGCTTATCCTCACACAGCGCATGTACACGGTTGTTGGTGATGGCCTGTTTTCCGGTCAGGCCACTTTTGAAAACGGTAAAATGCGTACCGTCGAACCGGTTCAGACCATCAATTGTGCCCAGCCACAGAAATCCGTTCCGGTCACGGAGAATGGCACCCATCAGGTTGTGAGCCAAACCCTGCGGCTCCTGAATGTGCTCAAACTCCAGCGGCAGCGTGTTCGGCTGCGCACGAAGTCCCGAACAGGCCAACAGCCAGATCAGCACGACCCAAAAACCTGTCAGGGGCTTTCTCATTGCCGCCTACCGGTCTAACCAGCGTTTAAAAGCAGGGGCCTTCTGCCGGCTGATGTCAACCTCTACCGACTGATGCGGCGGCCGCAGACGCAGTATCAGTTTGGCATTATCGAGGCTTTTCACGCTGTGAATGGCATCGATGTTGACAATACACTGCCGGTTGGCGCGGTAGAACTGTGCCGGATCGAGCAGCTCTTCAATCTGCTCCATTGTTTCATAGTCGAGGGTGTAGCGTTCATTGGCCTTCGTCACCATAAAGTTGACCAGCTCATACTGAAAAAAAGCAATATCCGCCGTTTTAACCGGTACCCAGCCACTCCGCGAGTTGCCCAGAAAGTTTTCCTTATACACCGGCTTCGGAGCCGCACCGGGGTTTTGTAAGGCATGCATCAGTTTCTGCAAATCGACCGACAGGCCCGTCTTTTGTCTGTTAATGTTCCGGGCTTTGGCAATTGCCTTTTCCAGGTCTTCGGGATCGACCGGTTTCAGCAGGTAATCAATGCCGTTTACCTTAAAGGCCTGTATGGCGTATTCATTGTAGGATGTCACGAAAATAATCGGGCAGTTCAGCGTAAACTTTTCGAAGATTTCAAAGCTTACCCCGTCGGCCAGCTGGATGTCGGCAAATACTACATCAGGCTCGGCATGTTCGCCAAACCACCGCAGTGCCGTTTTCACACTGGGCAGGGTTTCTACAATCCTGATATCGGCATCAATTTCAGCGATCTTAAAGGCAAACTCTTTAGCGACGAGTTTTTCGTCTTCAATCAGAACAGCGTTCATTACCGGTCAGCGAATGATGGAGAAAGGTATTCTGTAAAACTTCACATAAAGAACCGATTCTGCAAAAAAAGTAAGTTGAACGGTAGCAAAACCGGAAAGAGACACCCTAAACCCGGATGGAATGGTTTCAGCCACCGGTTGCCGGTTTTACCATTGGGCCATTTCCCGGCATCCGTTCAATGGAAAGTTACTACCAGTCGGCCCGAAAAACTTGGCCGGTTCACCAGTATATGTCAATTTTATCAATTACGCGCACTGAGAGGGTATACACCCATAAATGACCTATGATGACCGGAGAGCAAATACAGCTTGTTAAAAAAACATGGAGACTGTTGCGGGAGGTCGACCCGGTATTGCTGGGCGATGTGTTTTACAGCCGGTTGTTTCTCGACAATCCGGCGCTACAACTCCTGTTTAAATCGCCCATGGAGGAACAGTATAAAAAGCTGATCGACACCATCAGCGTGGTGGTGGCGCGGCTTGATAGCCTGACGGAACTACTGCCCGAGGTACAGGATCTCGCCCGGCGGCATGTGCAGTACGGGGTAAAACCCGAACATTATGCGCTGGTAGGCAATGCCTTGCTCTGGACACTGGAAAAGGGCCTTGGCCGTGACTGGACGCCCGCTGCCGCCGATGCCTGGCGGATCTGCTATCAGACCCTCGCCCATACGATGATCAGCAGTCCGGCCGCTATCGGTTCACCGGCAGTTTAGCTACACTTCGACGGATATTACCGGCTACTCAGCGTTTAACTTTTGGAGACAGCCTTTCCGTCACATTAGCTTTGTTCAACAATTCACAGCAACAACCCGGTATAAACCAATGGAAGCAATTGACACAAACAGCCTGCTGCAACTCCGGAATCTGGCCAACCGCCTGCCTGATTCCCTGACGGAGCCGGACATACAGGCTCTGGACGCCATCTACCACGAATCGCTCGAAGACCTCGACACCCCCGAATCCCTGTTTACCTATACGCTGGCCAAAGCCATGCGGAAGCATGTAGCCGGCGGACAATCGCAGGAGCACATTTACCTGCAGCGGTTTGACATTCCGCAGATCCGGCTGTTCGAATTGCTGATCCGGCAATTTCCGCTGGCTAACCTGAGCCAGCACTGCACCAACACCCTCCTGACCGATGCGCTGGCCGAATGTGACTATCCGGTCCTGATGGACATCGGCATCGGTACCGGCTTTCAGGTGGCCAACATCATTGCAGCGCTTGCCGACAAGCCGGGTAACCGGGTAAAGCATCTGCATGTGATTGGTATCGAGCCGTTTGCCGACGCGCTTACGGCCGCCGCGCAGAATATTGAGCAGGCAGGCGGAAAGGCTCCCTTTACGGTTTCGCTTACGACCAGGACCGCCTTCATCGAAAACCTGTCGATTGACGATATGCGCCGGTTGCTGCCGGAAAAACACGACGGGATTTTTGCCAATGCGTCGTTTGCCTTGCACCACATTCAGCATGCCTCGCAGCGGAAAGCGGTCTTCGAAATGCTCAAAGCCCTGCCGGTACAGGCGCTGGTGCTGAGCGAACCCAACTCAAACCACTTTACCACCGACTATGCGGCGCGTTTCACTAACTGCGTACAACATTACGGGGCGCTGTTCCGGATTATCGATACCTTACCCATTACGGCTACCGAAAAAACGGCCCTGAAACTGTTCTTCAGCCGCGAGATCGACGATGTGCTGGGACATGCAGAGGCCGTGCGGGTTGAAAAACACTATGCCACCGCACAATGGGTGCAGCTGTTTGCTGAAACCGGCTTCCAACTCCGGAAGCGCGACGCTACATTTGCCTATACCACGCTGAATGGTACGCATCTGGAAACGTATCTGCCCGACCGTTACGCTACTGTCTTTGATGGCGAAGAAATCACCAGCCTGTTCTGGGGCGAATAACCCGCTGCTACCGAACGAATTACAATCTTATCTTCTAAACCAGTAAATAAACACAGACATGACTGTTATCACTAAACAGGCTCCTACGGGCGAGCCTCAGCTTAACTATGCCTCAATCGAACCGTTGTTGTGGGAAAACGGCCTTGCTTCAGCGCCTGTACGCCTGCACTGCAACGAACTTCCGTTCGATATTCCGCAGGCCATCAAGCAGCAGATCGCCGAAAAAATGGTACATCTCGCCTGGAACCGCTACCCTGACTTCTACAATAACGAGCTGACGGCGCTCCTGGCAAAACACAACAATGTTCATCCCGATCAGGTCGTGTTGGGCAATGGCTCCTCGCAGCTCATTCAGCAGATGGTCGGGTGTTTTGCGAAGTTTATGTCTGTCGCCATCATTGAAAAACCCACCTTTACGTTTTACCATCAGGTGTGCGACAACGAGCAGCTGGCCTACCGCGAATGGGAACTGACCTGCGACGGCACGCATGACCTGAGCACCTTTCCGCAGCTGGCCGAACCGGCGCTGATCATCCTGACCTCTCCCAATAACCCTACCGGTACTACCCTCCCGCTCACCAGCCTTCAGGTACTGCTCGACAAACACCCCGAATCAATTTTCATCGTAGACGAAGCATATGGCGAATTTGGCGGCGATTCGGCCCAAATACTGATCGGACAGTATCCTAACCTGCTGGTTCTGAAAACGCTGTCTAAAGGATATGGCATGCCCGGCATCCGGTTCGGATACGCACTTGGCGGCAAATCGGTTATCCAGCTGCTGAAAAAACATACCGTACCATTTACCGTTAACATCTTTACAGAGCTGATTGTCCGCGAATTCCTGACGAATCCGGCGTTTGCCCTGGCCTTGCAGCAAAACCGCGAACGGGTCAAAAATCTCCGCGATTTTGTCTGTTTCCTGCTCAGTGACCTGGCGGTCAACGGTGCGTTTACGGTCCATACCTCAGCCGCGAACTTCTTACTGCTCCGTTTTCAGGATGCCACCCTGCTCGATCAGATCCGTACCTCTCTGGCCAGTCGTAACATACTGGTAAGCTATCCGATACCATTGTGTATGCGCTTAACGATTGGCAATGAAGCGCAGATGAATCAGGTCGTGCGGCTCATTAAACAGGCCGTTAATGCCCGTGTGACCTCTATCGACCCGGCCTGACCGCAGGTTGTTTACAATTTCTGCTTCCGTAGTAACGCCTCCAGGTAGTAATAATCGGCATAGGACAATGGCACATCGACCTCGCTGTTGGCCGGTTTAGACCCGGTGCTGTGCAGCAGTATAAAGCCGTGGTTCTCTCCTTCCGGCGACACATAGTTTTTAGCCAGATTGGCGATGATCCGGTCAGCCTTTGCGCGGTACATAGCCCCCTGTTTGCTGAACGCCGATAATTCATAGAGTGCCGATGCCATCACCGTTGCGGCCGACACGTCGCGCGGTTCGTCCGGAATCTTCGGCGCATCAAAATCCCAGTACGGAATCAGATCAGCAGGCAGCCGCGGATGCTGCAGGATAAACGCCGCCACCTTTTCGGCCTGTTCCAGAAATGCCTTGTCGCGGGTTTCACGGTAGCACATCGTATATCCGTACAATGCCCACGCCTGCCCGCGCGCCCAGGCCGACTCGTGACTGTAGCCCTGATGGGTATTTTTCTGAATGACCTTCCCCGTCAGCGTGTCATAATCCACGACGTGGTAGCTGCTCATGTCGGGACGGAAATGGTTTTTCATCGTCGTTTGGGCGTGTTTTACGGCAATGTCGGCAAAGGTCCTGTCGCCCGTCAGTTTCGTAGCCGCAAACAGCAGTTCCAGGTTCATCATATTGTCGATGATCACGGGGCATTGCCAGACCTCTTTATGGTGATCCCACGACCGGATGATGCCGGCCGCCGGCTTATAGCGCTTAATGAGTGTCCGCGCCGACTGGATAATTACGTCCTTGTATGCCGGATCGTTGGTAAGCCGGTAGCCGTTGCCGAAACTACAATAGATTTTGAAACCCATGTCGTGGGTACCGGCATTGAGTTTTTCGTTCTCAATTTTTGCCGTGTACAGGCGTGCCTGCTTCAGCCATTCCGGATTGTGGGTGTATTCGTACAGGTACCAGAGTTCGCCGGGGAAAAAGCCGCTTGTCCAGTCGCGGGCGGGCACAAGCTGGAGCGCCCCCGTCGGGCTGAGGGTACGCGGAGAGACGGGCACCACTTTCGCATTAGCCGGTGTGGCGGCCGGTATATCAGCCAGCATCACCTTTGCCTGTTTCTCCGCCAGATCAAACTGGCTTTTAATCAAGGCTTTCTGAGCAAATCCGCTGCTGCTAAGGGCAGCGAAAGTAAGGGTAATAAGTATAGTTTTTTTCATGAATAACGGGATGTCTAGTATTCTTCTCGGGGTTTACAACCAGATGACCGGATTACGGACGGGCAGATTCCGCAGCACTTCCTCTACCTTCGGGTCGTGCTCCAGCGATTGCCATGTTTTCAGCCAGGCCGGTTCCTGAAACTGTACAGCGCCGAACACCAGAAACGGATGCGCTACCGGCCAGTCGTTCCAGTACATCACATCGGGCTTCAGAGGCCAGGCTGCCTTGTCGGCTACAAACGGGTAGAGGTAGCTGATGCCTTTGCGGATCGAACGGCCGTCGGCAGTCTGGTGGTGCCAGAGGTCATCGGCAGGGATCGACAGGATCTGGCAGATCATGGTCATCGCGTCGAGGTTAAACAGCGAGTAGCCATAGGGCTTGGTGCGGCGCAGTTCCAGCGGGAAACTTCCGTCGGCAGCCATCTGGTTGGGCAGTAACACCGTTTTGTAGCGGTTCCGGCAAAACGCCATCAGGGTTTCATCGCCCGTCAGTTTAGCGAACGAAGCGACCTGCATGACCCAGCAGGTACCGTGGTTGTTTTTGGCCTCCATTTCGTCTTTGCCATACGGATGGGTCGTCAGCCAGACCAGGTACTCAGCGAACCATTTACGGATTGCCGCCACCTGCCGTGGATCGGCCGGTTTTGCCTTTTCCATGACCAGCACGCACTGCGCTGCCTCCATCAGGTGAATGGTGTCAATAATACCGATCCCCCGTCCGGTAAACCGCCCTTTAATGGCCTGCGCATAGGTCAGCGACGGATTCATCCGCGTGGTAGTATCCACAAACCAGGCGTTCAGGTGACGGAAAGCCTGCCGTACATAACGGTCATCACCGGTGAGCTTCCAGGCCGATGCCAGCGCACCGACAATCCGGCTGAAACGGATCATGGCCTGCCGGTGCGCCACAAAATTATCGGGATTCGTCAGGCCGTCGCGCTGGATATACGGCCCGTTCAGGTTCGTGGAGTCCGGCCACCAGTAGTCACCTTCTGAGAAAAAATCATGCTTCCCGCCCGCCGACCGCGGACTTCGCTGCGCCGTTACGGTGACGGGTTGCTGCTGCATGGCCCATGCCGCTTCAGTCAGGATATGCTGCTTCAGGGTTTGGGTAACCACACCGGTCTGCGCCGCTGCCGGATGGGTCAGGCAGATGACACTCAACAGAACCGGCAACAGAAAATTTCGGAGGAACGGGTGATTCAGGCTGAACACGGTATGCTTTTTACCGGAAAAGGTGCAGACGCCGCCTTCCATACTCATACGCCGTCAGGCCACCCTGTTTACAAATGAAAAAGCCCCGCAAACGGCAGGGCTTTTTCATTTGTAAACAGGGACAATTATTTTATCGATTTCGTTTTTTTGATAACAAACGGTACGCAGAGGTTAGCCGGGCAGCACTCCCCTTCATAGACAATGATCGGGCAGCAGCCTTCAGCCGGACAGGTGCCAACGGTTGTCAGGTAGGTGTAAGTCCCCGGCTGATTGATCGTATACGTACGGCCTTCCCCGACCTTAATTCCGTTGCGGAACCATTGGACACTCGTAACACTTGCAGGGGTAGACAGCTCAAATTCGTCACCGGCACACATCGGAATCGGTACCGTTACGCAGGCAGTGCCCAGGTCATCTTCCAGATACGATCCGTTGTTCGGAATCGAATTCGGATCACTCTGATCAGCTGCGGTAATTTCTGCCTTGTTAAAGAGCGGTCCGTAAGCCGTTACTTTCGCCTGTAAAATGAGCGACGTGGATGTATTCGCCGACAGGCTGCTGACTTTCCACTGCGCAATGCCATTTACCACTGTAACTGCCGGTGTGGCGCTCACGAACTGTAATCCGACCGGCAGCGTGTCCGTTACAACTACGTTTGTTGCGGTGTTAGGTCCCTTGTTGGTCAGTGTCAGCGAGAAGCTCACGATACTGTTCAGCGTAACCGGCCCCGTAGACAGCGACTTCTTGGTCAGTGACAGATCGGTAGCGACCGTCGGGCAGAGCTGCTGCGGGCAGATATCCAGGTTTTCGTAGATACTGCCGGTCGGTACCGAAAGCAGGGAATAACTGCCCGTACCCGACAACGTAACCTTATTCATGATCGTCACCGGAATCGGATCTGACGATTTACGCCAGTCAATGGTAAAGCAAGGTGTTGCACCGCTGCCGGTATAATCAAACTGAATACAGGCAACCGTTGTCCAGTCGGTCGTTACTGCTTTGGCTGACGTGGCATTACCCGACGGACTGTATTTCGTATTGAGCGACAAAATCCCCGCTGAGCCCGAAACGCGCGATCCTGTAAGATCCTGTGCCGTATAGTTATTGTCGGAGGCGGGGGCATTGGCGGAGTAATTTTCTTCCAGGACGATCTGCGGGTTGGTCAGCAACGACGCATTGTAGTTAAACCGGTAGTTGGCATCACCCATCAGGAATGTACCTGAATTCGGCGACGTTGCTTTCACCCGAACGCGGATCGTTACCTTTTTCGTCTGACAATCAAACGATTTCAGATCCAGCCGGACGCCGTAGCTATCGTTACAATATTCGGCCGGACAAACATTCCGGTTGTTGTGCGTTACCGGCGTCACATCGTTGGTAGTATACGAAAACGACGTTGAGCTAGCTACGATGACCTCACTCATGCCCGTTGCCGGAAAAGCGGTATCCCACTTCAGGTCGAAGCACGTTACCAATTGTTTCAGCGTGAACTCAATACAGGCAACGGTCATGTATGATGTGCCGACGCGGGTCGGGTTCGGCCGGCCACCGTAAATGTTATTGAGCACGACCCGACCCGTGGTCGGGCCCTCCGTCGATCCGTTGAGGTTCTGACTTCCGTAGGCACTCTGACTGGCCGGTGCATTTCCGGAGAAGTTTTCTTCTGAAACAATCCGCGGTGATGTCAGAATGGTTGATGGATACGTAAACCGAAAGTTACCGTCACCCATCAAAAAGGTAGAATTAGCATCGGTTGCTTTAACTTCTACGCGGATGACGGCTTTCATCGTAGCACAATCTAATGACTTCACAGAAAAGCGTACATCAAATTTGCCATTCTGTGCAAAACCACTAAAACTCACCAACGAGAGTAACCAAAATAAAAATATACGTAAACCTGTTCTCATGATTGTTTAGTTAAATGCCTTCGGTGTTTTTCATTAGTTCTTAATTACCTGATCTTGTGACGCATAATTGTCTTATTTGGCATCAATTAAAAGACCATTTTTAATATCAGGTATTGAGCTTTTATGAATGAAGGAAAAAAGCCATTCACTAAACCTTTTCGTTTTATCAATACATTTTTTGTCCTGCTGATCAGATCTTCCGGCACGGCTGTATTTCCGGAATTGGTACGGTTGTTGCGAATCAGGAATCAGCCCGATTTCTCCTGCCATTCTTTTTTTTGCCGGCGGTATTGTTCATCTTCCCGCGCTTTCAGATACATCGCGTAGAAAATCCGTGCGCTTGCGGCTTTTTCGGCATCCTCTTCGCGGGGTAGCTGTGCGCGGCCGTGTGCCCCGCTCCGGCCTTTCTGATCCGCCGGTACCGGGCCATCGTATTTCTGCCCTGACTTGTGATTGGCATATCGGCGGGCACGGGTATAGCCCATCTGGAGAAACTTACGCGCCATATCCATCCCAATGAAGTCACCGTTCTCCTTATAAGCCAGAAATAGGTTATAAATGGCTTCCGAGGATTCCCGGGCGATGTCGGGTGTTTTAAAACGCCAGTGGGGTAAAATCTCCGATTTGTAGGGTTCTACCAGCAATACCCCCTGCTCGCCCTTGCCTACCCGGTACAGGTCAGGCTGTTTACGGAAATCAGTATTTTTAAAGTCAAGGCTGTAATCAAACGGTTCTTTTGCCATTGGTTTTAATCATTTATCCGGCTACTACTCTCCTAACACGGCTGGGACGCAACGCTCACAAACTATTTATTTACTAACTTGTACCCCTTAATCATTTTACTCAGATCACTTCACCAATGCGCAAGCTGCTTTTAGTAGGTGCTTTATTAGCTGCCTGGCTTTCGGGTTCGGCCCAGTCGGGACAGGGAATCCGCTGGTCTGCCGACGGGAACGCGTATACACAGGTCCGTAATGCCGGCCTTGTGAAAGTCGATGTTGCCACGGGCCAGGAAACCCCGCTTATCACCCGTGACCAACTTAAAAAACCCGGCACCGACACGCCGCTTCAGATTGCCGGCTACTCCTTTTCAGCCGACGACAATACGGCCCTGATTTTTACCAATACCGCCCGCGTGTGGCGCTACAATACCCGTGGCGATTACTGGGTCCTCGACCGTAAGTCGGGACAGCTGCGCCAGCTGGGCAAGGGCAAACCGGCTCAGTCACTGATGTTTGCCAAACTCTCGCCCGACGGCACAAAGGTCGCCTATGTGAGTGAGCATAATATCTTCGTGGAAGATGTCGCTTCCGGCCAGATTACCCCGCTGACTACCGACGGCACCCGCAAACGCATCAACGGAACATTCGACTGGGCCTACGAAGAAGAATTTGACTGCCGCGACGGCTTCCGGTGGAGCCCCGACAGCAAACAGATTGCCTACTGGCAGGTCGATGCCAGCGGCATCCGTGATTACCTGATGCTGAACACCACCGATTCGATTTACTCGTATACCATTCCTGTCGAATACCCGAAAGTCGGCGAAAGCCCGTCGCCGGCCAAAATCGGCGTTGTGAGCGTCAACGGCGGCCCAACCAGCTGGATTCAGCTGCCCGGCGATCCGCAGCAGCACTACATCACCCGCATGGAGTGGTTCCCGACCGTCAATGACATTATTCTGGAACAACTCGACCGCAAGCAGCAGGTCAGCAAGGTATTTATCTGCCAGCCGGCAACCAACACGATCAAAGCCGTTTACGGCGATCTGGACAAAGCATGGCTCGACGGCAAACACCGCTGGGGCACCGGCGATCCGTCGGGCTGGGAATGGCTCGAAGGCGGTAAAAGCTTCCTGTGGGTGTCGGAAAAAGACAACTGGCGCCACCTTTACAAAGTTACCCTGACCCGCGACGGCATGAAGGAAGTACTGCTGACGCCGGGTCAATACGAAATCGGCACCATCAGCCACATCGACGAAGCGACCAACTACGTCTATTTCATCGCCTCGCCCGACAGCCCGATTCAGCGGTATCTGTACCGCGTGAAGATGGACGGGAAGGGTAAACTCGAAAAGGTAACGCCGGCAGGGCTGAACGGAACCCACGGCTACAACATTTCGCCGAACGGCAAGTGGGCCATCCATACGTTTACCAGCCATACGGTACCGAACGGACGCGAATGGATTAAACTACCTGATCACAAAGCGCTTAAAGAAGCCGAAAGTCTGGCCGCCACCATGAAACCGGTCCCCGACCGCAACATTAAGTATTTTAAACTGACTACCGACGACGGCGTAACACTCGATGGCTGGATGGTGAAACCGGTGCCGTTCGACAGCACGAAAAAATACCCGGTGGTCTTCCACGTATACGGAGAACCGGCCGGCTCAACGGTCAACGATGTGTATTCGACCGGCTTCAACAACCTCTTCAACGGGGACATGGCCAAATCGGGGTACGTGTATGTGGCACTCGATAACCGCGGTACGCCGAACCTGAAAGGCACGACCTGGCGCAAGTCGATTTACCGGCAGATTGGCCGCCTCAACATCCGCGATCAGGCGATGGGCGCGAAGAAACTGTTCCAGCAACATACCTGGATCGATACCAGCCGCGTGGCCGTCTGGGGATGGAGCGGCGGCGGTTCAACGACCCTGCACCTGCTGTTCCAGTATCCGGAGATTTACAAGACGGGTATCTCGATTGCGGCCGTTGGAAACCAGCTGTTCTACGACAACATTTATCAGGAACGCTACATGGGTATTCCGCAGGAAAACCGCGAAGACTTTGTACTGGGCTCGCCGATCACCTACGCGAAGAATCTGCGCGGCAACCTGTTGTACATTCACGGTACCGGCGATGATAACGTGCATTATTCCAATGCCGAAGTGCTGATCAATGAGCTGATTAAACACAATAAACAGTTCCAGGTCATGCCGTACCCGAACCGATCGCACAGCATTTCGGAAGGACCGGGTACCAACCTGCACCTACGGACATTGTATACCAACTACCTGTTGCAGCACTGCCCTCCGGGCGCGCGTTAATTCCCGTTGCAACATCATTAAAAAAGGGCTGACGAACATCAGCCCTTTTTTAATATCGGATCGTAGTCGTTTTATTTCCCTGACTCTTTTTTGGCAACGGCCGTTTTTTTAAGCGTGACGAATATCACCCCGTTTACCGCATCAGGCCCGTAGGCCACCACCAGCGCCGGTTCGTTTTTACGGACATCGATACGCTCGATCATATTCGGATCAATCGCATTCTTCTTCTTAACCTCATCCATCGCCATCACCTTGCCATCGATGACCAGTATCGTTGGCATTGGCGCCGGCTGTACACTGGCTCCGGCCACAGGCTCCGGCGTAATTTTAGTGTTATTCGGGCTACACCCGGCCAGCGTCCCTACCAAGGCTACGGCTAAAAGAGCGTGTACGTTTTTCATACGGCGATCGGTTAACTATGTGATTTGTAACGCTGTAAAGATAGAAAGATTATATAGATCAGGGTATCGTAAAACGTAAATTTAATCGCTGCCCACAACACTTCATAAACCCAAACCAACCGTCAGTCTGTGTAACCGTGCAGTTCGTGAAATGCCCGTGCACCATAGCTACAGGCGGGGGTAGTTTTGCTCAAAAGAGCAAAGGATATGAACCCATACAAGATTAAAGGCATCACGCTGGCCATTGCCCTGCTGGGGGCTCAGCAGGTAAACGGACAGGGACTTTTCCAGAAACTGAAAGATAAGGCAGAGGCCGCTACCGGATCCATATCGGGCAGCGGTGGCCAGAAACCGACAAAAGCACTGTTCGAGAAACAACAGGCCGACGCGGCGAAAACCATTCTGGAAGGTAAACTGCCGGCTAAAGACAAATACGGCCTCACCGGCATTTACTACTGCCGTGAGCTGTTTGTGTGCGGAGCAAAGGAAGATAAACCTGATATGGCCATCGGTAAGTTTCTGGTTACGTTTGAGAAAGGCACGAATGAGGTGAAGGCAGTACTGACACCGAGCTACGGCGTGGAAGCAGGCGTAGCTCCCCTGATGATCGGCCGGAACGACTATCCCGCCGACCTGGTCCTGAAAATCAGCTCGGCCATTAATCAGCCCCGGTTTGACGCGACGCTCAGCAATGGCAGCTTTTATGGGTTTTACGCCAAACAACGCATTGTGAAGGACGGTCAGGACGTAAAAGATACCAAAGAGACGTTGCGCAATGGTGCAGGCCTGCACCTGGTCCTGATTGAGCCGGGCCTCATCCTGATTACGCCCGGCAGCGGCCTGTATTATATCCCAAAAAACGGCCGCGCGCCAGAAGATGTCGCAAAGGAGAAGATGGATCCGGTTGCGGTACTGTACAGCAAAGATAAGGAAGCTAAGGCGAAAAACCTTACCGATGAGCAGCTTTACGACCTCCTCGTTACCCACCAGAAAGCCTATCAGAAACGGGATGCACTGATGATCGACGGCCAGAAAGAAGCGTACAAAGAAATTGATGCCGCCAATACGCACCTGTTAAAAGCCAGTTCGTCCGGGAAAAGCAGCAGTACCAAAGAGAGCAGTACGGGTGCGGTTAAACCCTTCAGGGTTGAACTCCAGAACCTGACCGGCGACGATGTTTATTATACCCTTCAGGGTATGAGCAACTCGCTTCAGCGGATCGGCAATAAGATCATTACCAGCATCACGGTAAAACCCGGCGTCAGTATCGTCTCGAAAAGCGGAAGGGTGATCGCTACCATTACGGAAAGCACCAAACCTGGTTCCCGCATCAAAATCGAATAAAACGGGCTGAAGCTGACCCTGAG